>DDQE01000016.1 GCA_002342545.1 Caryophanales bacterium UBA2450
ACCAATTTGGTGTGCTGCTAGAACAAATTTTTAAAAGACTTGAAGTCTTTGACTTCATTATTTTATTGTTTTAAAGAGGCATCGATTGATAACTTTCCGGTTAGCAATATTTATCTTGTTGTTGGTATAAATAATGTTGCTACTATTTGTTTTGAAACCAATTATCTTGAGAATATATCAAATAAATTTTTATCATCTTTAAATTGCAAACAATATATTTTTGACAAATGCAAAAAAATCAAAAGAAATATTTGTAAAGACCTAGATGGATATATTGACGCTTTCAATGAAATTAATTTTGATAATTTGCTCGGACTTAGTGATGTTTTTACTAAGCTAAAAAAGAAAGGCGAAACAAGGAGAACTGTTTTTGTTAAAATTACGCAAGATAAAAATAATTTTATAAATGTATCTCACAGAACATTAGTTATGTATAATAAAAACATCGCGCTATTTTACAATCTACTTTGTACTAGTATTTGCTATTACAGGAGCATTTCTTACGCATCAATAGCAAAAAGGACTGAGAGTAACCAATTGTTTACGAAAAAGAACTCTCTAAAGGAAAGGATTAATTGGATTAATAACGAACGCAGTGGTTCAATTATAAACAAAGCACCAATAAGCGATTCTGAAAACTTTTTTATTGATTATACGACATTTGTATATGGTTATGCGATGCCGTTTTATCAAATGATAGACGAAAAAAAGAAGAATAAAAAAGATTATGAAGAATTATTCGAAAGTAATCACCACCTAAGATATAGAGCAGTTCATATTTATTACTCTATTGTTTCATCAATAATATATTCTTCCATGCTACTTTGCGCTGGATCACTGCTTAAAATCTATTTAAATGCATTGCAAAAACACAACTCTTTCTTGATTAGAATCCCATCAATAAAAAATTATACATCAGTTTATAACAAGACACTTTCAACTTATAACAACTATTCGCTTAATCAAAATCATGAAAAAATTATTTTTTATCACAAGATTTATGAAGCTTTAAAAATTGAAGAGAGAATGGCAGATATTAATGTTACCTCCAATACTCTTTGGCATGATGCTAATACTAATAATGGTTTTGTGTTGCCTATGGTTCAAACTATCATCACAATAATAGGTTTTATTTGCTTAATGCAATTTTCATTTTCAAAATTTTTCTGGTGTCTGGGTCCATGGATTCTTTTAGTGTCTACTGCCTCTTTGCTTGCTATAATTACCTTATTGTTCACTATAATAAATTTAATCTCTAAATCTATTATTGATAGAAATAGGCTGCCATCATCTGAAAAGTATATCTGCTTTTGCAAATGTTGTCAGATATATAACACCAACAAAAAAAGACTGAAAAGCAAAAAAGACTGAAAAGTGTTGATTTCAATTCATGTGTGTTTTATACTATACATGCGAACAAGAAGAAGAACATTAAGGCGAAGTTGATAAACATTGAATTTAAAAATGTTTTGATTGCTAAATTAGTTCTTCAAAAACTGACTGGTGTCAGTTTTTATTTTGATTAGGAAATTCTATTTGAAGCTCTAATTAAATAAAAAGCTATTACAGGCCTTCTTATATTATTTTTTATCTGGTTTATAGATGAATCCACCTTTGATTTGGTCGTAGACATCCTTAGGAACAAACAAATCATGGTCACATTTAGGACAAGTTATCGCTGGATTCTCATCAAAGTCGGGATCAAACAATTCTGAAAATATGTCCATTGGGATTACCTCTTCATAATCACAATTAAGACATTTCATATCTATGATAAATTCACCAGTATTTTTGTCTTCTCTTACTCTAAAGTTGTAGCGCATTAACCATAACCCTCTTTTCTATGAAAATCTGATAATTCAAGGTTGAGAATCATTTGGGTCCCACATTTACATAAAAGTGGGTCATAACCAAATGCTTTCTTTAAACCATTTACCCATATTGTATCACTTAACATTCTTTTTAACTCTTTATCGCTGAATAAAGGTTTATCTTTTACCTTATCTTTAAACTTATTTGAGTAAAATCCATAGTATCTAATTTGTTGAAAGCCTTTATCAGCGACATGAAGAACTAATCTCTCCATAAATTTAAAAACATCTTCGGTGATATATTGTCTTCCTTTCTTTTCGTTTTCATCTTCAATATCATCATCTTCATGTGGATCATAAAACCAAGTGACTGTGTTATTCTCAATATCACATTTAGTTATTCTTCTTTCTGATATTGGAGGGTGAGAAGCATATCTAGCAATATAATTTGTTAATTCTGTCATATCTTTAGTGGTGTATTTCTCTTTTGAAAACTTTTTACCATAAACATAATAACCAAGAGGGTATTTATCCTTTAATTCTTTAAGAAGCAGATACATTTGTTGCTGTTCTTTTTTAGGACGATTAGCTTTGAAATAACCGTAGATGTGATTGAATAAAGCATTTCTAAAAGCAATTCTTAAAAAATCAAAAGAAAAGTAATCATATTTTTTAAGTTCACCTTTGTTATTCCAATACTTTTCCGCGATTAAGACATGGATGTGTGGGTGCCACTTCATATCTCTACCAAATGTATGGAGAAAATCGATATGTCCTAATCTTCTTTTTTCTTTCTTATAAGCGATAGGAGCGTGCCTTTCAAGTAAAGCATTAAATGCCTCATCAACACTTCTAAATAAAGCATTCAGTAGTGGCTTTCTATATAAACGAAAATAATCTCTTAATTGAAAAGGAATAGTAAAAACAAATTGCCTATGCGATACTTCTAGACATTTCTCGCTTACTTTAACAGTTCTTTGGTCTTTATATTTCTTACCACATGATGGACACATCCTAGAATGACAAGAAAATCCCATCATAAAGAAATCACCACATTCAGGACATTCGTAATAAAGAAAACCATTATCAAAATTATGACATCCAACAAATTTATCAATTGATTCAATTAACCCAGTCTTTGTAATCTTCTCTCGTATCTCTTTTTAAATTCTGGCCAGTATCTAATGAAAATATCTTTAATATAAACATCACCTTGAAGTTTTCTAGCATAATAACAATTATTTTTCTTTCTAATTTCGTTATAGAAAACATCTCTTCCGTGTTTTTTGGCTTCGTTAATATCGTCCTTAAAGTTCATGAAATAACGATTAATCCTTAAATCAGAGTTTCGATAAAACATACCTATATTATAAAAAAACTCGGCGGCTAGTCCGAGTTATAGGCGATTTTTAAATCGCTTTTGTTCTGTTATGGAAACACCCGCTGAATAAGTTACTTATAATATTAAGAAGTAAAATGATGTCGTCTAAAAGATAATCAAATTATTAATATACCAACATAGAAGTTTTTGAATTGAAAGGTACGTTCTTGGTATTTGACACTTATTAATATTGTTTTCTGCTATCACAGAAAGCGATTGTTATTTATCTACCAAAACGATGCTTAGCTCGAGATATAGCGAGATTAAAGCCTTATCCTTATAGTTCATAAATATAAGATAATGTTTAATTGAAAACGTTTTAGGCGTCTGATAACATTTTTATATGAGTAAAAAAGAGACATTTGGTGGTGTTTGGACAATAGAAAAATTAGATATTTTATCTAAGTATCTTGATTTTTATACAACAGCGCTAAAAAACCAAAATTTTAGAAAAATATATGTTGATGGATTTGCTGGCGAAGGCGAAATTACTCTTCGAAACGGGCAAAAAATTGAAGGGTCTGCTTCTATAGCACTTAACATAGGGTTACCATTTGATCGATATTATTTTATAGAGTTAAACACTAAAAAAGCAAAGAAGCTTGAACTTCTTAAATACTCAAGAAAAGATAGAAATATAACAATAATTAATTCTGACGCAAATATTGCTCTTCAAAGCCTTGTATTAAATACTGACTGGAGGTATTCAAGAGGAGTTTTCTTTGTTGATCCTTTTGCAACACAAACAGAATGGAAAACGCTTAAAGTTATTTCCGATACAGGATCCATTGATTTGTGGTTTTTGTTTCCTTTTTACGCGGTCAATCGTCTTTTTGCAAAAGATAAAGAACAAATTGTTTTGTGGAAAGATAGACTAAACAATTGTTTTGGCGGAAACGACTGGGAGGACGTAATTTATAAGAAAAAAGAAGCAGTTCAATTAAGCATATTTGAAGGAGAGCAATTCGAAAGCGACTTTGAAAAAGTTGGTACTGATTCAATTATCAAATATGTTACTAACAAACTTAAGACTATTTTCCCTTATGTTGCTCCTAATCCTAGAATTTTTAAAAATGAGAAAAATAGCATAATGTTTATTTTGTTCTTTATGACATCAAGCAAAAACCCAAAAGCACAAGTGCTTGCATCAAAATGTGCTGAACACATATTAAAAACAAAGGAATGAAAAAAGTAACACGTAAATCACTTCTTTACAAAACAGGGGTTGAATATGGAGATTACACAATCAACCATGTTTTAGGGTGTTCTCATGGATGTATGTTTCCTTGTTATGCCTTTAATATGGCAAAAAGATTTGGAAATGTAAAATCCTACCAGGAGTGGATTGAACCTAAAATAGTGTCCAACGCTTTAGAACTATTGGATAAAGAAATACCTAAATATAGAAAATCAATTAAATCAGTACAATTATCTTTCACTACAGATCCATTTATGGTTGGATATCCTGAAGTTTCTGATTTATCAATTAAGATTATTAATAGATTAAATAAAGATGGCATAAAGGCTATTACATTGACTAAAGGAATTATTCCTGAAGAAGTTCTTAATACTTCGCGATATAACGAGTTTGGAATAACGCTTGTATCTTTAGATGAAAGCTTTAGAAAAAAATACGAACCAGGCACAGCACCTTATGCTGATAGAATTGAAAGTTTAAGAAGGGCTCACGATGCTGGGTTTAAGACATGGGTTAGCATTGAACCTTACCCTACACCTAATATAGTTAAACAAAATTTAAGCGAACTTTTAATCTTAATTCCATTTGTTGATTATATTGTGTTTGGCAAATGGAACTATAACAAGATTATTTCTGAATACAAAGATAGAAATAAGTATTACAACGAATGTGCTGATTTGGTTATTAGTTATTGTAAGGCCAATAATATTAAGTGTCACATTAAGGATGGAACTATAACAAATAATATATGAACATAAATATATTTTATAAATCCGAAAAATGTTACTGTGTTAATGGTTTTAATATAATTGAAATGGTGTTCATTACTTTGAAACTATGTATTTGTAGAGCGAAATAATGCGGATGAAATGGCTACAAAATCAGTAATCAAAAAAGATAAAACGTTATTAATTGAATATGAGCCAGAATTTGGCTTTGTTTCTTTTGAAGAATTTATAAAATCATGTGAGTACTATGAAAAAGATGGTAGGTCTCTTATTCTTAATAGAACCTTTCATATCAAAAAAGAAAACATAGTCAATAAAGATGAAGATGATTTTCCAGCATACATTATGATAGGAAGAAAGGACGAGACCGAGAGTTATTATCGATTGGATCGGAATGTTTTTAATATTGCGTATGATGTTTACTTTGATGTGAACATTCCAATCAAATTAAGGTATTTAACTCATGAAAATACGTCGGTAATTGGATATTTATCTAGAACAATAAACTCTGATATTTACATTGATGCTGATAAACATGAAAACTCCACTAATCACATTCCGGTTGATAGGTTTGAGGAGTGTATTGTTAGAATGCCAACCAGATATGAATTGTCAAAGTATAAAGATAAAGTTACAGAACAATTGTTTCAGGATTTTTTTGAAAGTGTTCCGGACTACAAGAGCAAATATGAAACATATGTTAATAAGCTGCGCAACGTTGATGATTATAGCGAGAATATGCCTAAGGCTTTTTATAGTTTTAAAATTGAAGAATATAAAAGCATTTTGCAAAATCTTAAGTCGATGCTTAATGACAAAACGTTATCTGAAAAACAATGGCAAAATAAGATAATCGATATTATAAAAATTGTCTTTCCAAAATATCTATACATTTTCCCTTCTGTAAGCATTATTTCGCTTGGTGACAAAAAACAGCTGGATTTTTTGGCAATTGACAATCAAGGACATGTTGACGTTATTGAAATAAAAAAAGCTGAAATTGGAAAACTCCTAAGATTATATAGGGACAATTATTCGCCGACCAAGGAATTGGCTGGATCGTTTACTCAAGTTGAAAAATATATTTATTTTTTAGCATCAGACAAAGAGCGTCTAGATAATAAACTGAATTCTACATTTCGCGATAAGATTGGCAATTTAATAATTAAAATCGTTAATCCGCAAGGTGTTATTATTGCGGGAAGGGGAAACGATATGTCTGAATTAGAAAAAAACGATTTTGAAATCGTTAGAAAAGCACATAAGGACATTTCTGAAGTAATTACTTATGATGAACTTATTACTAGGTTAGAAAATACAATAATGGCTTTTGAAAACAAAAAAACCAAAACTTGTTCAGAGGACGACGATCTTCCGTTTTAATTGTTTTTAAAGACTGATGATACTGAAAAGAATGGTGGCAAAGAAAAAGCGGGCAAGCCCGCAAGCGGTATAGCCTCCGCCTATACAATTATACTATTCTAGTTTTACTGATATGTTCTAATACTTTAAAAAAAGAACCGCTGATAAGTTACCAGTGGTGCTTTCTGTTTTTGAGTAATGATATTAGGTTCTGTCTTTAGGTGGACATGGGTCGTTGCCATGACTGTCAGAACCTGAAATTTTGCCGTTCATGTTATGAATGACTAGTTCGGTATTTTGATTGACGCTGATTTGTCTACCTGCATTAATGGCGTCTTGCTTTGTGTTATATACACCTGATGCTCTTGTTGCGTTGTTTCTTTTAACAGCCCAACCACCATTCTCTCTATGAACTACATGATGTTCATTTCTAGGCATAATTAGCCCTCCTTTCATTAGCAGACTTTTATAGTGGAGTCTCCACTAAGGATATAAAAAGCCATCGTAACGATGGCGATATTTCTATCGCGCATCTAATTGCTTTCCTTTAATTTAGCAATAATAGATACGCGTAAATTATTAGAAAGCTATATTTAGTTTGTTTGGACTTTTTTATCCATGCTTTTATTATATTATTAAATAGATAGAAATCAAGAAAAAATACAAAATGTATATTTTCCTATACAATTATAGTTAAGGCGTGTAAAATATAATTGTGTTATGTATTTAACAAAGTAGGAGGTTGTTTTTATGCCACGCTTTATATTATTAGGTTTAAAAGCTTCGGGATTAAAATCTTTGGAGCATAACATTGAATTACAATTCTATAATCATGACTTGAAAGATTTGACATATGATAAATCTTTAGTAAAGGCAATATACGGCACTAATGGTGAAGGAAAGACCGCTATTGCACACACTTTAGAATTATATAGAAATAGTGTTATTAATGGTGAGTATTTAGCCGCTCAAAGTTTTAATGGCTCTTTACGTGGATTAATTAATCAGCATTCAAAAAAAGTTAATGTAGATTTATATTTTGCTATTTATGTTGATAAAAATAGTTTTGACGTGCTTCATCATATTATTGAATTTAAGCAAAAGGATGACAGAGTTTTTGTTTCTCATGAACGTATTAGTTATTGTAAAGGCAAAACCTGGGGTAATGTTGATAGTGAAGTAATGCTTTTTGACACTAAAGATGGTGTTATAGTAGATCACTTCAAAACACCTGACAAAAAGATTATTGATGATTTAGAGAATCAAACAAGGAATTTATTGACAGTAAGTTCGATTGTTTATCCGATTATGATAAACACTAGTTTTACGCACAAGAAAAGTTTTAACTCTTCAGAAAAGGAATACGCTTTTGCACAATTGGCAGTAATGAGTATTGTTTTGTTTGCGCTTTCTTTAAATGTTTTTATTGATAAAGATGATGTTGTCAAGGTTTCTACTGAAAGATTAGAAAATAGATCTAAAACTTTTTTAAGGGCTATAAATCCTATGCAAATTAGTGATAATGACGATATTATCAATTCCAATGAATATGAAGAATATGTTAATGAAATTACCAAAATTAAAAAATTCTTAAAAGTTTTTAAACCAGATTTAGAGGATATCGACATAAGAACTAGCGATGCTAGAGGCGGGAAATTAATTTGCAAAAAAACCTTAATATACAAAAATGGTGATAGAGTAGATTTAGAGTACGAAAGCACAGGCATTAAAAAGCTTGTTAGAATATTTAGTGCATTGAGCACGGTTGATTCTAGTGGTGTCGTTTTTGTTGATGAATTTGATGCCAATATTCATGACGTTTATTTATGCAAACTTGTTGAATACTTCTTAGAGTGTACAAATGGACAGTTTATATTCACAACACATAATTTAGGGCCTATGGAAGTTCTAGATAAAAAAGGATTAAAACACTCTATTGATTTTATTAATAATCAAAAAGTTACACCATGGAGGAGAAATGGTAATTATTCTGTTGTAAATGTATATAGAAATGGAATGATTCCTAATTCGCCATTTAATATTAACTCTGTTGATTTTGTGAAAGTATTTGGAGGAGGTAAAAAAAGATGAACGATATAAAACCTCTTCAATTATTATTGGTCGTGGAAACAAACAGCGAAGATAAAACAGATGTTATTTATATTAATGAGGTAATTAAAAAGTATTTTGATTTATCTGATATTAATGTTCAGTGGATTACATTAGGTGGTAAGACCCATTACAAGGATAAGAAAATCGTTAACAGAATAAAAAGTCTCACAAAAATGTTTGAATCAAACACAAATGGTAGGACTGTAACAATATTCTTTATAGATACTGACTCTTCAAAAGCAGAATATAAAGAAGGATCTTTCTTTTATAATTTAAGCAAATATATTAAAGCCAAGGAATATAAAAGCAAAGATTGCAATAGAGTTAAATTGCAGCAATATATTAGTTGTTTTGTCTAAATATTTAATTCAAAAATAGTGCGCTCAACAAGAAACAGCAAATTGCTTTGATTGCAGTTAATTAATTAACCTTTTCGTAAAATAGACAATTACTTAAAAACGATACCTGGCTCGTGTTTGAGCTGGGTGTTTTATTTTTACTGTTGGTTCTACAAACACTTGCCGAGAAGATGAGAAATAGAGTGGATATGTACTGATTTTTCTATGTACCTGAATAAACTGATTATAAAAAAGCATTGAAATGTAATCCGTTATCTTGTTTAACCACTATATAGAAAGAATTTGGGTTTGGGTTAAACAAAACTCTATTTGTGCTTAAAGTGTTTCTAAACAAAATCAGAGAATGTATAATCAAACAAATTGCATTTTAATAGAATTTATTATTAAATAAATGTCGAAATAAATAGTAACTTTTTAAAAAAATTAATATGAATGTTGTTAGTAAGAAAATTTCAAGCATTGAGAGTTATTTTGGGAAAAGCAAATTAAAGACTCTAACTATCTCTTGGATTAATCGCTATTCCTCCTCTTTTAGTGATGAAGAACTATGCAGACTCTTTGAACAAACATTTGATGAAAGCGCATCTTATTTTGAAATGGAAGGCCATGCAAAAGAAGTTGCTGAACAGTTGATGATTAGTTATTATCATAATGAAGCTTTTATAAAAGCAAATTTTATAGAATATTTAAAAAATAAAAAAACTCTTTCATTTTTTGAGTTACCAGTTGGAAATTCAAGAGTTGATATTTGTTCTATTAATGGTTTTAGTTGTGCCTATGAAATTAAAACTAAATATGATTCATTAAGAAGACTAGATAAGCAATTAAATGATTATCTTGATGTTTTTGAGCATGTTTATGTCATTTGCCCTCTCGAAAGAAAAGAGGATTTATTAGCTTCTATCCCAGAATGTGTTGGACTATATGTATATGACGATTCTGTTGATAATCCAGTTTTTGAGATTGTAAAAGAAGCTAAGATATCTTCACACCTCAGTGCTCATGCTCAATTTTTAATTTTGAGAAAATCAGAAAGAGAAAAAATTAGTTGTCTATTGAATGATAATAAATTGGTAAACGAATATTTCAAAAATTGCCTCAAAATTAGATATAAAAGAAAATGGAATATCTTTTGCAGACATCCGAAATATTTAAACCGTCTCGATTATCAGTTTTATTTTAATTCAATCTAACGTCTTGATTTTGACCCAGTCATCATATTTAGACATTTGATATATATAGTTCCATTCGGTTAGCACATTCCAGGGACCGTAATTGCCCATATTTTCATGCATTAAGATGGAGATACAAGGATTGTCTAAAGATGGATCTATTTTTTTGAAACAATCAATACTTAGTTTTATTAATTCATTAAAACCATCATCGGATAATGGCTTACTACTTTTAATTCCAAGATAGTATGGGATGATTTCATCGCGCCTATACATAGCCCAGGCAGGGAACATTTTGCCTCGATTTCCTCCACCACCTTCTAATGTTGCTACATTTTTATATCCACAGTAGTCGCCAAACCCACTTATCTTAAACCCGAGGACATTTTTTAGTCGCTTAATGTCGCCTGAAAGATCTTCGTTTAATTGAACGGGTTTCCCATTTTTGATTATAGTGTTCATTGTATTTATGCCACGACTTTCTCTAATGATAATTAAATTTGAATCAAAGGTAGAACATATTGATTTTAGAGATATTCTTTTAGCACCTAATCCATCTTTCCCTATATCGATTAATAAATATGTGTTTGTAGATAACAATGATTGGTTTATAGACGAGGCATAATTTGTCGTTGTAATAACTGCTGCCATCTTGTTATGGTCTTTTGCATATTTTAAAAAGCTATTACAGTAATCTATATCCTCATTGTTATATACATAAAATACAGGAATGCATGTTTTTAAATTGAATAACTTAAGTGATTCATCATAATAAGTTTTACTATTTTTATTTGCTTTTGTTACTAACTTCTTTCCGTCGTCTGTTTTTATTACGTCAGGTTTATGAGGAATTCCAACAAAGAAAAATCGAATACCTGTGTTGTTCAAAAAAGTATCTAATGTTGTATTTTTTCTCGTATTGTCTAACTCATATATAAGCTCTAAAAAGGGAATAATATTGTCATTACAAATTGCGTTTTTTATATATGACGATAGTCTGATTTCGGCAGATTTTAATTTAATTATTGGGACATAAAACATAGAATTGCCTCCTTTGGTTTCTATACATAAATATATCAAATATAAAATTATGTGTCAAAAGTCAAAAAAACTTTACCTTTTCTTATAATTTCTATAATATATTATTATGTTAGTTGAATTCGCCAACAAAAAATTAGAAAAAAGTTTATCTGATAATAGAATTATCAAAAGAGAATATGGCAGATTGTCCGAAAGGATAATAGAAGTCTTAGATGAACTTTTTGTCGCAACAAATTTAAAACAAATACCTGAAGTTCCCCCAGACAGGAGACACAAATTGACTGTCGAGTTATATACTTGGTCAATTGATTTAAGTAGAAATTATAGAATGTGGGTTCAAAGCGACGGAGAAGAAGATCCGCAATTGGTTACAAAAGTAACGATTACAAATATATTAGATGATCATTAAGGGTAGCATGCATATGATGAATAGAAGAATTTTACCAACTAGCTCTTTTATAAAGAGATACTTAAAGGCAAACAATGTTTCTCAACGGGATTTACATTTAGCAAGTGGTTATTCAGAAAAACAAATATCTTTAATAATGCATGATAAATTACCAGTCACAAAAAAATTTGCAAAGGCGCTTTGCAAATGTATCCCTGGTTTAGACGAAGATTATGTTTTAAATTATTCAAAAAAATATCAGGAACAGCTTAAAAATGACGCAGAGTTTTTAAACAAAAATAATTATGCAAAAAATTCAAAAACACTAAAACTTAACCAGGCATTCAAAAATATTACATCTGACCCTGTGGAGCAAACCACAATATTACTTGACGTTTTTAAAAAAGATAATCTTAACGATGTTGTATCAATTATCGATAATAATTTTGCTAATTCAATTTGTGTTGCTTATTCCAAAGATCGGTCTAAAGTTACGGATAATGATAATGTTGTAGTAGATATATGGACAAAAATAATTATTAATCAACTAAAATTATTTGAGCAAGATAGGGTTTTTGTTGGTACTGAAAAAACAAAAGCCATTTTGTATGAGAACAAAGATCTTTTGTCTACATCTGATTCTAATGATTTAATAAAAAATATTGAATATATATGTGAGCAGTGTGGAATTCATGTAGCCTTTTGCCATGCTGCACCAACAAGCTATATTAGAGGTCTTTCTTGTTCACATTGTGGTCAAATATATGTTGTACTGACTGATAGATTTAGAAAAATAGAATATGTTGTGTTTGCTTTTGTGCACGAGATGATGCACATAATTAGCGGAGATATCAATCCGAACAATGATTTTATTAGAGTAATTGACATTGAAGAAGAGTGCAATATTGACAAAATGGCTTCGAACTTTTTAATAAATAAACATTTATTCAAATTTTACAAAAATGACAATACTAAAATCGATGACTTATTTAAAATAGCGAAAGAATCAAACACCAGTATTGGCATTGTTGTGTCAAAATACCAATACGATACTAAAGATTATCAGAGTTATTGGCAATATCTTAATAGTTTTACTATCGAGCGAGATTTGTTTGGAAACTGAATAATTTAGTTTATATAATAAGCATAAAAGAATAATAATATGAAAAAATGGCTATCTTCGAATTTGATTAATACAATACTTCTCACAATAATTTGCCTTTTTCCGGTTGTGATTTTTGTGTTTGGAATTACAAGACAAATGGACAATATTAATGGCAATTATTTTGTAACTATAATGGCTTCTATAATAGGGGGGCTAATAACCTTAACTGGTGTTGTTGTTACAATTTTATATAATATTAAGCAGAACGAAGAAAGAGACAAAAAAATAAATATACCGAAGATATTTGTTCCGATAAAATTCGACATATGCGATGCGACACAAATGCAAATGAAATGTTCTGATCAAAGTAAGCGTGTATCAAACAAACATTTGTATTTAAAAAATTCAGATTGCAATTATTTTTCGGTAGCATCGCTACAAATTAGGGACAAGATATTTGTTCCATCTATGACCTCTTTAATAGAAAAAGGAGAACTTTTTTGCCTTTCATTTTATTATAAAAATACACTTGAAAAAGCAACGTTAGAGCTTAGAAGCATCGATAATAATTGTTATTGTTATTCCTTATATTTTAATAACGACAAAAGAAATAAATTGATTAGAATAGAAAGTTGTTAATATGTTCATAACAAATATTAGCCAGATAATAAAAAAGTTAAATAATAACGAATTCAATTCTCTAATGATTGACGGAAAATGGGGCATTGGTAAAACTTTCAATGTTGATAAATTTTTTAGCACAAATCAATATGAGTATTCATATTTTTCTCTTTTTGGAATTGAATCTAGAGATTCTTTGATGTCGTTATTATCTGAAAAGATTGATCCTGAATTTATAAATTTATCTAACGGGCACCTGTTTTTTTCAACAGAACTTGTACGTTTAAATTTTAATGGTCACTTTGTGATATTTGATGATTTGGAAAGGTGCTCTTTAGAATCACTGCGGATTATTCATGGAATATTTGATTCTCTAATTAAATTGGGCTTTAAATTGATTTGCTTATGTAATTCTTGTGAGATAAAAGATGATTATTTTGAGCAATTAAAAGAAAAGATATTTGATTTATATATTCCTGTTGAAGCCGATTATAGATTATTTAACGATATTACTCATGATGTAGAATTTGAAGCTAGTCTATCCTTTTTAGAAGATGCTAACTCAAATTGGAGGATTATTATAAGATCATATCAATATTTTGAAGACTTTAGAAAATATTTATTATCGAAAAAACAACTTGATTTTTTTGATAAGAGCAAAATCAGCAAAACTCAGTTATTTAGATGTTTTATTATTGCCACCAATTGTATTCTATCTCAATCTTCAAACGATCCAATTTTTGAAAAAGCAAGTATTGAAAACGTATATTATGAAGATGATGTAGACACATTTGGAAGAGGAATCGCTAATAAATTGTATTTTGTATTTAACAAAAATAAAGAAACACTTCCGTCTAAACAGCTCACACGCATAGTTATTGAATCAATTTTAAATGACGATTACTCTTTAGTATTGAATGCATATTTTCCATCAAATCAAGGAGACTCTATAATTTCAAAATATCCTTTCAATAAAGATTTGTTTCTTTATGATGATGATACAAAACAATATTATAAAAAGGCTTTTTTTGATAATTTAAACAACTTCGATTTTAATCAAAAGTCACACATGGATTTACTAAAATCATTTTTAATAAATATGATTGATGAGTTATCTCAGCAAGAACAAAATTTAATTATTCAGACAATGGTTGACACCATTAAAAAAGATATAGAACGTTCTTTGGAATATTTACATAGTGACAACCGTGAGAAAAATAATCTATTGTCTAAGTTTAAAGTGTCGTTTAATAAAGCTGTTGAAAAGAAAACCTTTATTGATAGAAATAAAAAATTGGACTTAATGTTTGAAAAAAGGGACTACGATGCATTATCTGATTATTTATATAAAAATATGTATGAAACAAATGATAAAAAGAGATTAATAGCTGAAAGTTTTTCAGAGAAAGACTATTTAATACCAGACTTGTCTAAAACATTAACAAACTCAGAATGGAGTTACTGCCATGAAATATGTAGATTTATTTCAGGCTTCGAAGAGTATATTAAACTGCTTATTGATGTGTTAAACAGACAATGCGATCGAAGTACGTCTAAAGCATTAAGAGAAAGGTGCAACGCTCTTGTTGGCTACAATTTTAAACACAGTAAATATTACAAGACATTTTAATACAAAGGCGGTCTTATTGATGTATAAATATACCGAAAACAAAGAATTAAGAAATAAACTAAGATTGTATTGCGAAGAAATTATTATTTCTATGCAAGATTTACTTTGTGAATACTTTACTTTTTCTTTTAAATTAATCGGTAGTGGCGAAACACGCTTGATGATGATTAACGGAAAAAACAACTCTATTGATCTAGATTATAATTTGATTATTCAACGAGATAAAAAACAGCTAATAGGTAGTCCAAACAAAATTAAATCCTTATTTATGGATGCTTTAAAAAAGTCTTGTGGTAATGAAGTTAAAGTATCAGACTCAACTTCGGTTATAACATGCAAAGTTGGAAAAGTTGCAGGTTATAATTTTTCATTTGATATAGCAATTTTTGTAGAAGGGAACGACGGCTTCTTATATAAATTGGTCAATGATAAAAATTTGAATCAATCTAGATATATTTGGAATAAAGTGCCACAGTCAAGGAATTTTAGTTACAATTTTACTATGCTTAAGCGTGATGGATATTGGGAAAATATCAAACAATTATATCTTAAAAAGAAAAACTACTACTTAAGCAGACAATCTGATAAACAATCATTTTCAATTTTAATTGAAACAGTTAATGAATTATTACAGAAGTTCTATGATTGACTACAACAGTTTTTTTGAACTCATTGAAATAGAAGAAAATGAGATTGGACACGCTAAGGAATACGTTGAACTGAGAGGCTTGGAAGAACATATATTGATGGCTAAATATCTTGCTTCTTTTATCGTTGAAAGAAAGCCAACGTATAAAGAAGTCGCTACGGCTTTTAGATATGATAAAAGGATTAGGAGAATTGTATACAAGTACATTGGATTATTAGAAGAGCGCTTTAGAGCGTGTATTTGTAATAATTTTACTTCTCCATTGCAATTAGGTTTAGCCATTGAAAAAAGCTTATATGAGTATGTATACTCAAGTTTATTTAGTACGATAGTAAATACTGTTTGGTCATTAGATAATTCCTATAAAAATATTCTTTTTAAAACAAAAATTGTTCTCAGAAAGAATTTGAAAGCTTTGGTTGAGTTGAGGAATGCAATAAGCCACAACCGAACAATTGTCAATTATAGAGATTTTGAGTCTGTAACTTTGTCTAATGGCGAAATAGGCCACTCCTTACTTTTGAACATTAAAAATATGTTAGAGATTCTTCCAGATAATATAGCTGAATCATGTAAAAATGAAATTAATTGTGCCGCTAGACCAGGCACAAGAAAGCTAGGCAATCAAGTGGAATGGTCGCTTTTACCATCTTTGGTTTTAAAGATATAGATACCTAACTCCGTTCATATAGTTAATCTTGAAATTAATATATAAAAGAAATGAAAGTAGTAGAAAGAAATAATTTAAATTATCTAGATGAATATTCGCTTCTTTAGCGGCACCACCTAATGGTTTTATTATTATAGATTAATAGTGATATATGGTTCTATACAAGAGCCACCCCAACCAACAAAGTCATTGTTAATCGTGCCGTTCATATTACATCTAGATACTGATGTACCATTATCTTCTTCTGTCTCTATTGGAAATTTAGTCCAATAGTAGCCACTAAATAAGTTGTTTTCATTAACTGAATAATTAGCGCCTGGCATTCTAATATAGTCTGTTATTTTTATGAGCCTATTAGTGAAATATAATTAGATAAGTAAACAACTTTCAATATATATCTCAATAGATTTTAGAATATATAGATACAGAAGTAGAAGACCTCATAAAGATTTAAAGTATCTCTGTAGATATTCTTATCTTTAGTTATTATCTTTAATAGATTTATAATCGTATATTATTCTTATTTTTATAAATACACTAAGAAAGATTTAATAACTGGATTACTAATATATATGTAGGAATAGTTAATAATATTGTTTAAAAAACAGAAGAAATTTTTTTGTTGCTTAACTTTTAAGACATTCTTTAACTTTTACCAATTCCATATTCCATAGTAAAAATAAATAATCTACTATATGTAGATATGGAAGCAACAATAAAGAACTAGATTTAGAGTTCCTAGATGGATATTTTTGTCTTTAGCAATCATTTTAATGGTTTTATAATTGCGCATTCTTATTTTTCTAAAGATACCGCTAATAAATTAAACAACTGGATTACAAATCTATTTTCAGGATTTATTAGTAATAATGCTGAAAAAGAAGTAGAAGTTATCCCTATAACTGAAATATAATCATCATCTTAAATTAATAAATATAAGCAAGTGCGAAATAAATGACGTGCTTATTTGATAATTATGCTAATTTAATTTAATATATTTATGCTTATATGGATATTATAGTTAGTATTACAACCCCTGCATATAATTGCAAAGAACCATTGAGGTACTTTTTATGAAAGTTTTAGAAGTAATTAGTAATTTGTATCCAACAGGAGGAGGAGAAACATTCGCGGTTAATTTATCACGTGAATTATCTTCAATGTGTGAACTTAAAGTGGTTATTTTATATAGCAAATACAAGCAATATTTTGTTGATCGATTAAAAGAAAAAGGTATCGAGCCTATCGTGCTTAATAAGCAAAAACATTTTGATTTAAAAAACGCAAAAGACTTAAGAAAGATTATTAACGAATTTAAACCAGATGTTATTCACACCGAGAATAACGCATTAATTCCAACTTATTTAGCACTAAGAAAAACTAAATATAAGAAAACGATTAATGTGTTCCACACAATGCATTTGAAGCCAGATGCTGAGTGTTCAAAAAAAATCCTTAGTATGCTTTTTAAGCATATACTAAGAAAAGATAACTACATTGCAGTTGCTATTTCAAAACGATTGTCCGTTGATTCGGCATCATATTACAAAATCAAAAATGTCCCATTTATAAATAATGGAGTTAATTTGGATCCTTTTAACAACGATTTGCTTTTGTCAAAGCGCAAATACGATATTGTTGTCGTTGGTAGATTTTCAAAAGAAAAAAATCACAAATTTTTAATACCAGCTTTTGCAGAACTTAAAAAAATAGTCCCATCTTTAAAAGTTGCTCTTGTTGGTGGTGGAGAATTATTTGATGAAATTAAAGAATTAGCTAAGCAACATAACGTTTTAGACTTTGTTGATTTTAAAGGGATTATGAATAGTCCTGCTGAAGTAGTTAATGATTCCAAAATCATTTTACTTGGATCTTTATTTGAAGCCAATCCGTTATCTCTACTTGAAGGGATGTCTTCTGGATGTATTGTTGTTTCCACTAATGTTGGTGGAGTATCAGATATTATCAAAGAAGGAGAAAATGGATTCTTATTTGAAGTTAATGATCAAAGCAAATTTTTATCAATTGTCTCAACCGTTTTAAACAATATTAATAGTTATCAAAATATGTCCAAACATAACGCTGTATACTCAAAGAACTTCTCAATGAATAAGTGCGCAAAAGACTACATTGAACTTTTTAATAAATATTAATAAACATAACGTTTTGTTGATTTATCCTTGTGTACGCGTGTAGAATAAAATAATTATGAAACGTATCAAGGATTTTTATGCTAAACATAAAACAGGTTCATTGATGGGCCTAGTGCTTTTGTTCTCTTGTTTAGGAATCTTGTTTTCTTATTTATACGGCATTTCTAATTCCGACGTTAATAGATACGCAAACTTAATGGTTCTTGATTATGAAGCCAAACAACAAAACATCAATTTTGTTCATGGCTATTTAGAATTGGATTCATCCTTGGATGGAAAGGAACAATATAACAAGAATATCAATTTGCAATATAAAACAATTTTTAAGCAGAGACTTTATAATTCTTATTTATTATCAGGCTCGTCAGCAGAAATCATCCAATATGATTCCACAATCTATAGATATTCTGCCAAAACCCCAATTTCTTCTTTGGGAGAATATCAATTAGCAAGAGTGAGAAACTACTGGGATTATAAATATATGGAATCAATCGGACTCCCACTTTTTTATATAAATGAAAACGCATCCAAAAATAATATCGGATCAAAAAAGCAAGGTATTAATTATGGCTGCTACATTTCGTCTACGCAAGCATTCAACATCGCTGTTGAACTGGGATTATTAGAGAAGCAAGAGTCCGACATTACGGTTATAAGAGAAGCATTTAATAAAATTATTGCGCCAGATAACGACTATTATTTGCATTTAAAAAAATCCGACCGTGAACCGACTTTTACAATTAACAATATTTATATAAACTCTGAAAGATTTGTTTCTTTATTAAGCAATGAACAACTCGCTGATTTGCATAGGACATACGGAGACTACTATAAGTCTTTTGCATTTTGGAACAAAAATACAATATTTACTAATTGTGATGGAAACAATGTTTTTTCTAGCGGTTCCTTATTGTGTTTTGATATCAGAGGAAGTTATAACAATATCTATTTGTTTATGAACGAAGTAATTGGCAAAAACTATGTTAATGAAGGTTCCACTGTTCATTTTCAGTCACAAAATAAATCTTTGGATTCATTATCAAAAAATATTAATGATGCATATGCAAACACCAAAAAAGGTAATTTGGTGTTTTTGCTTGTCTCAATTTTGTTTTTTGAGTTATTGATGTATTTCCAAATAACATTGATATCTACTAAAAGTCCAACTAGGAAAAATTATTTTTTAAAAGCGTTTTTGCCTTCAATTCCATTTGCTTTATTGTGGCTAATAATATCAGTGATGCTGATGAGTTCCTCAACATTTGCGTTCTCATACGCCGTATTTAATTATATTGGTAATGGTGTATCGCTTGTATTTTTGACTGTTGTTATCCTTTCTGGTGTTTTATGGAAGAAATTTGGAGAAGATGATGAAAAGATTATTTAAGATCTATTTTTCTAATCTTGAAACATCGATAAAGTCGGTAATTTTTTTAGTTATCCCTTTCGCCACTTTCTTTTCGGTGTTGTCCGATAGGACACCTTATAACTATATAAACATCATGGTTTATGGCATTCTCTCATTACTCATTATTTTTTATGTTGCTAGATATAAAACTTTTAAATTTGATATTTTTTCTGTTTTGATTTTAACTTTTAACTTAATTATTCTTATATCTCAGATTTTGAACAAAAGAGTTTCTGAATATCCTAGAACCATTATTTTGCTTTCCTTGTTCTCAATAGTTGTTTATCAATTCTTTGTGAATATAGAGAATAAAAACACTGTGTTTAAAGCAATTTTGGTCGGCGGTGTTATTTTTGCGTTGTACTTTATTTACACATATAGGAACGAAATAATTCACTTTGATTTTTCTGATAGAATTGGCAGAAAATTTTCAGACCAAAATGATCTATCTAAATATTTATCAATCTTTGCGTTGCTTTCTTTGATTTCGATCATTTATGCAAAAAAATGGATGAAAGTTTTATATTCGCTTTCCGCAGTCGTATTTGTTGGCATAATTTTATTGACTGGATCTATTTCTAATATTTTGTGTTTCATTATCTGCGGTCTAATCATTTTGATTGTAAATACAAAAAGGCAAAATAGATGGATTACAATTTTAATAATTGTCTCTATTGTGCTATTGCTAGTTGTTATCATTCAGCTCCCCGGTATGGAGTATTTCAAAAAAAGAATCGAGGAGATTTTTAGTGCACTAGCAAAAACTGATGGAAAAAAAGATGGCTCTGCTGTCGATAGATCGGCTTTATTTTCAGAAGGATTACGACTTTTTATAACTAGACCATTGTTTGGATTTGGATATGACCAAGTTCAGTATTATACACATGGAATAGGTATGTTCTCTCACAATAATTTTACTGAACTTGGAGCGTCTTTTGGCGTTGTTGGTTTATTAGCTTATGAGACGTTATTGTTGATGCCTCTTATTAAAATGATCAAGCATAGGAAAATGAACCAAAATCTATTAATGCTTACTATTTATTTATTTATATTCCAAATTTTCTTGGTTATTTTTAGAAAAAAAATTGAATTTATATTAATGCCGCTATTTTTCTCTATTTCGTGTTTTGGTTATTATTCATATTATGAAGTTGGAATTAAAGATAGAAAACTATTTGCTAGATATGTTAAATCAACAAAAGAATTTGATGAAAAAGTATTGGAAGAAGATAGAAAGATTAGAGTTTTAAATTTATATAGTGTCGATGATTTTTCAAGCTTTTATTCGAAGGGGTTAGAATCTTTACTTTCTGAAAAAGTTGAAATTAGAAGCATTGGTGTTAAATATGGCACATCTAATTACGATGACAGCTCTGATAATTTGCTTGTTGTAAATAAAAAACTTTTTAAATATCGTAAGCTCTCATTTGAAATTGATAAATTCAAACCTGACATTGTTTATGTGGATAGCAAATTATTAAATTTTGGTTTTGCGTCATGCATCGGATTTGCAAAAAAGGTTGTTTGTTATCTTAGAAACAATTTTGATTACAAGGAACTTTATAAACGCAAGAGAATTCAATACGTTGCATTTAATATGGAAGCAAAAAAACGTTTTGAAACATTCACTAAGAAGAATAAATATAATGTTTCATTGATTGCAAACGAGGCTCATAACAAAGGCGAATCATCCCAAAAATATGCTTCGTGTTTTATGGGCGGAAGACATTTATATAGTCGTTATAAAGACGCAGTTGCTATTTATAAAAAGGCGCACGAAGCTAATACAAATTTAAGATTCTCAATGTATTGTGATTCTTATGCCTATTCTCGCCTAGATGAATATTTCAAAAATAATAAAATCGATTTTATCGATCTATTTAATGAGCAATATGATGCTTTAAATATTGTCAAAGAATCTGATAGCGTGCTTCTTCTTTCTGATAGCAAAATTGATTGTGCGTTTATTGAATTCCTAAAAGAATACAAGAAAACTATCGTTTATTATTCATGCAAAGAAAAAGAAACTGTATTTGGTAATGATAAAACAATTTTAAAAAAGAACGATATCAAAGGGGTTATAGATTCTATTGTTGAGATTTCAAACATTGACCGCAATAAGAAAAAGGAAAGAGAAACAAACAAGAAAGAATTATACGATAAATTCAAACAGTATCAATATATGTGTTTATTTATGATAAAATAAATAAGATTGGAGAAACATATGAAAGTAGTAATTTTAGCAGGTGGATACGGAACTCGTATATCGGAAGAAAGTCAATTTAAACCAAAACCAATGATTGAAATAGGCGAAATGCCTATTTTGTGGCATATTATGAAATCTTATTCTGCACATGGATTTAACGAATTTGTTATTTGTGCTGGATATAAACAAGACTACATTAAAAAATGGTTTAGAGATTATTCTCTTATCACCAGTGATGTTACTTTCGATTTCTCCAAAGCAGATCGTAAGGATAGAATTATTATTCATGAAAAGCATACTGAACCATGGAAAGTTACAGTGGTGGATACTGGTTTAGGAACTCAAACCGGTGGACGAGTTAAGCGCATCAAAGATTATGTCGGCAATGAACCATTTATGCTTACATATGGTGACGCAGTCGGAGATATCAACATTAAAGAACTTTTAGAATTCCATAAAAAACACGGAAAGATCGGAACGGTCTCTGTTTATAACTTTGGACAAAACAAGGGTGTTTTAGAAATTAAAAACGATAAAGTTGAAGCATTTAGAGAAAAATCTGATTTAGATGGCGATTTAATTAATATTGGCTTTATGGTCTTTAATCCAGAATTCTTTGATTTAATTGACGGTGATTCCACAGTTCTTGAAAGAGAACCGATGGAAAGACTTATTAAACAAAACCAATTAATGGCATATACACATAAAGGGTTCTGGCAATGTATGGATACATTAAGAGAAAAAGAAAAGCTAGAAAAACTATGGAATGGTGGTAATGCTCCGTGGAAAGTTTGGAAAGAGTAATGATGGATTTATCATTTTATAAAGGAAAGACGGTTTTAGTTACCGGACATACGGGTTTTAAAGGGTCTTGGTTATGTAAGATTCTTTTGATGCATGGCGCTAAAGTTGTTGGCTATGCTTTAGAACCAGAAACAAAACCTAATCTATTTTCTCAACTTAGTTTAGAAAAAGAAATGGTGTCTATAATTGGTGATATTAGAGACTTAGAAAAATTAAACAAAGTGTTTGATAAATATCAACCAGAGATAGTGCTTCATTTAGCAGCTCAACCGATAGTGAGAACATCTTATCAAAAGCCAGTATATACATATGATGTTAATGTAATGGGCACAGTTAATGTTTGTGAATGTGTCAGAACTCATAAATGTGTTAAATCATTTTTGAATGTCACCACAGATAAAGTCTATGAAAATGATGATATCCCTAATCACCCATTTAAAGAAGATGAGAAATTAGATGGATATGATCCCTATAGCAACTCTAAGAGTTGTAGCGAAATAGTAACTCACTCATATTATAAAAGTTTCTTAAAAGAATTAGGCATTGCTGTTAGCACCGCTAGAGCGGGTAATGTTATTGGTGGTGGCGATTTTTCTAAAGATAGAATCATTCCTGATGCTGCTAGAGCGTTAGCAAGCTCAACAGAACTAGTCATTAGGAATCCAAATTCTACTAGACCATATCAACATGTTTTAGAACCCCTTTTATGCTATTTAATAATTGCCAAAGAACAATATTTCAATCATGAATTATGTGGTGCATATAATATTGGTCCAGACAGTTGTGATTTCTCGACAACCGAGAAACTAGTTAAGCTATTTGCTAAAAACTGTGGACCTGAATTTAAATACGTTATTAAAAGTGACAACGGCCCACATGAAGCTGCGTTTTTATCCTTAGATAATAGCAAGATGAAAAAGACATTTAACTGGTCTCCAAGAACTCATATTGAAGACGCTGTTAGATTGTCTGCTGAATGGTATAAAGCCTGGGTCAATAATCAAGATTTAACCAAGTTAACAGAGGATCAAATTAAGGAGTTTTTAAGTGAATAGAGTATTAATTACCGGTGCAGCGGGTTTTGTTGGTTCTGCAGTTGTAAAAGAATTACTAAAACATAGTCTTTTCGTATGTGGACTAGACGTGGTGGACAACCCTAGTAATCGTTTACCAAAAAATTCTGAAAATTTCGTTTATATTCAATCAGACATTTTTAATATCTCTACGTTTAAAGACATTTGCAAAGAACATAATATTGATACTGTTTACCATTTTGCTTGGGTTGGTAGTGCTGGTCCTCTTAGAGAGGATTATAACTGCCAGGTTAAAAACGCTATTAATACGGTAGAACTAATGAAAGCTTCTAAGGAAGCTGGATGTAATAGATTTATTGTCGCTGGCACTATTATGGAATTTGAGGAATTAGAAGCAATTTGCACTCAAGAAAGCAAGCCTCATACAGCGTATATTTATGGAGTTGGAAAGCAACTTGCCCATTCATTATGTAAACCAATCGCAAATAAAATTGGAATTGAATTAGTATGGGCATATATCACTAACGCCTTTGGCGTTGGTGAATTATCACCAAGGCTTGTTAATACCACAATTAGAAAATGTATAAATAAAGAGCCTTTACAATTTACTTCAGGAACACAAAATTATGATTTTGTATATATCGATAATGTTGCTAAGGCCTTCTATTTAATTGGCGAAAAAGGCAAGGCCAATAAAGCTTATACAATTGGAAGTGGACAAGCTCGTCCTCTTAGAGGATTTTTAGAAAAACTTGTTTATACTTGTGATAAAGATGCAAAGCCATTATTTGGAGACATCCCTTATACAGGAACCAATATGTCTTTAGAAACATTTGATATTTCTGAATTAGTTAATGATTGTGGATTTAAACTAGATGTTTCTTTTGAAGAAGGTGTTAGAAGAACATTTGAGTGGCTTAAGAAAGTTGAGAAACAATAATATGATGCAAAAATTTTCGTTTGAAGAATTAGAACTAAAAGGCGCTTATCTTATTAAGCCATTTTTCGCTGATGATATTAGAGGTGGATTTGTTAAAGATTATTCAAAAGAATTGTTTTTAGCAAATGGTATTGATTATGAACTAAAAGAAGTGTTTTACACAATATCCCATAAAGGTGTTATTCGTGCTCTTCATTTTCAGGAAGTTAATCAGCAACCTAAATTAGTAAGATGTGTATCTGGAAAAGTGTTTGACGTGATTGTTGATCTTAGACCAGATTCTCCAACTTTTAAAAAATGGATGGGTTTCTATTTAAGCGGAGATAATATGAATGAATTATTAATTCCCGCTCATTTTGCTCATGGCTATCTTGTGTTAGAAGACTCAATCGTTTCTTATAAATGTGCCGCTCCATTTGATGGCCCAAATGATAGTGGAATTATGTTTAATGATCCAGATATTGGTGTTAAGTGGCCATTTGAAGAAATTGGTGGGATTGATAAATTAATAATTGCAGATAAAGATAAAAACCTTCAGTCTTTTAAGGAGTATTTTGATAATGGGTGCAAATAAGAAAGCCAAGATCCTGTTTGCTTGTTCTTTAGTTAGTAAAAAACATCATTATGATGGTGAAAGAAGAAAATCAACAGATATATTAAGAGTTTTAAAGGATAAATACAAAGTTACGGTGTGCAACTTCACCAAGAATAGTTTTATTCAACTTTTTAAATTCATCATATGCACTATTTTTTGCAGAAAAAAATTTATCTTTATTGCTAAAGCTCCTTCTGGAGGAAATATTTTATTAAAAATATTACGACTCATAAAATATAACAGAAACAAAATTGCTTTTTATACCTATGGCAGAGGGTTCCAGGGCGAATATGAGAGCAAAGTTGATTTAAAGAATATTAATTATGCAAGATTTCTTATTTGTGAAGCTGAAAGCGTTAAAAAGGAAATGATTGAACGTGGAGTTACATGCGATGTATTAGTTTTTCCGTGCTTGAAACATATCTTTGATATTCAAATACCGCCTTTTGAAGAAAAGAATGTTTTAGAAGGTGTTTTTATTTCTCGTATTGTTGAAGCAAAAGGTTTAATTGATTTGGTTGATGTTTTAGGAGAAATCAATTCGCAAGGAATAAAAATTAAAGCAACAATTAGTGGTGGATGGGTTGAAAAGCCGGTTGAAGAATATGTTATGAAAGCACAAGAAAGTCGAAAAGATATTGTCTATCTTGGTCAATCATTTACAATCAACACTATTGAAGATTACAAATTCTTATCTAAATTTGACTTCCATTTTTTCCCAACTAAATTCTTTCATGATTGTATCCCTGGATCTGCTGTTGATGCTTTTATAGCTGGATTACCTACTATTTGCTCTGAATATGCTAATGCACATGAAATATTTAATGATGATGTAGCTTATTTCTTTGAATTTTGTTCCAAAGATGATTTTAAGAAGAAATTGATTTATATTTATGAACATCAGAAAGAGCTTTATAGCAAAAGAGTTAATTGTATAAAAGAAGCTAAAAAATATTCGGAAGAAAGTTTTGCAGTTTTCTTTGCTGAATTATTGAAAAAATCTATTAGCGGAGGCCAACATAAATGATTATTACCAAGACTCCGTTTAGAATGAGCTTTTTTGGTGGCGGAACTGATATCCCTGAATTCTTCAATTCAAATAAAGGCGCTGTGATTTCAACAACATTTGATAAATTTGTTTATGTCACAGTTAGACATTTACCAAGATTTTTTGATTATACAACCGAGATTATTTATTCAAAACAAGAAAGAGTTAAAAGGATTAGTGATATTGCTCATCCAATGGTTAGAAACGCCATGAACTATTTGGATATGCACGAGCTTCATATTGCATATGATGCAGATTTACCTGCAAAATCTGGTTTAGGGACATCGTCTACTTTTGCTGTGGGCTTGCTAAACGCTTTTTATTCTTTGAAAGGATTAAAAGCATCGAAAAAGAAGCTTGCTTTAGATGCAATTCATGTGGAAAGAGAAATGTGCAAAGAAGCAGGTGGATGGCAAGACCAAATTGCAGCGGCATTTGGTGGTTTCAATAGAATTGATTTTGATTCAAATGGATTTAAAGTCACTCCTATTAAAATTAGCAAAAAAAGAAAAAAAGAGTTAAACGATAACTTATTGCTTTTTTTCACCGGTTTTACAAGGTTTTCTGCTGATGTACAAAAAGATACAATGTCCGAACTTTTTGATAAGAATGCTATGTATTTAGAAATGCTAAAACTAGTTGATGAAGCACAAAAAATTTTAGAGAATAACAAAATTTCCTTAGATGAATTTGGTAAATTGCTTAATAAAACTTGGATGATCAAAAGAAAAACCGGATCAAGCATTTCTAATTCGAAAATAGATGAATTATATAATAAAGCAATTGCCGCCGGTGCTTTAGGAGGAAAGATTCTTGGAGCAGGCGGAGGCGGTTTCTTCCTCTTTTATGTACCTCGTGAAAAACAAAATGATGTCAAGAAGGCTTTAGGGTTACTTGAAGTGCCTTTTGAGTTTGAAAATAAAGGTACACAAGTTATTTATGATGGCCCTGAGGTGTATGATAAGCACACAAAAATTGAAGAGTAGTATGAAAACGGTGATTATGGCCGGTGGTCGAGGAACAAGAATCGCCTCTTTAAATGATTCAATACCTAAGCCTCTGTTTGAGATATGTGGCAAACCAGTTTTAGAACATGAGATATTGTCACTAAAAGAGCAAGGATTAAAAGATTTCATTATCACCGTAGGCTATATGCATGAAAAAATCATTGATTATTTTGGCGATGGAAAACGTTGGAATGTCAACATTGAATATTTTATAGAAGATAAACCACTGGGGAATGCTGGGGCTATTTTTAAAATTAAAGATAAACTTAAATCAGATTTTCTTTTAATTAACGCTGATTCTTTGTTTAATATTGATATAAATAGGTTTTTAACCTTTCATAATCAAAAAAATGGTCTTGCCACTATTTTTACGCATCCAAATTCTCACCCTTTTGATAGTGGCTTGGTTATTACAGATGATAATAATTGTGTTTTAAAATGGCTATCCAAAGAAGATGAAAGACCTACTTGGTACAAAAATAGAGTTAATGCTGGTATTCACATTCTTTCTCCTAAACTATTCGATAAAACAATTGATAAAGAAAAAATTGATTTAGATAGAGATATTCTTAAGCCGCTTTGTAATTCTGGGAAATTATTTGCATATGATTCTCCAGAATATGTAAGGGATATGGGTACACCAGAAAGATTTCAGAATGTTTGCGATGATTTTTCAAAAGGAATTGTCCAAAAACACAATCTCCTTAAAAAGCAAAAAGCAATATTTTTGGATCGTGATGGAACAATTAATAAATATAAGGGTTTTATTCGAAACATTGATGATTTTGAACTAATTGATGGCGTTAGCGATGCAATAAGGCTTATAAACGCTTCTGAATATCTATCGATTGTAATTACTAATCAACCTGTAATCGCTAGAGGCGAAGTGTCTTTAGAAGAATTAAACGAAATACATAATAAAATGGAAACGCTTCTCGGAAATGATGGAGCGTATATTGATAAGATTTATTTTTGTCCACATCATCCAGATAAAGGCTTTGAAGGAGAACGAATTGAATATAAAATTGATTGTGACTGTCGAAAACCAAAACCGGGGTTGTTAATTAAAGCATCACAAGAGTATAATATTGACTTATCTCAATCATGGATGATTGGAGATAGCGATATAGATATTATTGCTGGTAAACGTGCAGGTTGCAAAACCATTTATATCGGTTCTAAACCGCTTGATATCGAATGTGATTATAAAACTGATAGTTTGCTAAGCGCTGTGAAAATTATTATGGAGTCAAAATGAAAAAATATACATTAGAAGATTTAATTAGACGATACCCAGTATTGGATTTATGTAAGAATGATATTGTGTCTTCTTATTGTATTTTAGAAGAAACATTTTCTTCTGGAAATAAGTTGCTGATTGCTGGGAATGGCGGATCATCTGCTGATGCTGAACATATTGTTGGTGAATTAATGAAAGGATTCAAAAACAGTAGGCCAGTTCCAGATTCATTCAAAAAATCTCTTTTTGGTGTCGATTCAAAATATGGAGAACTTCTTTCATCAAAACTCCAGTGCCCACTCCAAGCAATTTCGTTATCTAACGCAACTTCTTTAAACACTGCTTTTATTAATGATGTTGATGGTGGTGGAGAACTATTGTTTGCTCAACAAGTTTATGGATATGGCAAAAAAGGAGATACTTTGCTTACTATATCTACATCTGGAAATTCTAAAAATGTTCTTTTAGCTTGCGTTGTGGCAAAAGCCATCGGAATGAAAGTGATTGCTTTAACGGGTAAAGATGGAGGAAAGATTAAAGAATTTGCAGATGTTTCTATTATTGTTCCATGTGAAGAAACATTTATGATTCAGGAATTACATTTACCTATTTATCATTATCTTTGCTTGGCTCTTGAAGACAAATTTTATGGAAACAAAGAATAAAAAAATTCTGTTTATTACATATCGAAACTTTTTTCCAATTACATCTGGCGAAAAGATAACTATGATGCAAAATCTTATTATTTTATCAAAGCATTTCGATGTTGATTGTTTGATATTGGATGATGGGACTTCTTCTACTTCATCAAACAACGAACTAAAGAAATATGCTAAAAATATTACATATATTAAACAAAGCTCATTGTTATTCAAAGCATGTCATTGTATTTTTAATCTATTTTTTGGTAAGCCACTTCAAAATGGATATTTTTATTCTAGAAAAATGAAAAAATACATAACAGATAATTATAAAAAATATGACGCTCTCTTTTGTATGCATATGAGAACTGGACAATATGTTGAGCATATAAAAGATATTAAAAAATATATTGATTGCCCTGATTGCATAACTTTAAACAGCAAAAATGAGTATATGAATTCTAAAGGTCTTAGGAAAATTCTTTTCAAAATTGATTATAAATATACAAGACGATACGAACCAAAATTATATGAATCGTTTAACAGCATATATGTAATAAATGAAAGAGATAAACAAATGCTTTTTCAGATGAATGAAAAATTAAAGAATAAGTTGTTTGTTCTCTACAATTATGTTAGAGATTTGGGTTATAAAAAAGAAAATGAAATCATTAACGGCAACAGCATTTGTTTTTTAGGACGCGTTGCTTATGGACCAAATACAGCCGCCATTAAATATTTCGTTAAAGAAATCTTTCCTTCTTTAAAAGAAAAATATCCTGATTTAGTTTTTAATGTTTATGGTGGATCTGTAACAAAAGCAATTAAAAAATTAGAAAAAATAAATGGCGTCAAAATACATGGATTTGTTGACGATGTCGCAAAAGAAATCCAATCAAACAATTTTGTTGTTGCTCCAATGATTAGTGGCTCAGGCACTCAAAACAAGATATTAGAATGCATGATGCTTAAAAAGTTAGTAATTACAACAAAAATTGGCATTGATGGGTTAGACGACATTTCTAACAGAGAGATAATAACATGCTATGATAAAAACGATTTTATTAAGCAGTGCTTATATTTTTTATCGTCAAATTCAATCTCCTCCCGAAAAGAAATAGAATCTTCTGCACAACAATATATTCTTTCGTATTATTCGTTTGCAAATTCAGAAAAGCAATTACTTAGCGGTATATAAAAATTTGGCAAAACAAAATTAGTTATTATGGGGTTTTATCCAAAACTTTTTTGCGTTATGATGTTTTGTGTAACATTACTTTTTGATGATATTATTGGGATTTAGGAGAATTAAAACTAAATTGTTTTATTGATAATGCTTAATGGTTTGTATAAAATATAAAAATTATACTGTGTAAACAAGTATAATAATTATAGAACCATTAAAAAAAGTATTTAGATTATTGCATGAAAATTAAAAAACTTAAAAACATCTACATTTATTTGCTGTCGTTTGGCGCATCTGCGGTTGGTATTTTTCTTAATTTCTTTTTAGCAAGGGTTCTTCAAGCTGAACAATATGGTCAGATTCAATACCTTGTTGCTTTAGCAACAACGTGTTCCCAAATCTTAATTTTCGGTTTGAATATGTTTTTGATTAGAGAAGCAAAAAACGAAAAACAAAAAGGAGAAGCAGTTAATAAATGTTTTAGTGTTTATTTAGGCATTGTTTTGTTTTTTGCCCCGATACTTTTCTATGTTTTAAATAACCATGTCACAAAAACAGCGAATAATACCGCTGCTACTTTAATGGTGTTTGTTGTTGCTATTTTAATGGGATTGAATTTGCTTGTTTCTGCCTATTATCAAGGTAGCGGAAAATATCATATTTCAATTATTTTTGAAAATCTATTGCCTAAATTATTTTTGCTTTTAACAGCAATAATATTCATGGTTGTTGGCAAATTAACCAATTTCCAAGAGAATTATTTACTCTTCTATATTATTTTCTATTCTCTTGTTGCTATTCCGTTCACTTTGAAATTATTTAGAAAGATTAATTTCAATATTGGTAAAAGTGAATTTGCTTCAATGTTCTTCTTTTTTGGTGTAACAGTCACCTATTCACTTGGGAACAATTTAACAAAAGTTCTCCAAGGTGGTTTATATGAAAATGACGTCGCTCTTGGAATTATTTCTGTTTCTATCAGTATCATTTCATTGGTCAAAGTTTTTACTTCCGTTTTAGATAATCTTATTAAACCTATTTTCGCCAAAAAGAAGAGAGAAAACGATATAGAGGGATTATTTGATGCATATCGATTTGAAACTCGTGTTAATTCTTACGTTGCCGTTCCTCTTTATTTGTTCTTCATCATCCATCCAACAATGTTCCTTGCGTTATTTGGCCAATCATATGTTGTATATCCATATATACTCACTATCATTGCCGCCGCTAATGCTGTTAATGATTTAACAGGATCTAATGGGACCTTGCTTGCTATGACCGGCAAAGAAAAATGGGAATTGTTTAATGGCCTTTTGTATTTTGGAGTTTATTTTTTGAGCATATTTATTTTTTCTTTTGACAAAATATATGGTTTATCTTATGCATTACTTGTTTCTCAAGTAGTGGTAAATATCGCCAAATATACTGAAGTTTGGCTAATATATAAAACCCCGCCTTTAAACAAAAAGACAATTCTTTCTATTTTGCTTATTTTAGTAGCTAATTTCGCAATCATCTTTGTGATGAGATTTATAAATATTAATGTTTGGGTTTGGTTAGCGATTGGCATTGTCATAGGCATTATTTTGGTTTTTGGCAATTTCTTTGTTATTTCGTTATATAGAAAAAAAGATTTTAAACAGTTATTAAATGTGAGGCTCTAATATGTTAAAAAAAGCTATATTTAAATATAAGAAAAATAGTGGAGATTCTTTCTTTGATTTACAAGGTGCCCAGAACGAATTATTTTCTATATTAGTGGATTTTCAAAAGTTTTGTGAAGATTATGACATCCAATTTAGTTTGACATATGGTTCTTTATTAGGGGCAGCAAGAGAAAAAGACATCATTAAATGGGACGATGATATCGATTTAATGATGACTAGTGATAATGTCTCAAAATTAATGTCTCTTAGAGACAAATTAAGCGATTATAATTTATGTTCATATCATTATTCGTCTACCAAAAATATTTATACAAACGAAGTAAGAATCTATCGAAAAGGGATTTATAGACTATTAGAAGATAACAATAAAAAATTCCTCACTCCGTTATGTGTAGATATTTTTCCTTTTGAAAAAATAGACAATTATGACGCTGATGAATCTTTAAAATACGAAAAGATTCTTAATAAAATTACAAAATTCAAAAAGATTCTTCTTTTAAAAGAATCTAAATACAACTCTAAAACAAAACTTAGATATTTTTTAAGACAAATTAAAAAGATGATGTATGCTTTTAAAACATCACGCTCCCTTCATAAATTAATTGATATCGAAATAAGTAAATTATATACCGGTGGTGATGATTATTCTTATTTTTCACCTTTTGCTAATGAATCATTCAAAGTGACTTATAAGAAGGAATTTTTTGATAAAATTATAAAACTAGAATTTAGAGATATGATGGCATATTCAATTGCAGACTACGATACATTTTTAACTAAAGTTTATAATAAGTGGCGTGTGCCAGTTGATCGTTATGGTGGATCAAGCAATGACTTTGTGTTTGTAAAAAGAGAAAGTGAGATTCGAAAATGAAAATTGGAATAATCGGTGGAGGAAATATGGGGTGCGTTATCGCAACCAAGTTTTCTCAAAAACACGAAGTGACTTTATATACTAATTTAATTGATAAACTTCCTTTATATAAAAAAGATATGAAGGTGTATTTAGAAGATAATGATTCTTATTATCAAGCAAATATAAAATGCGTTACTTCTTCTTTAGAAGAATTGTGTAAAAAATCAGATTATATCTTTATTACCTTCCCATCATTTTTATTTGAACAATTATGTAAAGATATACTCCCATTCTTAAATGAGAGACACCATTTATTTTTTGTTCCTGGTAGTGGAGGAGCGGAATTATTCTTTAAAGATGTTTTAGCGAAAGGCGTTACAATAAGCGGCCTTCAACGTGTTCATTCGGTGGCCAGAATCATTGATTTTGGAGAATTAACAAAAGAAACTGGCTTAAGAAAAGAATTATACGTTGCTTCTATTCCTAATTCATTTAATAAAGAAGCGGTTAATATTGTTGAAGAATTATATGGCATTAAAACAACCTCTTTAGATAATTATTTAAATATCACTTTGATTAATTCTAATCCGATTCTTCATACTTCTAGATTATATTCAATTTTTAAAGATTATGAGTCTGTTCACGAATATAAGAAACTTCCATTATTCTATGAAGAGTGGTCAAATGAATCGTCTGAACTATTGATAAAGATGGACAATGAACTATTCCATATGTTTGATTGTTTCGAAGATAGAGGACTTCCTATTAAACAAATAAAGCCATTGTTAGAACATTACGAAAGCACTAATGCAATTGAAATGACAAATAAAATTAGATCAATTAATTCTTTAAAAGGATTAACTACCCCTTCAGTTAAATTAGAAAATGGAAATTATATCCCAGACTTATCTTCCAGATATTTCACAGCTGATTTTCCTGATGGATTAGATATTTTATTAGCGTTTGCAAGAACACTCAATCTTGATTGTCCTAATATGCATCTTGTTACAAGCTGGTATCACCGTATTACTAACACTAGAGTTAAATTTGATTTAAGTTCTTTTGGTTTCAAAGAAATCGAAGACTTATTGATTTTTTATAAATAACATTAAAAATTGGTTATACAATAATTGTATTTGAATTTAATCGTTTTTAAGTTAAAACTAGTTACTAAGTCTTAAAAAATAGCAATTATGATGGCCGTTTGCTAGTCCCCTCCTTTTTTGTATTTTTCCTATAATTTAATGAAAATTGCTATACATTCATAATATGTGTATGCCTAAAAGATATCCATCTTGACAATGTGCGAATATTCGGACAAGGTGTTCGAAAGTTCGTACACCCTACTTTATATACTGTTTTATAGATAGTTCCTTAGGAAGTTTCTCTGACCACGGCAAGAGATCATCAATAGGAACTTTATTTATATTCTCAAGAGCATATTCCAAATATTTATCAACAACTAAAGCATTCGCCTTAGCGGTTTGAACAATTGTAAATATTCTCCCTGAAATAGAAGCTCCATTTTCTGTTTTAGCGAACAAGACATTTCTTCTCATAATAGCGAAAGGTTTAATAGCTCTTTCACATATGTTATTAGAAATAGGAATGTGGCCATCTAACAAGAAGGTTTTACTTTCATCTTTAATGTTTCTAAAGTATTTAACTGCAGCGTCTAATACTGTTCCTTCTTCAGCGTTTATCGAATCTAGATAATCATAGATATCGTTAACTATCTTCATATAACCATCACTTTTTCTTGCTTCAAGAATTTCTAGTGGCGATTTCTTGTTGGCCTTTAATTCTGCTTCTTTAGCGAATAAACAATCAATTCTTTTTACCATTTCATTCGCGGAACTTACTTTCTTTTGCTCGTCATTTAATACTTTAACAATATCGTAGAATTTCCTTCTTATATGAGCGAAGCATCTTTGGATTTTAATTCCTTTATTAGATAATTCATCATATCCAGCATAGCCATCGGTAACGATATATCCTTTATATCCATCAAGAAGTTCTTTTGTTTTATCCGTTTCTCTAG
>DDQE01000003.1 GCA_002342545.1 Caryophanales bacterium UBA2450
TATTTTTAATCACTTTTGTTCTTAAATATAGTTTATAATACTTGTTGGTGATTAATATGTTTAATAAACATGATATTAAAAGAGATACTTGTCAGCTTAGGGGAAGACAAGCCAAAAAAGGCTATGACTGGTGGTGGCATTCTTTTACTGCCTATAACAAGAAAACTGGAGAAACTAAACCCTTTTATATTGAATTCTTTTTATGTAATCCAAAACTAGGTAGATTTCGTCCAGTATATGGACAGTTAAAAGAAAATCAAGAAAAAGGCATTAGGCCATCATATTTGATGGTGAATGTTGGCTGTTGGGGTAAAGACCATAGACAACTCCATAGATTCTTTGGCTGGAAACAAATCCAAGTTAACTATAAGTCTCCTTTTGAAATTAGAGCGGATAATTGCTATTTAACGGAAACAGAAACGCATGGAGACGTGAATGTTTCTAAAGCTGACTCTAAAGAGCATCCAGAATATATGTCTGACTATGGACATATCAAATGGGATTTAAAAATTAGAAAAGACATTGCCTATAATGTTGGCTATGGCGCATCTACTTTATTTAGAAAACTTCAATTATTTGAAATGTTTTGGCACGTTGAAGGTATGAAATCCTATTTTGAAGGTAGTATTTTTTTAGACGATGAAGAATATGTAGTTAGAAAAGAAGATTGCTATGGCTATAGCGATAAAAACTGGGGAAAGAACTTTACTTCTCCTTGGGTGTGGTTATCTTCTAATAACTTAGTAAGTAAAATAAGCGGAAGAAGATTATGTAACTCTGCCTTTGATGTTGGTGGAGGTAGACCAAAAATTGGCTGTATCGCTTTAAATAGAAAATTATTATCTGCTTTCTATATTGAAGGAAAAGAATATGAGTTCAATTTCTCTAAATTTTGGACATTTACTAGAACAAGTTTTGATTCCCATGAAACTAGTGATGAGATCTTATGGAGAGTGGAACAAAAGACTTGGAGAAAGAAAGTAGTGGTTGAAGTGTCTTGTAAAAAAGAAGACATGCTACTTATTAATTATGAATCTCCTGACGGAAAGAAACTCCATAACCGTTTATGGAATGGAGGAAATGGCAAGGGCTCTATATATCTATATAAAGGCAAGAAACTCATTGAAGAGATTTGGGCGGAGAATATTGGCTGCGAATATGGAGAATATGAGAAAAATAAGTAAAAACTTATAGTATAAAATTTTAAATACACTTATTATTATTTTTGGAGTTAAACATATATGTTCGCGATTGGAATTGATATTGGTGGCACCTCAATAAAAGGTGCGATAGTAAATGACACTGGCAAAGTATTAACTAGATTCGCTATGGACGTTAATAAGAACGCGAGTGGGGAAGATGAAGTTAATAGATTTTGTGATGTGATGATTAAATCAATTAATGACTATGATAATTCCATTAAACTTGAAGGTATTGGCATTGGTATGCCAGGTATCTTAGATATGGATAAAGGTGTTGTTATTACTTCTCCTAATCTACCTAAATGGAACGGACTACATATTTCTAAATTAATTTCTAAAAGAATGGGTTTACCTGTTTATATTAATAACGACGCTAATGTTGCCACTCTAGGAGAAGCAAGATTTGGTAGCGGCAAAGAATATAGCAATTTAATTATGTTAACTCTAGGCACTGGTGTTGGTGGTGGCATCATTATTGATAACAAGTTATATGATGGTAATAAACATATGGGTGCTGAACTTGGTCATATGGTTATTAGAGTAAACGGAGAAAAATGTGGCTGTGGAAGAAGAGGCTGCTTTGAAGCATATGCCTCCGCAACTGCGTTAATTAGAGATACAAAAAAAGAAATGGATAAATGTCCTGATTCATTAATGCATGATGTAAGTAAGGAATTAGGAAAGATAAATGCTAAAGTGGTCTTTGAAGCCTCTAGAAGAGGAGATAAAGCCGCGATTAGAGTAATGAAAAGATATGTAAATTATTTATCAGAAGGAATCCTTAATTACTGCAATATCTTTAGACCAGAGGTTGTCGTTCTTTCTGGAGGTGTCGCTAATGAAGGCGATTATCTATTAGATCAAGTTAGACATTATTTGAAAAATCATAAATACGGAATGAAAGGATCACCAAAAGTAGAATTAAAAGTTGCCTCTTTAGGTTATGATTCTGGCAAAATAGGGGCGGCTTGTTTAGTTTTTGAATAAAATTATGAAATATTACTTATTTATTAGATTATTTGTCTTAACAGTTTTTGCGGTTTTAATTGGTGTTTTTGCTCGTAACTTACTTGATTTACTTCACTATTTAGTGGGGGGAGTAATGCTTTTATATGGTTTAGAAGGATTAATATTCCCGCTATTAAAAGATAGAAAAAATATGTTAAAAGATTACCAAACATTTTTAGGAGTTATCGAACTACTACTTGGCATTATCATGGTGACCACGATTAGAGATATGACTACAATCTGTGTAATGTGGGGAACTTGGACAATTGTTAGAGAATCTTATGAATTATTTGAAACAAGTCATAAATTCTTACATAAATTCCCTGCAGTTCTATCTTTAGCCTTATCAATTATAGAAATAGTTTTCTCAGTATTATTAATTATTTCAGCTTATGAAGATTATGAACATCACGCTTTAACGCATATTTATTTATTGGTTCCTGAATTAATTATTAATGCGATCTCGCCAATTTTATATAATTTGTTTGAACATAAATTTCAAAAAATAGAATAGTTATAATTAATACTACTAATAGACAGCAATGTCTATTATTTATATCATTTTAAATGATATACATGAAATTAAAATATGTATATGTAATATAGCAAATAGGAGATGCACATGAAAACAAGAAAATTATTATTAGTATTACCTCTTTCATTAGTGGCATTAGCGTCATGTAATAATAGTGATAGTTCAACCTCTATTAAATTATTCGATGCTAACAGTAGATTAATTGGTACACCAAAGCCTGATCCAAACAATCCTTCTCAGCCTTTACCAATGTTAGAAAAAAATATTCTCATAGAAAAGTTACCAACTTATCATCATAGTAAGAAAGGTGATGTGCCATATGTTGAAGTTAGTGAACTTGCTAAAGCAGTTGATGCTACCTTATCGACTTTAGTGGCGCCAGGCTTTATTGCAGAAAATAAGGAAGACGGGTATCACTTATATACTCTTGATAAGAAAGGCGAATTCATTATCGATGCTACAAAAGACATTATCAAAGTTAAAAATACTCAATCTTTCGTTTCTCCAGTTTTAGTAACTAATAATGGCTTAGCAGGTGATTATTGCAATTATCGTGGCAAATCCATTAAAGAAAGTGAAAAAACTAAACAATATATGGAAGATGGTAATGCCGTTATAGAATACGATACATTTGATTTTGGCAAATATAATTTTGATATCGTTAGTGATAAAAACAATTGCTATGTTCCTTTAGAAGCATTTACAAAAATCTTATTTAGAGATGTGGGCCTTGACCTTGCATATAATGGCAAAGATTTCTATAGCAACTTATCAGACAGTGGTTTCTTAGCCTCATTAGTCTATTCCTCTAATGGTTATTTCCAAGGCCTTTCTGGCTTATATCAACCAAGTAAAGAAAAAGCTACAGGTGTTGCATATCAATTTGAATTCGCTACAAAGAAATTAAAAGAAGGTAGCGATATAGAAACGGAAGACTACACCAAATACCTCGTTTTAAATGAAGGTGGTTCTGGTTATTCCATGCTTTGTAAAGGCAATAAATTAGATCCAAGCGCCGCTACTAGTGATGTTGAATCTGAGTATACATACACTTGGAAAAAAGAAGGCGAAATGTTAAAAGTCGAAGTTTCAGATAATTCCGGTGGTCTTGGTACATATCAAATTCATTTAGACCAAACAAGATTCTTATCTTCTAAGATTTCTAAAGAACTTAGTAACTATAACTACGATGTCGTGCGCTTTGTATTTGATACAAATTACGGCTTAAAAGATATCAAAGGCTATAAAGACGCAGTTGAATTCTTTAAACAAGCGGGTGTTGATGAAGGACTTAAATCTAATATTCCGGATGAATATAACAAAGCATTCGCTAAATTAATCGGTCATGTTGATGATGGCCATAGTTCATTTAACAATATGACACCTATCTCTAGTTTCTCTAGTTTAGACAAACTTAAAGAATATACAGAATATTCTCTTGGTCCAAGAGTTAGAAAGCTTGCTGAATTAAGTAGAAAATATAAGAAAGCGAGGATGGATAAGGCTAAAGAGTTATCTCCAGATGACGCTAATCCAGAAGATCCAAACTACTATCAAGGTATTAAATTCTCCAAAGATAAAGAAACTGCAATCATTTCATTTAATGGTTTTGAAAATAACGCTCCAGAAATTCAAAATATGGCGGAATTATTCCCAGAGGGACTTGATGTTGCAGAAGAAAACTACAACATTATCACTCGAGCAAACCTAATCACATCCACAACTAAAGGTTTTGCTACAGCATTTAAAGTCTTAGATCTTGTTAATAAGAATTCTAAAGTAGTTAAGAACGTTGTTATTGACTTAACCACAAATGGTGGTGGTGAAATTGCTACCTTACCATTCATATCAGCTTTCTTCAGTGATGATCCAATCTACACTATTAAAGATTCATATAATGGTGCTATTAAAGAATATCACTATAAAGTTGACCTTAATGGCGATGGAAAATTTGGTGATGCTGATGATACATATAAAGGTAAATTCATTTTTTATTTCTTAACAAGTGGTTTCTCATTCTCTTGTGGTAACTGTTTACCTGGCTTAGGTAAAGATGCCGGCGCAAAGATTATTGGTGAAACAAGTGGCGGTGGCACTTCTCCAGTTGGTGTCTTTTATGACGGCATTGGCACATTTTTCAATTTATCTAGCCATTATGATATGTGTTACAAAGTGAATGGCAAATACACACAAAATGACAGTGGCATTGCCTTAGATCATTCATTCCCATTCGATAATGGTAACTGGTATGATCCTAACGCTGTTGATAACTTCATTAAGTCACTCTAAAAAAAGCATGATGGATTGTAAGAATTCTTCTGTTTTGGATATAAATAATATGCTAGAATAATTCTATTAATTAGATATATAAATAAGAGGAGAAAAATTATGAAATATCCAAAATTATTCTTAGCCGCTGGTGCTTTACTTGCTTTAGCAAGCTGTGGTGGTTCTCAACCAGAAAGTGGTACAAAAGTTGATTATTCTAAATTCGCAGAAGAAGCCGAAAAAATAGAAGAACATCAATACAAAACCGCTGCTGTTAAAGCAACTGGTTATGCTACAACACTAGGCAAAAGATTTGATTTTAACTATGATTTACATTTCGAATACCAATCTGACACTGAAACAGGTACTAGTGGCTTTGTTTGCACTGATAATATTGATGAAACTGATACATTAAAAGTTTCAACTGTTGGTCAAATCACAGTTGATTTACAAGGTAATGTAGATGTTTTTGTTACATCAGCCACTGATGAACAAAAAAAGAATTTTGATTTCTACATCAATCCATTTAGAGTAGCAGGCTCCATTTCTCTAGAAAGTGAAATTCCAACTGGTGGCACAGTGAAGAACAATGTTACTCAAGACATAACATTTGATAAATATGGTTATGTAATTAAAGTTGATCGTAATGTTGTAAATGAAATGTCAATTGATGGAGAAAGTACTTCAAGTACAAGTGTTATTAAATTCACTGTTACTTACGCCGATTAATCGATAATATAACTTTATTAACTATAAGAGGGTATATCCCTCTTTTTATATTTGATTTTAATTTCAAAGTGGTATAATACTTCATGCGAAAGGAGAATTATACATGAATAAAAAATTAGTTGCTATTATTGAAGGCGCCTTATTAATTGTTATTGGTGTTTTAGTTGCTGTTTTCGGTGGTGGAGAAGTTATGGATATCGTTTTTGGTATCTTATTCATCATCTCTGGTGCTGCATTATCTGTCTTAGCATGCATGACTATGGTCAAAACAAAAGTTTTACCTTTAGGTGTTACCTTTGCAGCTTTAGCTTCCTTGTTCTTCGGAATTTGTGTTGTTGCTAAAAACCTTGGTGGTGCAACTGTCTATCCAGTTTTCCACTATGCAATGTTTGCTGCTGTTGGCTTAGGAGCAGCTTTGTTCTTTAAAGGCCTTCATGTTCTTATTACTAAGAAACTAGTTTTCACAGGTGTTGGTCAAATGGTTGTTGGTGCTGGTGTTGGTACCGTTGCTATTCTTTACTTATTTGGTCCTGCTGGATTCCAAGAAGTATTCTGGATCGTCCTCGGCATCTTAATCGCTGTCGGCGGTTTATATACCTGCTTAATGGGTTTCTTTGGCAAAGAAGCAAAATAATTATAATTCTTTATTATAAAGAACCGCTCTTAACGTTAATTCCGTTAAGGGCTTTTCTGTTTGACAGGCATGT
>DDQE01000050.1 GCA_002342545.1 Caryophanales bacterium UBA2450
AACGTATTTTTATTTTTTACTATACAATACCTTTGTATTGTGATAGCATTTACTCTCGGCTATGAAAAGACACCAGAAATTTTATTTAATTATTAAAAGGTTAATTGACCTACTAGGCTCATTAGTAGGAATAGTGTTTTGTTTAGCTTTAGTCTGGTGGTGGGTATTTATTATTAATTTAATAGCCACTAAAGGTCACCCTATCTATGTACAAAGAAGGTTAGGTAAACATAAAAAAGTATTTGGTTTACTTAAATTCCGTTCAATGAGAATTGACGCCCCTGAAGTGGCACCAAGTGATATTGATATTGAAACACATCGCAAGATGGAAACAAAATTTGGCAGCTTTTTAAGAAAAACCTCGTTGGATGAGACATTACAACTTTTTAATATTTTTATTGGCCAAATGTCCTTTATTGGTCCTAGACCAGGAGCGGCTCATAATGAAGAAGAGCTAGTGAGATTAAGAGAATCATATACTCCTAATGCCTTTGATGTTAAACCAGGTTTAGGAGGATGGGCACAACTTAAAAATAAAAGATCCCATGATCCTGCTATTAAAGCAGAATTAGACCATGAATATGTTGTTAGATTATCTTTATGGTTTGATATTAAAATATTTGTATTAACAATTTTCCATTTATTTGGAACAGGCAAAGGGGAATAAAATCCTCTTTTCTTTTTTATAATATAATCATTTCTCAATAACTTTGTTATAATTAGAGAAATGGATTATCCAGTTAATAAAGATATTAAAAAACAAATTATCTTAAATGTCATTTATATAGTGATTGTTTTAGGTTTAACCGCCTTAGCGTTTTATTTTACTTTAAGAGGTAAGACTAGCGAAATTCTTACTGATTTAAAACATGCGAATTGGGGATATATTATCGCGATATTAGGAGTGGTATTAGGCTGTATATTAGCAAGAAGTATATCGATATACTCTTTAACTAGATTATTTGATAAATCTTATTATTTTCATCGAGCGATAGCGGTTGATCAAATTGGCTCTCTATATCGTATGGTGACTCCTGCGGGATTAGGAAGTCATGTGATGGAGACATATATCTATCATAAACAAGGTATTAGAATGTCTAATGCTTTAAGCATTTTAGCGATGTATACGATTGTTTATCAGTTTGTTCTCATTATTTATGGGCTTATTAGCATTATTGTTAAACATCAAATGATTTCTGACATTGGCTATATTTCTATTGGCAGTGGGAATATTTCTATTTGGTTACTTATTGGGATTGGTTTTGGATTTAATATATTAACAATTGCGTTTGTCTATTTATTATCTTTTTTTGAACCATTTTATAAATTAATTAAAGGACCAATCTATCGCTTATTATTTAAATTACATTTAATTCGTGATTTAGAGGCTTCTAGAGAACGTTTAGAAGATAGTAAAGTAAATTTCCGTAATAACTTAAAAAACCTCTTAAAACACGTAAAAACGTTATTGATTGTCGCGGCTATGTTTTTTGTCTATATCACTATTTCTTATAGTGTTCCTTATATTTGTGGATTAGCGGTTGGTAACTCTAGTATGAGTGCGAATTATTGGGATAGTGTGTTACTCTCAAATGTCCATCAAATGGCGACATGTGTCATTCCTATTCCTGGTAGTGCCGGTGTCTCTGAATTAGTGTTTTATAATTTATTCTATAAATCAGGATTCTACGCTTCTGAAGATATTGCAAGATCCTCTTTATTACTTTGGAGAACTTTAATGTTTGTGATCCCTTTAATTATCGCTTTAATGTACACGCTTATCTATAGACCAAGAAAGAGAATTGTTAATTATGAAAATAACCAAAATCAAGATATTAAAGAATAAGGTCAATATCTCTTTTGATAATGCGAATAAATTATCTATAGATAAAGAAGTATTCACAAATTTCTATCTATATGAAGGAAAAGAATTAAGTAAAGAAGAATATAAATCTATTTTAGAGCTTAATGACACTAATAAGTTATTACAGTATGCTTTAAAATTAAGAAGTAAAGCAATCTATAGTGAATATAAATTAAGAGAAAAGTTATATTCTAAAGAGGCGAGCAAAAGAAGTGTTGATAAAGTGATTAAAATCTTAAAAGGATATGACCTTATAGATGATAAAGCTTACGCTAGCGATTTAGTGGAATATTATAACTCCTTAAATTATGGAGAGAATAAGATCAAAACTAAGTTATCTGAAAAAGGGATATTTAAAGAAACAATTGATAAAATGAAGTTCCCTATTTCTATAGAAAAGAAAAAGGCAAATAATTTACTCCCTAAACTAGAAAAGAAATATGATAAATATAACGCTTCTAGTAGGAAGTCTCATATTTATAATGCTTATATACTAGAAGGATATAGCAAAGATTTAGCAAGTGAGATGACTAATAAAATAAAAGAGCCTAATAAAAGCGATGAATTAATAAAGTTAAAAAGTGATTATTTAAAAACAAAAACTAGACTAGAAAGAAAATATAAAGGTAAAGAATTAAAACAAAAGATATTGTCTTCTTTATTAACCAAGGGTTATAAGATGAATGATATCTTAAAGGTCATATAGGAGGATTTATATAAATATGGTATTACTTAAAGATTTATTAGAAGGAGATAGAACCTCTATTCAAGCTTTAGTGGGTTCAGTATCTAATGGCACCAATAAAAGTGGGTCTCCATATTTAAATGTGGAATTAAGAGATAATTCTGGAAGCTTAGCCGCGAAAAAGTGGGAAGTGGACGGCAGCGATAAAGATATCTTTGTCGTGGGTAATATTGTGGAAGTGATGATTGAAGTTATTAAATATAATGATTCGCTTCAAGGGAAGATCTTAGGAGCGAAGTTATTAGATTTAGATAATATTGATGTCACAAGATTTATTAAAGCTCCTCCAATTCCTAAAGAAGAATTAATATCTAGATTTAATAAACTTGTATCTTCTATTAAAGATAAAGACTGCAAGGCTTTATTAGATTATTTTATTAAGAAGTTTGGAGAGAAGATTTATGTTTCTCCTGCAGCAGCGTCTGTTCATCATGAATTCTCTAGTGGCTTATTAATGCATTCGGTATCTTTAGGGGAACACGCAGATTATTTTGCTAAATATTATCCTGATATTAATCGAGACTTATTAGTAACAGGCGCTTTGCTCCATGACTTTGGCAAGATGATTGAATTAGAAGGCCCAGCAGTTTATCACTATTCGTTAGAAGGTAAATTACTTGGTCATATATCTATTATGTGTGGAGAACTTAGAATAGCCACTAAAGAATTAGGCTTAACTAGTGAAGTACCTCTACTATTAGAACATATGGTGTTATCTCATCACGGACAATTAGAATTTGGCTCTCCTGTCCTTCCTCTTACTAAGGAAGCCTTACTATTATCTATGATTGATAATTTAGATAGTAAGATGCTGGTGCTAGATAAAGCGTTCACTGATGTCGCTCCTGGGGAATTCACTCAAAAAGTATTCGCGCTTGACAGCAGAATGTTCTATAAGCCAAAAGAATAACAAATAAGGGGCTGTTAAGAAATTAGAATCTTAACGCCCTTTTTCTTATGTTAAAAAAGCCCGAAATTCGAGCTTTATGTACAATATTCTTGTCAAAGGAGGTATTGTACATGCCTTATTTTACCACGGAAAAAATCTTTTTGATGCCTTCCTTCGATATAAGTGAGAAGGAAAAACGAAATCTTGATACTTTTCTCGAAATATTAGAGAGATCAAACGCTTCTAAGATAATTGAAAAAGTAGTTTCCAAAGACACAAATGTTGGAAGAAAATCATATAATCCATATCGATTATTTGCTTCTATTATTTATGGTTTTTCTAAACATTCAGGAAGTGTGAGAAACTTAGAAGAAAGCCTGGAATTCGATCTTCGTTTTATATATCTGATGGAACAAGAAAGACCATCGTATGTTACTATATCTAAATTTCTTAACAACGTAGTTGTTCCACATCAAAAAGAATTATTTTCCAGTATAATCTCCGCTGTCATTAAGCATTTCAATATTTGCATTGATGATGTATTTTTGGATGGAACGAAATTTGAAGCTAACGCAAACAAATATAAATTTGTTTGGAAACCAACAACTTTTCATGAAAAACTAAATGCCAATATTAAAAATCTGTTAGTTAAGTATTTTGATATTCCTATTTCAAAGAAAACATTTGTTTCAAAAGAAATAGGTGAATATATAACTCTTCTTTTAGATAAAGCAAAAGAACAAGGTATTGATATAGATAATTTAAAAATGGGAAGAGGCCATAAAAAGGTTGAAATTGTCTCAGACATTAAATTACTAAATACCTATCTCAATAAATCTCTAGATTACGAAGAAAAAGAAGAAATATGTGGTGATAGAAATTCCTTTTATAAAACCGATAAAGACGCTACTGCGATGTGCTTAAAGGAGGATTATTACTCTGGATTAGGTAGCAACATGCATGCTGGATATAACATTCAAATCATTGTTAGTAAAGGCATAATTCTAAATTATTATGTTGGTCAAGAAAGAAATGATTTCTATGAATTCATCCCTTCTATTGATAGTTTTTACAAGAATTATGGATTTTATCCAACGAGAATATGCGCTGATTCAGGATATGGATCCTTGCTTAATTACCGTTATTTAAAAGAACATAAAATTGGGAATTATGTCAAATACAATATGTGGAGACAAGATGTGTCTGGCGAAAACGTAGACTACTATAAATTTGTTAATGGGAAACTCATTTGTCTTAATGGAAAAACCGCTATCGAGAAGGCGGAACACAACGGACGTCATCCGAGAGCTAAGAATAACAAGTTCTACATCATAGAAAACTGTCGTAGATGCAAGTACAAACAAATTTGCTTTAAACCAATCAAAAACAAAAAGACCACATCTAGAGTATTCGAAACCAATGAAGAGATGTATCTATATAAAGAAGAAGCTAGGCAAAATCTGCTTTCAATAAAAGGAATAGAAATGAGAGTTAATAGAAGCTCTCAAGTTGAAGGTGCTTTTGGAGTCATTAAACAGGATATGAATTATGAAAGAATTAGAAGAAGAGGATTAGAAAAAGTATCCGCAGAAATAATGCTTGTATGTTTGGGATATGTAATTAGAAAAGTATTCGGCTTAATTGATGGAACTGGAAGCATTGAATATTGGAAAGCTCCAGATGGATTAGAACCAGAGAAAATTCCATCGATAAATATCGAAAAAATCTTGAATAAAAAGCCAAGAAAAGGCAAAAATGAAACGCTAAGAAAATCATATAAAAGGGCAAATTAACAATTTCTTAACAACGTAGTTGTTGATCAAAAGAAAAAGGGCGTTAAGATTCTAATTTCTTAACAGCCCCTTTAATTATTTACGATAATACAAAGCGTCTTTATACGAACCTATTTTAATTATTTTCTCTTCTTTAAGAAGTTTAGCAAGAACCATTTCTATGAGCTGCTCACTTATATCGGGAAGTTGATCCTGGATTTTTCTCTTAGAAATAGGCACAAATGCATTTAGCAATAGATGTTCGATTCTTTCTGATTTTGTCAACTTTTGATCAATTTGAGAAAAGACGTTTTCATCTAATTTTATATAACACTGATATAAAATTTGAATCATATATAGCATAAACGGTTCGTAGTTATTTTTATTTTCATGCCAATCAATAGACGAGGCTTGTAGGGTCCTATAATATTCGCTTTTGTTTTCATTAATCATGTTTTCTATTGATATGAATTTACCAATATCAAACCCTGCTTTATATAAAAGAAGCAGTGTTAATAATCTAGACATTCTTCCATTGCCATCATCAAATGGGTGGACACATAAGAAATCTAAGATAAAACAAGAAATCAATAAAAGAGGATTGATGTTTGGATTATGGCTAGCTTCATTAAACGCAATAAGCATTTGATCAATAGATGCATCAACATCTTTAGGGGGTGTTGGAACAAAAATAACTATGTTTCTTCCATTTTGTTTTTCACTTATAACATTAGGCTCTGTTTTAAAGTGACCGCGATTATCGATTTTAGCGATGTCTAATAATTGTTTATGTAAGGACAAAATACTAGTTTTATCAAAGATAATTCTTTGGTTATAGTTATGAATGTCATTTAAGGCGTTTCTGTAGCCAATTATTTCTTCTTCAGAATGTGTATAAGCTTTATTATCTCCAGAGGCGATTTCATTTATTCTTTGTTCTGTTGTGCGAATATTTTCGATCGCATTACTGCCTTTAATAGAATCTCTAATTGCTTTTTCTTTTAATTTATCAAATAAAGAAGGACTGTTTTTTAATCTGACACTTTCCTTCCCTTTGATATCGTAAATAATCGCTGTTAAGTTTACTAACTTAGCAGGCACTAATTCTTCTAAAAATGAATAATCAAATTTTCTCACTAATGATTTTCCTTTTCTGACTAAATTATACCATAAAATAGGCAGTAAACAAGAGAAATTAGGTAGAAAAAGTACATTTATAAATATATTAATTAAATATAATTTAGGTTAGATAAATTTTTAAAAGGCTCGATCGAGCCTTTGTATGTTCTATAATTCTTTTTTAATCTCTTTCGCTAACGCTGGTAGATTAAGTCCTTCTGCGTTATTTTTCATCTCTAGGATAAATCCTTCTTCAGAGTTATATCTAGGAATAACGTGGACATGGAAGTGCATCACTGTTTGTCCTGCAGCAGGATAGCAGTTAGTGAGTATATTCACTCCTCTAGCGCCAAGTAATTTCACTTCGACTTGACCAATCCTTTGAGCGACATCCATCACTTTATGCATTTCTTCTTGTGGGATTGTTAAGAAGTTATCGTAATGTTTTTTTGAAATTACTAAAGTATGCCCTTTAGTGACTTGAGATATATCTAAGAAGGCTAATACATCATTATCTTCATAGACTTTATGACATGGGACTTCCCCATCAATGATTTTGCAAAAAATATCTTTTTCCATAATAATTACTACCTCTAATTAATTATATATCCTTTTTATAAAATAAAAACCAGGCACTTTAATTTTGTACCTGGTTAATTTTGTTTTGTTAATTATTCAAATAAGTCTGGATAATTACTCTTGAAGTAATCATAGACACTTTGATCGTGATAGACGATATCCATCTTCTTTAACCAATATTCTTTACTTAAAGAAGAATAGCTACCGGTTTCAGCGACTTTAGTGGTGACTTCAGAGATGACTTCATTTAAGAATTCTTGTCCGCGGGTGTTAGCATAGCTACTTTCGGATTCAGAATTTCTTAATTTGACGTCTTTAGCAGCTTCGATGACTTGGCAGATATAATATGCACTTCCATCGTCATAGACGATATCACTTGTATATTCACTACCAGCGTAGCTTCCTTCAAATTTGAGGAAGTAGCTGCCGTTGATAGAACAGATGTATTTGTTTTCTGCTTTAGCTTTTTCTTCTCTAACTTCCCAGACACCTTCTTTTTTGACATATCTATCAGTGGCGGCTAAACCAGTGACATTATCAAATTTAAGGATTTCATCAGTTGCGTCTTTAGCTTCTAATTTGTTATTAGCAACTGAGAGTTGGAATAAGTTAGATTTGATGGTGCCGTTACTATCTAATGATGGTCCGCTTTTTTGGACGTACCAGCCTTTAGTAATCGCTTCGACTTGGCTTAAGGAAATTCTTTCTTGGTCGAATCCTTCTTCTGGAGAAACAGTACCACTAGAAGTGAACTTATTTCTTAAAGAGGTATCGATTTCTTCAAAGCTTTCAGCGGATAAGAATTCATCATAGTCTTCAACTAAATCACCATAGGTGGTGTTTTCATAATATGCTTTTCCTTGTTTGACAGCATATTTGAAGGCATCAGAACGAGATTCGTGAATTCTATAGATAATTTGTTCAGCGTTCCAATATTCTGCACTTGTTTCATCAGTAACAGGGGTAACTGTTGCTGGATCATAGACTTTTAATCCTTTGGAGATTTCTTCATATTTTTCAAAGACTTCTCTAAATGGGTTGTTAGCTTCATCAACATATGCGAGGTAATCACCAGTTGGAGCTTTAGAATAGATTTCTCTTACTAATTGTTTGACTAATAAGTCAGCGTTAATGTGGAAGGAAGAATATTTTTCGATTTTGATAACGTTGATTAATCTTGCTCTTGACTGTTTAACCGCGTTACTTTCTTCATCTAATAAATATTGTTCGACTAATAAATCACTATAGATTTGTGGAACGATTTCTTTTTCAATATATTGATATTTTTCTGTTCCAGCAGTTTCATCTTCATCTAAGGCGAAGTTTGATTGATAGAATTCTCTATGAAGAATTCCGGCAGTAAATACTTCATCTTCTTCAACAGTGTAATCAATGATTAATGGCTTCACATCTTTAACGGCTTGTTCGGTGTATTTTTTCACACTTTGACCGGCTTCATATAAAGATTTAAGATAGTCAGCTTCTTTAAAGAAGTGCTTGCTGGTATAGGAACTACCAGAAACTTTAGCAAACATATTCTCAGCGATTCTTTTTTCGATATCATCGAATCTAGAAGTCATTCTGATGATTTCTGAACTACATGGAACGAAAGTCTTATCATCTTCAACTTTGCTCCATTTGCTAGGATCAGCGTCATCATCGTTAATATGTTCGCCTTTGTCGTTATAGGTCCAATAGACTTTATGCGCTCTAATGAACTTATAGAGTTTTTCTAATTCTTCAGTAGAAGCACTGTTGCTTCTAGCGATTTTGGTTGCTTCTTTTAAGGTGACACTGGTGTCGCCATCAGCAAGAGTAACTTTGTTATAAGCACCGTAGACACTTTGAGCGTATCTATATAAGACTTTGTCTAAGGTCTTGCTTGGAAGATCTCCATCGTGAAGTTGATCGGCAATAATCTTAATAATATTGTTATGGATCTCTTCGGTTTCTCCGTCAATAGTGATAACTGGGTCATTGTAGTTGCCTGGTAAAGATTTAACTTCTTCAGTAGAACTACCACAGGCAGTTAAGCCTAAGACGCCTAATAAGGATAAAACTGCTAACTTAGGAAATTTCTTATTTAACATAGCACTCTCCTCCTTCTTTCCATAAGTCCTCATTACCTTTCTTGAATGAGAAGGCACAAGTAGTTGGAACAAATGCATCTTTATACATACCTTCATCGCTTCTTAATTCGTTTTGGTTAATTAATTGCATGAGGTATTCAGTCCATGCTTTATTGATGGATTCTTCTTGAGAGAGTTTTGCGCTTTCTCTAAGTTGGCTAATAGTTCTTTCGATATTAGCTCTAATAACTGATTTACCTTCAACTTCATCAGAGAAGTGGATTCTATCTTTTAAGGCCCCACCTTCTAGAGGATAGTTAAGTAAGGTTTCATATAGACGATAGTCATAAGCAGCATCGAAGTTGCTGGACTTAACGTCGTTCTTGATAGTGTTTACACGATTTGTATAATAGGAGCTATCATTAACATTTTTAATGTTAACATATGTTTCATGATCATGATCATAATCTTTATCGGTTGGGATTTGAGCAGTGTAGTAATAATCCTCTAAAGATGTATGTGTCTTTAATGTAGATGCATCTTCATCAATACTACCATCAGCTTTATAAACAACTTTTTCATAAGCTTTCTTATTAGTGTTTTCAAAGACTGATTTTCTCATTACCATGAAGTGGATACCAGCAGTACTTCTAACACCGATAACAACGTTACCATTGGTGTCACATAATACTTTCTTAGTGAAGGCTGGATCACCTAATTTTCCACTTTGGAAGTTATTGCTTTGAAGTTTTAAGACATCCTCATCATCGAAGTCATATGTTTCAGTAGCAGCTTGATCATTACTAAAGTCCACAGAATCCTGTTTTAATAATTCATTTGTAATCACAAATGGTGAACGGAAGTTTAAGAAAGCATTGAATAAAACGTTTCTTGGTAAGGAAGCTTGGCCGCCTTCTGGAGAGAAGGTTCCAATCTTATCTTCTTTAGCCATTAAACCAATTTGTCTAAAGACATCAAATGGAATAGCTGGTAAAGAAGTTTGTGGATCTTGTAAATGGACATTAACTTCATCTAACATTGTCTCTTTAATTAAATCGACAACTTTTTCTTTAGTTTCCACTCTATATTCCACTCCAGTAGTTGGATCAACTTCTGCCATGGTTTTAGTGACGATTTCAGCGCTTGAATCAATACCAAATGCTTTGTAAATGTTATCGTTTACATCAGCGGTTTCGCTATTATTTGCACTTAAGATAGCGTCATAAGCATAAGTACCTAATTTGAATTCGTTATAGAATGAAGTTCTGGTGCTCATTAATTCAACATCACCAAATTCACTACTAGAAGTATCATCAGATAATTTAGCAGTTTCTTCGAAACTATATTGTCCGTCGACTAAGTGTCTGACAATGTCCCATAATTTTTCAGCTTCAGATTCTGAGATTGTAGCGTGACTATAATCACCAGCATCAGCGCTTAATTTCACTAAGATGTGAATAACGTGATATGGGAAGACTGGTTCAACATTTTCAGTAGCTGGTTCAATTTCTGTCCAGTCTTTAGTTAAACCGGTTGTTTCATCTGTAGTAGCAGACACTCCGATATATTCTTGTCTTAAGCCAACAACAGTGTCATCTTCACTTGTTTCAAAGTGTTTTTTGAAATACCAATCAGTCATCGCCTCTTTTTCTAATTCGTAGACGTATTTTAATCTGAGGTTTTCTTCGGAATCGACATCGTTACTTTCTAAAATTTTTGCCCATTCTGCTTCTGGTTCAGTGCCGTTATTAGTGGCATTATCATTAGCGGTTTGTCTAGCTGCTTTCACTTTATCAGCGGCTTCTGACTTAATTCTGCTAAACTTTTTGAGATCAGGTTCTTTTGGATTCTCATCTGCGGCAAGTTTTGGATATTCGTATCTGACTAAAGATTCAAGGATGGCATTATAGTATTTGGTTGTGCCATCTTTTCCTTCTCCAAATTCGCGATACAATTCATCCACATTGATTTCAATACGGTCAGTTGAACTGTTATAACCAATGAAATCAACAACAGATTTGTCACTTGTGGTAACTGTTGCTGCGTCTCCACAGCTAGTTAACGCAAGAGCGCCGATGAAACTAGTAACTAAACCGATAGATAGCTTACTTTTTTTCATCTAATTGTTTCTCCTTTTTGAATACATAGCGAATATATTTTATATATCTTCATTTTTGCGTGCAATAATAATTTTAATTATTTTATGCATGAGTATATACGCAAGAAAGTCATTATTTACATTTTTATTACTATATTGTTTGCATATTATTTTGCTAAAAACTACAATAATTCAGCATTGAGGTATTAGCATGGCAACTTTAAAAATTAATGACCTACATGTCCAAGTTGAAGGAAAAGAAATCCTTAAGGGTATCTCTTTTAGTATTTCTGAAGGAGAAACTGTGGCGCTTCTTGGGCCTAATGGACACGGTAAGTCCACATTATTTAACGCGATTATGGGTCATCCTAGATATAAGATTACTCAGGGTAGCATTTATTTAGACGACTTAGATTTAACAAACTTATCCACTGATGAACGTGCGAGGGCAGGTTTATTTTTAGGATTACAAAATCCTGCTGAAGTTCCAGGAGTTATTAATAGTGATTTCTTAAGAGCTGCAGTTAATGCGACTAGTAAAGAAAGAATTTCAACTTATAAATTTTATAAGTTACTAGATAATGCGACTAAAGAATTAAAGATGCCATTTGATTTAGCCACTAGAAGTTTAAACGAAGGATTTTCTGGTGGAGAAAAGAAAAGAAATGAAATACTTCAACTTATGTTATTAAATCCAAAAATCGCTATGCTTGATGAAATTGATTCTGGTTTAGATGTTGACGCGATTCAAACAGTCGCTGATGTGATCAATAAATTAGAAGCTCAAGGCAAGGGATTTTTAGTTATTTCTCACTATGCTAGATTATTCGATTTAATTAAACCTACAAGAGCGATTGTAATAGTCAATGGGAAAATCGTTTTAGATGGTGATCCAAGTCTCATCAAGAGAATTGACCAAACCGGATACGAATTCATTAAAACTGAACTCGGAATTAGTATCGAAAAAGAAGAAAATAAAATGAACGAAGTCTCTATTGGTAGTTGTGCTGTTAGAGAGTCGATTAAAAAATAAATATGAATAAGATTATTGTAGAAGAAAATACTAACTTAGATTTATCCACTTTAGATAGTCAACTTTCTTTTGAATGCTCTAAAAGTAAATCTAATTTATATCTACATAATTTAAAAAGTGATAATGAGCTATCTTTTGATGTATTAGAGAATAGTGTTTTATATTTATCAATCTTCTCTGATAAAGTTCTTGAAAACTGTAAAATCACTGCAAATCTCGGAAAAAAATCAAAAATTGTCGTATATTTTGCTGATTTTAGTGTTTCTAAAAACAAACTAGATGCGACGATAAATTTAAATGAAGAAGGTGCGACTTGTGAGTGGCATTTAGCTTCTTTATCTTCTAATAATGATAATAAAGATATAGTGGTTAATATTTATCATAATCACCCATCTACTTTTGGGCGTATCGATAACTATGGAGTATGTAAAGATAAGGGTCAATTAACTTTCTCAGGAATCTCCTATATTAACAAAGGATGTCACTTATCTAAATCACATCAAAACGCAAAAATTGTGGTCTTTGATAATGAGTGTGTGGCTAAAGCTAAACCAATATTAAAAATTGATGAAAATGATATCGAAGCAAGCCACGCAGCAAGTGTCGGCAAAGTGAGTGATGAACACATATTTTATTTAACCTCTAGAGGCTTAAATTTAGAAGAAGCAAAAATGCTTATTACATTAGGTTATTTAAAACCGATTTTAAAAGGATTTAATGACTCTATTCAAAATGCGATTGATAGCCTTATTGAAAGGAGACTTTCTAATGTATAAGTTAGACGAAATTAGAAAACAATTTCCAATGCTCAATAATAAGACTATGCAAGGTGAGCCTTTAGTGTTCCTTGATAATGCTTCAACTACCTTTAAACCATATTCAGTTATTAAAGCAATTGAAGAATATTACACTGAGTACACTGCTAACCATCATCGTGGGGACTATGATCTTTGCTATAAAGTGGATATGAAAGTCCAAGAAGTTAGAAGAAAAATTGCTAATTTTATTAATTCTGACGTTAATGAAGTAGTGTTTACTTCTGGAGATACTGAAGCTTTAAATTTGATTGCCTATGGTTATGCTTTATCTAATTTAAAGAAAGATGATGTTATTTTATTAAGTTTAGAAGAACATGCTTCTAATACTTTGCCTTGGTATCGAATTTGCGAATTAACTGGGGCAAAAGTAGAATTTGTCGAGTTAGAAGATAAAAAGATTACTGTTAACAAAGTTAAAAAAGCATTTAAAAAATATCAAAATATTAAAATTGTGTCTTTTGCCCATGTTGGCAATGTACTTGGATATGAAATAGATGCAAAAGGTATTGCTAAAGTAGCGCATGAACATAACGCAATCTTTGTTTTAGATGGCGCTCAATCTGTACCACATATTAAAACTGATTTTAAAGATTTAGATGTTGATTTTATTACTTTCTCCGCTCATAAAATGTGTGGACCGACTGGAGTAGGAGCCTTAATTGGTAAATATGATTTACTCCAAAAGATGTCTTTATTTAAGACTGGTGGAGGAATGAATGTTAAATTTTCTAAAGATATGAATGTTATTCCTTTAGATGCTCCATATAAATTTGAAGCTGGTACTTTAAATATCGCTGGTATTGTTGGCTTTGGAGCCGCGATTGATTTTATTAACTCAATTGGTATTGATAACATTCATCAATATGAATTAGAACTAGCGGATTACGCTCTTTCTAAACTAGAAAAATGTAAAGACATTGTTATTTATAATAAAGATTCTAATTCTGGAATAATCGCTTTTAATCGAGTGGGTGTTTTTGCTCAAGATGAAGCGACTTTACTTAACTCTAAAGGAATTGCCGTTAGAAGCGGACAACACTGCGCGAAAATGATTGATGAAGTGATTGATACTGTCGCTACTGTAAGAGCGAGTTTCTATTTATATACTTCTAAAAAAGAGATTGATGTATTCGTTGATAATTTAATTAATGGAGGAGATATTTTAGATGCCTATTTTAAGTAATGATATGATGAGATCCATTATTATGGATCATTCCTCTAACCCAATGAATAAACACCTTCCTAAAGGGGATGGATATGATAAAGTCCATATGCATTCTGATAACTGCATAGATGATTTAGATATTTATTTTAAAGTTGAAGGCGATAAGATCACTGATGCTTGTTTTGAAGGAGTAGCCTGTACAATCTCTTTAAGTAGCACGGATATTATGTGTGACTTAATTAAAGGAAAAACTAAAAAAGAAGCAGAATATATGATTGATCAATATCAACATATGATGCATGAGGAAGATTTTGATGCGGATGTTCTTGAAGATGCGATTGTCTTTATTAATACATCTAATCAAGCTGCACGTATTAGATGTGCGACTATTGGCTGGAATGCAGCCTCTCAATTATTAGAGGATAAAAAATAATGGCCACTAAAGATATTAAATTTCAAAGCGATTATAAATTTGGTTTTAAAGACGAAGATGTCTCTATTTTAAAAACGGAAAAAGGTCTTAACGAAGATATCGTTAGAAAGATATCTAAATATAAAAATGAACCAGAATGGATGCTTGAATTTAGACTAAAAGCTTTGAAAAGTTTTAAGGCTATGCCTTTACCTAATTATGGACCAAATTTAAAAGATTTAGATTTTGATTCTTTTACTTATTTTATTAGGCCAAGTGAAAAAGAAGTGAAAAACTGGGATGAAGTTCCAGATACGATTAAAAACACTTTTGATAAATTAGGAATTCCTGAAGCTGAACAAAAATATTTAGCGGGTGTTTCCACTCAATATGAATCAGAAGTGGTCTATCATAATATGCTTAAAGAAATCGAAGATAAGGGAGTTATTTTCTTATCTACTGATATGGCTCTAAAGTTATATCCTGATTTATTTAAAAAATATTTTTCTACTGTTATTCCAGTGGCGGATAATAAATTCTCTGCTCTTAATGGAGCGGTGTGGTCTGGAGGTAGCTTTATTTATGTTCCTAAAGGAGTACATCTAGATAAGCCTCTTCAATCTTATTTTAGAATTAATAATGAAAAGTCTGGTCAATTTGAAAGAACCTTAATCATTGTCGATGAAGGAGCGGATGTCCATTATGTAGAAGGATGTACTGCGCCTACTTATTCTAAAGAATCGCTTCATGCGGCAGTAGTAGAGATTATTGTTCTTAAAGGTGGAAAATGTCGATATTCGACAGTGCAAAACTGGTCCACTAACATTATTAATCTAGTTACTAAAAGAGCAGTCTGCTATGAAGATGCTACTATGGAGTGGATTGACGGCAATATCGGTAGCCAAGTGAATATGAAATATCCTGCTTGTATCTTAAAAGGTAGGGGCGCGAAAGGAACATGTATTTCTATTGCTGTTGCGGGAGCAGGTCAATATCAAGATGCTGGAGCAAGAATGATTCATGAAGCAGAAGATACAACTTCTACAATCATTTCTAAATCTATTGTTAAAAATGGTGGAGTCGCTAACTACCGTGGAACGGTAAGACATAAAGCTAATGCCAAAAACTGCAGAAGTCACGTTGAATGTGACACGCTTATTTTAGATCACTTGTCTAAGAGTGACACCATACCTACTAATGAAGTTCATAACAATACTTCTTATATTGAACATGAAGCTACTGTTAGTAAGATTAATGAAGACCAATTATTCTATTTAATGAGTAGAGGTATCTCAGAAAAAGACGCGACACAAATGATTATTATGGGCTTTATTGAACCATTCTCAAGAGAACTTCCTATGGAATACGCAGTTGAATTAAATCAACTCATTAAAATGGATATGGAAGGAAGCGTTGGCTAATATGGACTATCAAGTGATTGTTGTTGGTGGAGGACATGCTGGCTTAGAAGCGGCTTTTGCTAGTGCCCATATGGGCATGAAAACACTTTTAGTGTCCATTAATATCAAGATGATGGGTAATATGCCTTGTAATCCTTCTATTGGTGGGTCCGCTAAAGGTATTGTTGTAAGAGAAATTGACGCTCTTGGTGGGATGATGGGAATAGCCGCAGATCATCACTATTTACAAATGAAAATGCTTAATACTGGAAAAGGTCCTGGGGTACAGTGTTTAAGAGCCCAACAAGATAAGCTAGAATATCCAAAATTCCTGCAGGAGATGGCCTTAAATTGTAAAAACCTCACTGTTATTGAAGGAATTGTCAACGAATTAATTCATGATGACAATCGTGTTTTTGGAGTTAAGTTAACTGATGGAAGAAGCTTTACTTCTGAGGCAGTTATTTTAAGTACAGGAACATATATGGAATCTTATATATTTAGAGGTCATAAAAAGATTCAACAAGGTCCTGATGGAGAAAAGCCTTCTTTAGGTTTATCACCTTATTTAAGAAAGATGGGTATAGAAACTTATCGACTTAAAACTGGTACCCCTCCTAGAATTAAAAAAGATTCGATTGATTTTTCTAAAGCAAAATTAGAACCAGGCACTAAAGGTCATTTAGCGTTTTCTTATACCACAAAGGAATTTATTCCTTTAGAAGAACAAGAACCATGCTATTTAATATATACAAATCAAACTACTCATAACATCATAAAAGAACACTTAGATGAGACAGCATTATATAGCGGAAATATAGTCGGAGTAGGTCCTAGATATTGCCCATCTATAGAATCTAAAATCATGACTTTTAAGGATAAAGAAAGACATCAATTATTCTTAGAACCAGAATCTAGATATACTGACTCTATTTATTTACAAGGTTTCTCCACTAGTATGAGTGAAGAAGTGCAAGAGTTAATGGTGAGGTCTTTACCTGGATTTGAGCACGCTGTCTTTCTTAAATATGCTTATGCGATTGAATATGACGCGATTAAAACGACAGAATATGGACCAACTTTAGAATTAAAGAAGTGGCCAGGCTTATATATAGCGGGTCAAATTTGTGGTACTTCTGGCTATGAAGAAGCTGCTGGACTTGGTTTATTAGCGGGCATAAATGCTTCTTTAAAAATTCTAGGTAAAGAGCCACTTATTTTAAGAAGAGATCAATCCTATATTGGAGTCATGATTGATGATTTAGTCACTAAAGGAACTGAAGAACCTTATAGATTACTTTCTTCTAGAGCGGAGTTCCGTTTACTACTTAGACACGATAATGCGGATTTAAGATTAACAGATATTGGTCATCAAATTGGTTTAATTTCTGAAGATAGATATAACTACTTCTTAAAAAAGAAACAAAATATTAAAGAAGTATGTGAAATATTAGAGTCAACTTATTTAGGTAAAAGAAAAGATGTTGAAGAATATATTATGTCTTTAGGCTTTAACGAGCTTAAAGGTGGGATATTAGCCTCTGAACTACTTAAACGTCCGGGAGTGGAATATTCTAAACTCGCTAAATTTATCCCTGAATTAGATAAATATGAATTAGATGAGCAGACTATTGAAGAAATTGAAATCATTGAAAAATATGAAGGCTATATTGTTAAACAAAAACGTGACGCAGAAAATCATCAAAAATTAGAAGAACTCAAAATACCTAATGATATTGATTATACCAATATGTCTGGAATTAGATTAGAAGCTAGAGAGAAATTAAATAAAGTTAGACCTTTAACAGTAGGTCAGGCTAGTAGAATTTCTGGAGTAAATCCTAGTGATATTTCAATGTTAATATTAAATATAAAGAAGATTCTTAATCATGACTAAGCAAGAATTAATAGTGGAACTAGAGAAACTAAATTTTGATTCTTCTAAAGTAGATAAGTTAGAAGAATATATGTTAGCAACTTTAAAGGCTAATGAGTCTTTTAATTTAACAGCAATTAAAGATGAAAACAAATTTAGGGAACTGATGATTCTAGATAGTGCGTATCCACTTAAATATTTTGATTTTACTAATAAAAAAGTGATTGATATTGGTACTGGCGCTGGCTATCCAGGAATGGTGTTAGCCACTTTATCTAAGGGAGAATTTACTTTATTAGATTCTACTAAAAAGAAAATTGATTTTATAAGTAATTACTCGACGGAGCACGGTTATTTTAATGTAAATACCGTAGTGGAACGCGCTGAAAACTATGCTAAAAATCATCGAGAAGAATATGACTTTGCAGTGGCTCGCGCAGTTTCTGATTTAAAGGTTCTTCTTGAATTAGTACTTCCTTTACTTAAAGTTGGTGGCTACTTTATTGCCCTTAAAGGTTTAAAGGGAATGGATGAACTAAAGTCTTCTAAAAAAATGTTAGAGAAATTAGGCGGAGAAGTATATTTAACTGATGAATATGAACTTCCTGAATCTAAAGAAAAAAGAATTAATATCATCATTAAAAAAATAAAGAAAACTAATCTTAAATATCCTCGTCCTTATAATGAGATAATTAAATAATTAACAAAGTTAACATCTATGATATTGACAAAAGTTGTTAACTTTTTTATTATATTTTTATGAAATCTTTTGAAAGTGTATTAAACGAATATAATTCTCTTCCTAACGGTAATGTTTATATAAAAGTTATTAAAGGAAATACATATTTTTATTATCAATTTTCTGATAATGGAAAAAAAGTGACCAAATATATTTCTAAGGATGAATATGATGATCTTTTCATTAAAATCAATCATCGAAAAGAATTATCCAAAATTATTAAGGAAAATCTTAAAGATGAAAATCGTTCCTTATCTTTATCCAATTCTGCAAGAAATTTGACTGGGTATCTAATGTCCGAAGATAAAATTATTGGGGAATTTGAAAATGGACAATTAATTAAAGGAAACGACAAATTATTGCCTTTAATTATTAAAAGGACAAAAAGATTAGATAAATTTTTACAAACTAGAGTCATTGACACTAGTAGAACTAACGCTCGATTACTAAAAAAAGCACTCAATATTCATGAAGAAAGCGATGAATTATTATCTATTTATTCCTATGCGGTAAGTATAACTGATAATTATTGGTTTAAGCCAAAAAAATCAAAACTTAAATATAAAGATGTACAGTTTAAAAACGATATATTATTTGATGTTTCCTTAAAAGGAAGCTTATCTTATTTTCCTAGAAAGGTTGTCTTGTCGCCTGAATTAACTACCGGTGGAAGTTTTGAAAAAGGATGGAAAAGAATTGGTAATGAGTGGTGGTTATATAAAGTTGGAACTGATAATGAAAAATTTTCAGAGCTGTTTTATGCAACTTTATTAGAGGAGTTAAATATTCCAACTGCCCATTATGAACTAGATGATAAATATATAAGAAGTAAGAATTTTGCAGTTGATTATAATTACGAACCAATGTATTCACTCATGGATGATAATGACGATTATAGTGATGTTTTAACTGAGCTAATGAAAATTAGTAGAGATATCGCTAGACAATATATGGTTCTAATTTATTTTGATGCATTATTGAATAATGTTGATCGACATAACGAGAATTATGGGTTTTTAAAAGACAAAAAAACTGGATCTATAATTTCTTTAGCCCCTAATTTTGATAATAATTTATGTCTTATCAGTAGAAATGAGATTTTAAATTGCTCTGTTAAAGAAGGTTTTTTATCTTATTTCCTTAAATTTTTAAAAGCTAATCAGTTAGCAAAAGATTTATTAACAGAATCAAATCTTCCAAGAATTAATGAAAGCATCTTAAATAACTGTTTTAACAAAATCCCAATTAAAGTTAATGAAAAGATGATTACAGAGTTTATTTTATCAAGACAAAAATATTTGTTTGATGAAATATTTAAATAAAATTTAACAACTATGATATTTGCAAAAGTTGTTAACTTTTTTTGTGTATTTATTGATATCTATTTTATTAATACTTAAAATGTAATTACTTCAGGGCAGCGAAATAACGCGACCGGCGGTATACCCCGCGAGCTAAATAGTATGAACTAGTGAAATTCTAGTGGCGACAGTAAAGTCTGGATGAGAGAAGTACATAGAAATCTATTTTCTATTTTTAGCCCCTGAAGTAGAGGGCTATTTTTTATGAGAAAAGAAAGAAGAAATGTAAAAGAAGTTATTTCTAGAATTGCTACTTTAGGCATGCTCAGTGCATTAGGATTTGTTTTAATGGCATTTGCCCAATTTCCTTATCCTGCCGCTCCTTGGCTTAAAATTGAAATTAGTGAGATAGTGGTCATTATTGCTTATGCTTTATATGGCTTCCCTGGTGGAATATTTGTTGCTTTAGTAAAGGCTGCTTTAAATTTAGCTGTTAGAGGTTTATCTGGTCCATTTGGAATTGGTGATATCACTGCTTTATTTACTTCTATAATGTTTATTATTGCCTTGCTACTTACTAGCCATGTCTTTAAATGGTTTAAGAAAGGATTATTATTTAGAATCTTTGCCTATATTTTTATTGCGGTATTTGTTTCGATTATTTTAACTGGATTTAATGCTTTATTTATTACTCCAACTTATTTATCTGGCTCATTTACATCTTGCTTTAATGAAGGTATCGTTCAAAATGTTACCGCTTCCTTAACAGGAGATAAAAGTTCAATACATAATGCAGGAGCGTATGTAGGCGCAGTTTCTTTAATTTATATTCCATTTAATTTAATGAAGGTAGGAATGTGCTGCGCAATCTATGAATTATTGTTTAATAGATTAATCTTTGTCTTTATGAGAAAATCTGAATTTTTCAACAAATATTTTGTTGGTAATATATTTACAAAAGAGGCTGATTATGCAGATTCAGTAAATACTGATACACTTGACAATTAAGCGCTATTCAGTTATCTTTTAGTTGTGGTTGACCAACCTAGCGCTTATCGCTTGGTGGGTCTTTTTTTATAATCAATAGGATTATGATGATCTCAAATAGAGCCACGATAATTTCTTTCATATAAAACTCCCTCCTACCTCGACTCATCTAACGCATAGATGATCTAGATAAAAAGAAACTGAAGATGAAAGAAAATCACTAGAGTCATCCAAAGTGCGCCTCTTGAATGAGTCTCGGATTATAGAAACTTAAAAAAGTCCCTACATTATATAAAGAGTGGATTTTTTCGATTTTTTTGCAAAAAAAGTTTCTGAGATTGACTCAAAAACTTCATTATGCAAGCATAAAAAAACCAGATTATTTTATTAACCTGGTTTTTCTATATCATTACTCTTCTACAGAGATTGCACCAACTGGGCAGACACTAACGGCGTCTTCTTCGCCTTCTCCAGAAACAACTTCTGCTAATCCGCTATCGCCGATTGCAAAATCATCTGGGTATGTACCTGCGCAACATCCGCAACCGATGCAAAGACTTTGATCGATTCTGACTTTCTTTTTCGCCATTGATATTTACCTCCTAGGTTTTGTTAGGTTTATTATACTATTGCCTAATTTATTTTGCTAATTATTATTAAAGAGTTTATCATTTACGCATGAACGTTGCACTTATCGTCTTTGCAGGAAGTGGTAGTAGAATCCACTCCGACATCCCAAAACAATTCATTAAAATTAATGATATTGATTTAGTTGTGTACGCAATTAAGAAGTTCAATGATAACCCGCATATTGATGAGGTTAATTTAGTTACTTCTAAGGAATATATTCCTTATGTTGAGTGTTTTAAAGAGAAATATTCCCTAGAAAAAATTAATAAAGTAATCGTCGGTGGAGAGACTAGACAAGAATCTGTTAGATTAGGCTTAGAGGCTCTTAATTTAGATGAAAAAGATAACATCTTAATTCATGATGGAGATCGTCCTTTAGTGAGCCATGCGATTATTAATCAAGCAATAGATTATTTAAATGAATTTGAAGCTACTTGTCCTTTTATTTCTATAGAAGAGAGAATTCCGGAAATATCTAATTCTGGAAGAAAATATAAGTTAAATGGAGTGGAAGTGGATATCCAAACACCTCAATGTTTTAGATTTGGTCTTATTAAAGATAAACACATTCAAAAACAAGATATACAGGTTAATGACGATATTTCATTAGTGGATCCATCTTTAGTGAGATTTTATCCTGGAGATAGATTGAACTTTAAAGTTACCACTGATGAAGATTTAAAATATTTGAAAGATTATTTAGAAAACTAATATGAGCAAATTTATTTTAAGCGTAAAAAAACACTATAAGGCATTTATAATCTATGGGTTAATTGACATAGTTATTGGTTTATCAATTTTCTTAGTTTTTTATTTCGCTATAAATGTTAAAACATTTATTGGTGCGATTGATGGTACAGGTGTTGCTGGTGCTATTTTATTAGCGGCATTCATCTTTGTCTGGTTAAGTAGAAATGGTGCTTTTGATACGATGAGTTATGGCTTTTCTCAATTATTTTCTTCAATGTTTGGAAAAAAGGCGAACAAATATAACGATTTTGCCGGTTACAAAGAAAATAAAAACACCAAAAGAGAAGCTGCAAGCTATGCATATTTTATGCATTTATTCATTTCATTGTCATTTTTTATTGCTTTTGCGGTATTAGAAATTATCTATCACACCGTTCCTCTTTTTGCCTAATTTTTGAGTGATTTTTTATTAGTTTTTGTCTCTTTTAGGTCTTTTCTTTTATGAAAAGTGGTTGCTTTTCGTTTTCACTATAGTATATAGTATTACACAAATATTATTACGTGCCCTATGTGGACACGAGAAAGGAAGGTATACATGATTAAAGTTACAATGCTTGCTACATTATTTGCCGGACTTGTAATGGGTACAACTGTTGCTAGTGGTGCTAATCCTGCTCCTAAAGAAGTAAGAGACACCAAGATCATTGTCGAAGTTAATCGTTCGTTAGAAACGTTAACTGAAGAAGGCATCAAAAATACTCAATTGTCTGTCTATGAAAGCATTAGAAACAATATCACTAGAAATGTCGAATTAGGCACTCAATACCATGTGCTCAATAACGCATTTGTTGTTTCTATCAATAGCAAATATGTGGACGCTGTTAAATCATTACCTGGAGTTAAAAGTGTGACCGTTAACAAATTACATATGGTCAAAACTCAAGCTCTTCAAACAACTGCAGATACTCAAACTCCTGATCCTGAACATGATTATGGTGGATCAGAAAATGCTTCCGCAGAAACCATGCATCTTACTCCTGGAACCACAAATGATGGTGAAGGAACAGTTATCGCAATTCTTGATAATGAATTCTATTTCCGTGGAAAAACTAAATCTGCTGATGCTTGGAAACATGTTACATTCACCGAATTAGCTTCTTCAGTGAAAGTCAAATTTGATGGTAGACCAAGCAGTTATAGCAAAACAATCGCATATACCAACAATAAAGCGACCGTTGATGCTGCTACATTAGGAGATGAAGGATCCTTATATTTCAATAGTAAAGTTCCATTCTATTTCGATTATGGTGGAGAAACTAATACCTATGGAGGAGATCCTAAACAAGACTTTGATGTTTCAAGTTTACTCTCTTATCACGGTTCTCACGTTGCTAGTATCGCTGCTGGAAACGACCCATATTACAAAGGTATTGCTCCTAAAGCCCAACTAGTCTGTATGAAGGTCTTCACAAACTTCGAAGCACAAAAGATTGATCAAGCAATGGGATTCCAAAGTTCCTCTGGAGCTTATGATGAACCAATTCTTAACGCTTTAGAAGACTGTATTACCCTTGGAGTTGACGGCATCAATATGTCTCTTGGTAGTAACTTAGATGACTTTGACGCTGATTCAATTACCATGAAGACTTTAGTGAAATTAACTAACGCTGGTTTATTATCATCTATCTCTGCTGGTAATAACGGTAAATCCTCATTCGCTTTTGCTGGAGGATATGGAAACTGGACAAAAGACACTGTCGAAACTGGTATCTTAGGTGGTTACGCAAATAATAAAGCAACAATGTCTATTGCTGCTGGTCAACCTGCTAAGACTTTCTATGCTTCAGCGTTTAAATATAAAGGCGTGAATATTTCTTACCAAGACCAAGTTGTAAATATGGGTAATTCTTCTGATTACGAAGAAGACGAAGAACGCCATATGAGTGATTTGACCCCTGGTGAATCTAAAACACTTAACTGGGTATATATTCCTAACTTCGGTTCAAGTGCTGATTATAAAGATAAAGATGTCACTAACAAAATCGCTATCGTCAACCGTGGTAGTATCGACTTTGCTACTAAAGTTACAACCGCTAAAGATAAAGGTGCTATTGGTGTAGTCATTATCAATAACGATCCAACTGCATCTGACTTCAACTTCCACTGTAGTTTTGGTGATTTAAAACCTACTATCCCAGTTGCTTTAGTCTTATTTAGAGAAAAGCAAACGTTTGAAAAAGATGGCTTTGGATCATTTGACATTGTTAAAGATGAAGTTGATGTCAACCCAAGAGCAAATACTATTTCTACTTTCTCTTCTGATGGTGCAACTGCAGCCTTAGATATGAAACCAGAAATTACTGCTCCTGGTGACTTTATTAGAGGTGCTGTCCCTCCACAAAAGAAAGAAGATAAACAAGAAGAACCAGCTGGAAGAAGATATTCCACTTATGAATTCTTATCTGGTACTTCTATGAGTGCCCCTAACTATGCTGGTGCTCAAGCAGTAGTGCTTTCTAGAAAAGCAAATGAGTTAAAAAATAACTCAGCGGAATATAACGCATATCGCAAAACTGTCGATATGAGACTTATGTCTACTGCTATTCCAATGTTTGATTATGAAGAATGTCCAGAAGATGAAGGACATAAATACAATACCTCTCCACGTATTCAAGGTGCAGGTATGGCAAACGTTGGAGATGCTTATAAAACTGATGTTTATTTAGAAGGCTATGATTTATTAGGTAACCCAATTGGAAAATCTAAGATCGCCTTAAGAAATAACTCAAAAATTAACGCTGGTACTGTTTCTCTTAGCTTCTTAGCTCATAACGAGAGTACAACTGCTAAGAAATATCAAGTCAGTTATTCTGTGATGAGACCAGCGATTAAAAAGTCTAACGAAATCGTTTCTAGACAATATAATTACCGTGGCGAAGTTGATAATATCTCTTCTTTCCCAGGTTTATCATATTGGGTTGAACAAGTTAACCCAGATGAATCTAAAGTGATTGTTGAAAGACACGCTACTGGTGATATCAACGTTGGTGACGTATTCAAAGTCACAAAAGAAATTGAATATTTCGTTCCAGATGAAAGAGCCGGACACGAAGGCGAATTATTAAAACAAACAATCGCTATTGGTAGATATAAATGTACTGATACTCAAGTTGTTGAACATGCTCCAAATGTTTATTGGACTTATGCTACTTATGAAGAACTTGAAGGTAGCAACTATCAATCAGTTCAAGACATACTCATCAAGACTGTTAACGTTGGTGAAGTGGAAATTGCTCCAGGAGACCATAAAATCGTCTTACCTGAATACAGTTTAACAACCGAACAAAAACAAGAGATCTTAGAATTCTATGAATTTGGAACTTACTTAGAAGGATTCGTTAGCCTTACAAGTATGGAAAATGAAGGCATTAACTTATCAATGCCATGGATGGGATTCTTCGGTGGAGAAGGACAAGATTATAGTTCTGCTCCAGTTGTGGAACCATTCAACTTTGAAAAAGATGCTTCTTCCATTTATCCAAGTGAATTAAATAATGATATCGGCTATAGCTTATTAGGTAAAACTAATATTGATATGGGTAGTATAATGGCCACAACTTATGTTGAACCAGGTAAATCATTTAAAAAATCTGATATTTTACAAAATGATGAAAGCTTAACCCATTTAGCTAAGAGTGACGCTAATTATCACTTATTAGGAACTGACTCTGAAGGTAAATATTATAGTGACCCAGCAAATAACTTATATGCTGGTAATCCACACTCTAGTAATACATTACTCGTTCAACAATTTGTTCTTAGATCTGTTGATGATAACTACTTCACTATCACTAATAAGGCAAGTGGCAAGATTTATATCCAAGACGTATTAGAAGATATGATCTTTGGTGAAAGATATGGTAGATACCCATTATATAAATCTCACGTTGATGAAAACTACTTAAGTCCATATGTTGGACATAGAGCGTTCGCTGCCATTCCATTATATGATTCAAAAACTGGTGGAAGTCTCCCTGATGGTGATTACGAAATTAAGTTCAACTATAAATTAGTTGCGACAGGTACATGGGTAAGTTTATCTTATACATTACATCTCTGTAGTAGTGAACCAACCATTAGTAGTGTTCAAGTTCTTCAAGATTCAGTGAGATTTAACGTTTCTGAAAAATATCTCACCAACGTCAAAGTTGGACAAAGCTACTATCAAATGTCTGAAGAAGAAATTAAAGGAAACTACATTGAACTCACTAAAGAAGACATTGAACTTGAATTAGAAAATAACTTCAATGAAGTTTATGGTTCTGGACGTTTATTCATCGAATTACAAAATAAAGCTTATGGTAGAACCGGTATTATTGTTAGATTCGTTGAAAAAGATGGTGAAATCGATTTCAGTAAATACACTATCGTTGAACACTACACATTTACATTAAGTAATGACTTTGAAGACTTAGGTACCTCTATCCATTACGTTACCTATGACTCCAAAACATATAATATTAAGGATTATGAAGTTGATGTATACGTTCGCGTCAAACGTTATTCTGATAAGCCAAGCGGAACTTCAACCGGAGGATGTGGTGGTAATGTCGCTACTACAAGCATTGTCTTATCAAGCTTGGCTGGTTTATTAGCTATTGCTATTATTCTCAGCAAAAAAAGAAAATTAGGAGGTAAAGAATAATGAAAAAAGCTAGATATTTATTCTTATCATCTACTGCATTAGCATTCGCTGTTGTTTTAACAGCCTGTGGTGGTTCTAGTGGCGGAGGTGGCGATGTTCCACCTGTTGCCGAATTCAGCTTTAGTGCTTCATTTATTGGCACAAAAACCGACAAAATTTATGTTGGCACTGATGAATTATTAGAAATTAAAGAAGTTAATCCTGGTGAAGTTACACGTACTTATACCTATGCTTTAACTTCTGGTTCAGCTAACTTTATTTCAGTTAGTTATGACGGTGCCGCTAAATTATTTACAGTTACCCCTCAACATGATAGTGGTGATCAAAAAGTTGGTATTCGTATTACTGAACAAACTTCAGGTAAAAAATTCACCAAATTCTTCTACGTTGGTGAAAGATACGATGCCGCTAATACTGGTTATAACTTCTCAGCAGATACTGAAAAGAAATCCGAAATTTTAGGAAAACTTGAAGAATATGCGATGAAGAATTACTTAACTGGTATCACCTTATTTGAAAATGGTGGTTATGTCCGTAAAAAACCACGTGTCCATTATGGAACAGATAATTATGTTACTGGTTACGGATTTGGCTTATTAACCGAAGGCTATTTGGAAACTGATCCTACAAAAGCACCTCAACCAGAAGTTTCCGGATATAAAAATTATTTACAATCCGCTCAAAGCAGCGATCCAGGTAATATTTCTGGTTGGAATGCATCTGGTAGCCAAATCGGTGATTTATATGGATATATGACTTCATCCTTATGGGGAACAAAATTAAATTCTGCTAAAACTGGATATGAATGGTACCCTGTTTTAGCTGCGGAAAACTGTTCAGATCCAATTCCTTTAGATGGAAAACCTACAGACACTATTCATAAGAAATACCGTGTTTATGTTAAAACTGGTAATACACCAGATGGTCCAAACGGTGAGAAATATTCCATTGCTTATCGTTCTATTAACGGTGAACCATTTGATGGACGTGCCGTCGTCTTAGAAGATTACATCACTACATTTAGATTACTTTTAACTCAAAGTTCTAAATTAAGCCGTGGTGCTGAACTTGCGACCGATACTTCATATGGTTTTAAAGGTGCATATGCCTACTTTAGAAAAACTGAAAAGGCAAACGACGAACAAGCTGAAGGATTCTGGTCTGACATGACTGAAAACGACCAATTAGGTATTGTTGCCGGAACAGACACTCAAGGCGAATATATTGATTTTGAATTTGTGAACCCAATTGATCAATTTACCGCTAAATACACTTTATCTAGCAGCTTATATAGTCCAATTCCAAAAGAATTTTTACAATCTATTGGTGGAGGAAGCTGGATTGCTGGTGGCGAAGTTGTTGGTACTGGTTCAAAAACAAAAGGTAGCACCAAAGGTGCAATCCTTAATAACGTTATCGGTGTTGGCCCTTACTTCTTAGAAGAATGGGTTGGCGACCAAGAAATCGTCTTCAAAAGAAACGATAATTGGTTTGAGTATGTGAATTCACAAGGTACTGATAACCCACGTTATCGTATCGAAGGTGTGCACTTCCAAGTTATTAGTGCTGCTCAACAAAGAGATGACGCAATTTATGATGAATTTAACTTAAACCATCTTGATCAAACTAGTATCCCAGTATCAAGAATGGAAGAAAGACAACCAACTGACGCTCAAACTAAGGGCGATGCAACATTTAAGTTAAATGTTAACTCTTGTGACCAAGATAGATGGGATGACTTATTCTGGTCTACTAAATATCCAGATGTTGAAAAACCAACAAATAGATATCTTGTTAAACCATGGATGAGTAACAAAAACTTCTTAAATGGCTTATTCTGGTCTATTAATAGATCTGACTTTGCTGAAACTAGAGGTGCTATTCCTTCTTATAACTACTTTGCAGATGCTTACTTAGATGATCCAATTGCCGGTCATTCATATAACGCATCAAAAGCTCATGCAGATGCTGAAAAAGGTTTTGACCCAAGTTTACCAACTAGTAACTATGGATTTAACCAAGCAAAAGCCACTGCATATTTCGCAGACGCTGTTGATGAATTAGTGGCCTCTGGCGACATTACTCTTGGTACAACAACAAACAAAACCACTATCAATATCGATATTTGGTGGATGTATCAAAATGACGAAAAGACTTATGGTGAAGATATTGCAAACTACTTCCAAGATGCCTTTAATAACGAAAACGTTGGTAAAGGATGTGTTGAATTAAAAGTTAGACATTTTGCTGAATCTCAATGGGAACAAGTTTATAACGACCACTTAATGGTTGGTGTCTATGACCTCGGATTTGGCGCTATTAGTGGTAATACATTAAATCCACTTAACTTCATGGAAGTCTTAAAAAGTGATAACTCTTCAGGATTCACTCTTAACTGGGGTGCTGATACTTCTAAAGTTGATCCTGATGACCCAATTGTCTTTGAAGTCAAAGAAGATGGTGCAGATGTTAAAAAAGAATGGTCATTTGACTCTGCTTGGGCAACTGCAGATCATGGCGCAGTCGTTAGAGATGGTGAACCTGTTGATTCTGTTCAAGTTGGTTATACAACTAAACCTACTACTCCAAGTGGTGCTGATACCAATAGATTAGCTAATGGTGCCATCATGAAATGTAACTTCGAATTTGTTGAAGTTGATCCTGGTGTTGAATTTGAAATTACTAGAGTTCAGTTGTCCTTAATGGGCTATGGTTCTATCACTATTGATGAATCTAACATCGAGAGGTTATACGTTGATGATGACCCAACTAAAGCAATTATTGGATTCAAGATTATCTTTGATAACGAAACAGTTAAAGAAGAATATGAAAATATGCCTTTCTCTAAATACGTTAATAAGATGTTGTTTGATGGTTTGAAATTACAAAAACAAATTGATAACTTAGATCCAACTGATCCAAAATACGCTGAAAAGAAAGCGGAATTAGAGAATCCATTAGCATACGATTATTACGATGCTTATTGGTGGGTTGATGTTTATTATAACATTACAATCTCTGGCTCTGTTCCAACTGAAAACTACTATAAAGTCACCAAGACCAAACAAACTAAAGCTTTGTCATTTGCTAGTTTAGGAGGTAGATAATTATGAAAAAATCCATGTTATCTATCATTGGATTAGTTGCTGCTATGACTTTAACAGGTTGTGGTGGTGGAAGTGAGGCTCCTATTAGCACCTCTTCCGTCATTCTTCCTGTTGAAAGCATTAGACTTAACGCTGGTAAAAAGGCACTTCTAGTAGGGGATACCCTTCAAGTGAATCCGCTAATAACTCCTTTACTTGCCTCTAGCGCTACTCTAGTTTATGAAAGTAGCGATAAAGAAGTTGCCGCTGTTGATTCTAATGGCTTAGTTACAGCTAAAAAGCAAGGAAGCACAACAATTAAAGTTAGTAGCAAAGATAATCCAAAAGTTTATACAGAAATGGAAATCTTTGTTGTTGCTAATCAAAGTGCTGATGTCATTCAAAATAAACTTGCTAACTTATTAGTTTATCAAAAAACTAAAGTTAAAAAGCCAAGAAAATTAGCAACAACTGAAGTTGAAACTAGAACTTTATATGTCGATGGAAAAGTCTCCAAAAAAACATATGAAATCGCTGATTTTATTCTTGATAAAGATGAAGCATATTTCTACATTGGTGGAATAGACAAGGAGTCAAAATTTTTTGACGCTCCAGAACATAGATCTACATTTGGTCATCATTTCTATACCGATGTTGACTACCATAGCTTCCTTTATCACGAAACTGATAATGTCCATAACTGGTGTTATGTTCCTACCGAATTCTATTTAGGCACTGGCACTACTAGAGACGGCGTTATCTATGCGATGATGGGCTCTTTCTTCAATAGTGGTTCTGACATTGCTGAAAACACAGTGGAATATTCTATGAGTTCAGATTTTCTCGGACCAACCTATAGAAAAATGTGTTACGCTGGTGGATTTGATGATGATATGGTTTTTGGAAAATTCCAAGCCTCAAGCAAAGGTCAAGAAGCCGATATTACTGAAGAAAATAACTTAGATATTCCAGCCGGAACTCTTTATGATGAAAGCGACAATTTTGAAATTTATTGGTATAAAGGTAATGCTAAATATTACCGTGTAAACTTTAAACTCTCATATGTCATTGATGGTCATAATTATGTTCTTGATATCATTAGAGACTATTCATTTGATAGAGATGACGAATTCTCATATCAATTACCTGATCGTAGCAAATATATTCAGGTGAAGGATGTCTTTGAATTATAATCATTAACAATACAACTAAGGGCGTAGAAATACGCTCTTTTTTGATGCCAATTATTAATAATTGTTATATTGCTTTTTATTAATCGTTTGTACTATAATAAATAAACACTTTACACTAAAGTAAAGTTAGAAAGGAAAAAGAGTAATGCTAAAGTACGTAATTAAAAGAATCGTTCTTGCTCTTATTACTGCTTTTATCATCCTTTCTATTACCTTTATTTTAGTTAAATCATTAGGTATTGCAGATACTACTTTCGGCGCTAAAGAAAACGTTAAACACGCCTTCTATTTAAAACAGCTCAACTTAGGATATGTTGTTGTTTTTGATCATGAAGTAGATGGGTATGGCAAACTACTTGCTCAATTCCATATTGAAGGTGTTGATGAATATTTCTATGCGCGCCCTATCTTAGAGCAGTATTTTGCTTGGCTAAAGAATATCTTTACAGCGTGGGACTGGGGTGAATCGACATCTATTGAATTAAGATCTCAGGCTACGGATATTATTGCCTCGAGATTACCTACATCTATGTATATAAATATTGTTTCCGTTGTGGTATCTGTTCCACTTGGTATCGGCTTAGGCATTTTAGCTGGATTAAAGAAAAATACATGGATTGATCATCTCATTTCCACATTGGTTATGATATTTATTTCTATCCCATCATTCGTTGTTATTTCATTCTTGATGTATTTCTTATGTTATAAAAATCAATTGCTGCCGTCGATGTGGCCGAACCCGAGTGACACTACTGCTAATAAAATCTTAGCTTATTTCATTCCGGTAATGTCTTTATCCTTTGGTAGTATTTGTGGATATACTCGTTTTGTTAGAGCAGAACTTTGTGAAGTTATGTCTAGTGAATATTTATTATTAGCTAGAACTAAAGGTTTAACTAAAAATCAAGCAATCACTAGACACGCTTTAAAAAATGCATTCGTTCCAATTCTTCCATCTATTTTAGCGGAATTCATTGGGATCTTTGGTGGTTCAATGATTTTGGAAAAATTGTACGGCATTCCTGGAATTGGTGACTTATATATTAGATCCATTAACGAAAAAGACTATAACGTCTTAATGGTGGATATGGCAATCTTTACCACAGTCGGTTTATTAGCGGGCATTGTTTTAGACTTGTCCTACGGCTTTATTGACCCACGTATCAGAATGGGAGAAAAGAAATAAGATGAAAAAGAAGAATGCCGACTTTGAACTTATTGATACTCCTAATGAAGTAGTCACTTCTGATGTTTCAGATGCGGATTTTGTCTTGCAACAAGCCGATGATTCGATTCATGAACAAAAATTCCAAACTAAACCAACTACTTTCTTAAAAGACTCTTTAAAAAGATTTAGAAAAAATAAGAGTTCAGTGGTTGCTGCCTTCATTTTAGGCATTTTAATTCTTTTAGCAATCTTTGTTCCTATTTTTAACACTAACGATGTCAGTAACGCTGCTAACTCTGCTTTAAAGAACCTAGAACCTAAATTATTTAATGGTGGTGGATTCTGGGATGGAACTGTGACTGTTAGACATAAAGAAGTTGATTATGAGACAGGTTATCCTGATCCAACTTTATATTATAAAAGCGGTATTAGAAATTTAGTTAGAGAAGGTGAACACTTCACTAACGTTCCAAACGCCTTTGGTAAAGGCGGATATATTCAAACTGGATTCTATGGTGGATATGGTATTGATCAGTCTTATTTATATTCCACAAACCCAATGGATAATTCCGCTGCGAATAAATTCGTTTTAGATTTAGAACAATCTCATTTAACTCTCACCAATTTTGTTGCCATGGATGAAGATATGTTAAAAGAAGATTTAGGCAAAGACGGCGATATTCCTGAAAACTTTAAGTTAGGTTTAACAGGCTTACAATTTGTCTATTATTATGATGAAGAAGAAAAGGCTATCGATTTAGTCGAACCAAGTCTTACTCATACAATTGGAATAGATGGCGGAGAATCCACTATTGAATTAAACGACTTAATTCTTGCTAATGAAGATCATTTAACTTCTTTTGAATCATTCTATTTCCGTTTTGTCACATCTAAAGATGCTGATATTACTGCTTCTGACCATGTTTGTTCCTTAATTAAGAGCATGGTTATTACTACAGATTCTGATGACGATAAAGAACAAATCTATTTCTCGACTAAAGCTGATAAAGAAACTGGAATTGAAGGAATTAGCTTTACTGATGCGATGAAGATGTCTGTTAGAAGTTTTGAAGTCGGTTCTGGTAGTAAACAACGCCGCAACTGTGGATATTGGAATATTGAAAGCTCCACTAAGAATTTTAAAAACATTTATTTAGCTAAAGCAGTATACGCTTCATTTACTTATGATTCTTATTCCGCTACTTTAGGCGAAAGAGAAAATGTTCCTGTTAGTAGCTATGATGTTGAAAATTACAAAAGAAAAGGTTGGGTTGATTACACAATCGATATTATTTACGATGGTTCAACTCCAATTATTGATCCTGATACATTTGAATTTGTAATTTTAAATGAAGCAAAATGTCCATTTATCAGAGCTCCAGAATATGAAGATGTCAAAGATGTATTCGTTACGGAAAGTGGTAGAGAAGGATTTACTATCTATGGCGACGTCATGTACTACAAATATCTTGGCTATGAAACAATGCCAAAATTCTTATTTGGCACTGATAAAAGTGGTAGAGACATGTTTAAATATGTCTTTGAAGGTTTAAGAAACTCCCTATTACTTGGTGTTTTGACTTTCGTAGTTTGCTTTATTATCGGACTTATTTGGGGCGCTATATCTGGATATTTTGGTGGAGCGGTTGACTTAATCATGGAACGTGTCACTGATATTTTAAGTGGAGTCCCTTGGATTGTTTTAATGACGATTATCATATTAAAAGCGGGTAGTAGTTTTGGAACTTTTGCCCTTGCATTATGTTTGACTGGTTGGATTGGTACTGCTAGTACCACTAGAACACAGTTCTATAGATTTAGAGGAAGAGAATATGTTTTAGCCTCTCGTACATTAGGGGCAAGTGACGCTCGATTAATTGCGAAACATATCTTACCTAATGCGATGGGTACGATTATCACTGGTGCGGTCTTAATGATTCCTAGTGTTATCTTCTCTGAAGCGACTATTTCTTATTTAGGATTAGGCTTTAAGAATTTATCTTCTTTAGGTGTTATTTTATCGAATAACCAATCTGAATTAACTAACCACCCATATCAATTAATATTCCCATCCGTAGTTATCGCTTTAGTGATGATTTCCTTTAACTTATTTGGTAATGGCTTACGTGATGCGATTAACCCAAGTCTGAAAGGAGAAGGAGAATAATGGAAGAAAAACAAGTAGTGCTTTCCGTTAAAGATCTTAAGATTAATTTCTCAACAGACTATGGGTATGTTCAAGCTGTTAGAGGTGTCTCTTTTGACTTATATAAAGGTGAAACCTTATGTATCGTTGGTGAATCTGGTTCTGGTAAATCCGTCACTAATAAAGCAATCATGGGTATTTTAAGTGCCAATGGTCGTATTATGGGCGGCTCTATTATGTATGAAGGAGAAGACTTAACTAAAGTTAGTGAAGACGAGTTCCATCGTATTAGAGGCCATAAAATTGGAATGATTTTCCAAGATCCTTTATCATCTTTAAACCCAATCGTTCGTATTGGCAAACAAATTACTGAAGCGATGTTAATTAATAACTCTAAACTCAAGAGAATGTTTAACGATAAAGTCGCTGATGAATTAGTAGCCTATAAAAACGCTCAAACAGAATATAAATCTTTATTAGCGGCTAGAAAAGAAAAATTAAAATTCACCAAAGGTGAAGCTAAAAAAGAAAAAACGAAAATTAAAAATGAACCTGGCTTATTTAAAAGTGGTCAATTCTATACTTTAAAAATTGAATATAATGGTAAAAAATCTCATATTAATGAGGAATATAAAGCTAAGATTAAATCTCTTTCAAAAGAAGAATTAGCTTCTCAAGGAGCAGCTTTAAAAGCGGAAAGAGATGAGCAAATCGCTAAAGTCAGCGAATGGTATAATTCTGAATCTTTAAGAATTAAAGAAGAATACGCTAAATTAAAAGCGGAAGTTCCTCAAAAACTTAAAGATATTAAGGCTAATACTCAGAAAGAATATGTCTCAATTAAAGATGAATATAGTGAATCAAAATCTTCTTTAAAAGCGAAATTCGTTCCTTTAATTAAAGAAAATAAAGCAAAATACAAAGCTAGAAGTAAAGTTGCGAAAAAAGAAGTTAAAGAATATAAAAAAGAAGTTAAAGAAAAATATTTATATAAAGTTAACTACGCGAAATCATATTTAACTGATAAAAAAGAAATAAAAGAAACTTGTAAAAAAGCTAAAGAAGACTACATTTCTTCAATTAAAATCACCAAAGCTCAAGCTAAAGCTAGAGCCTTAAAGATTATGAAAGAAGTTGGTATTTCTAATCCTGAAAAGAGATTTAGACAATATCCATTTGAATTCTCTGGAGGTATGAGACAACGTATTGTTATCGCTATTGCCTTAACCGCTAATCCAGATATCTTAATTTGTGATGAACCAACAACTGCTTTAGACGTTACTATTCAGGCTCAAATTTTGGAATTAATTAATAGATTAAAAGAAGAGAGAAATATTTCTGTTATCTTTATTACTCACGATTTAGGTGTTGTGGCTAATATGGCTGACCGTGTTGCGGTTATGTACGCTGGTAAAATTGTTGAATACGGTACTGAAGATGATATCTTCTATGACCCACGTCATCCATATACCTGGGCGTTACTATCTTCTATTCCTGATATCGATAGTAAAGAAAAACTTGAAGCGATTCCAGGTACACCTCCAAATATGATTTATCCACCTAAGGGTGACGCTTTTGCTTTACGTAGTAAATATGCGATGGCTATTGACTTTAAAAAAGAGCCACCAATGTTTAAAATTAGCGATACTCACTATGCTGCGACTTGGTTACTTGATCCAAGAGCTCCTAAAGTGGAAATGCCTAAGATTGTGAAAACTCGTATTGAGAATTCTTTAAAGAATGCGAAGAAAGGAGTTAGTGTAGAAAAATAATTATGAATTTTATTAATAGCTCCATTTATCGCATTAAGGCGAAATATAAGCCGAGAAAACCAACATTTAGACCTGAACTTAATGAACAAGGAATTGAACTTTCTGTTCGTCATTTAAAGCAGTTCTTTAAGTTTGGCCATGGTCGTAGTGCTTTTAAAACTAAAGCTGTTCATGATGTCTCCTTTGATATTAAGAAGGGTGAATGTTTTGGAGTTGTTGGAGAATCTGGATGTGGTAAAACTACAACTGGTCGTTCTTTAATTAGACTATATAACATTACTTCTGGTTCTGTTTATTTTGAAGGTAGAAGAACTTCTGCTGGATCTAGATGGAATGAAAAAGAAATTAAATGGACCAAAATTAGAGGCCGAAGAAAAATTAAAGAATTAAAGAAAGAATTAGCCTCTGAATTAGAAAAAGTATTAGACACAACCGGCTTAATTCCAGAAATCGAAAAGATTAATGATGAATTATCTAATTTTGAAGCCGAAATTAAAGATATCAAGTCTAGATATAAAGAAAGAATGGATCAAGCTTCTAATATTGAAGATGAAGAAGCTAAAGCTTTAAAATTCGAAGAAATTAATAAAGAGCATTCTTCGGAAATCGAAATTCGAAGAAAGAAGATGCTTGAATTAAGTGAAAAACTTAAAGAATATAAAGCGACTGTTAGAGCTTCTAAAAAGAAAAAGATTGATGAACAAACTCAACAAACCGCGGATGCTTTAAAAGCGGAATATAAAAGTAAGATTCAAGCTGTTAAAGACCATATCGACGAAGTCGAAAAAGAGCAAATTGAACAAATTGCTCAAATTAAATATGACAACAAACACGTCGATAAGAAATTAATGTCGAAGATGCAAATGATCTTCCAAGATCCTGTTGACTCATTAGACCCAAGAATGACTGTTGAAGATATCATTCAAGAAGGTTTACATATTCAAGGTCAATATAATAAATTCAAGAACTCTCAAAAAGTTAGAGATGTTCTTATTAAAGTTGGTTTACTTCCAGAATATGCTTCTAGATATCCTCATGAATTCTCTGGTGGACAAAGACAACGTATTGGTATTGCTCGTGCTTTAGTAATGAATCCTAGATTCTTAATTTGTGATGAGCCTATTAGTGCGCTTGACGTCTCTATTAGAGCCCAAATCATTAACTTATTAAATGATTTAAAAGAAGAAATGGGTTTAACTATTATGTTTATTGCTCATGACTTGTCGGTTGTTAAATATTTCTGTGATCGAATCGCGGTTATGTATTATGGAGAAATTGTGGAACTCGCTAGTAGTGATGAACTATTTGCTCACCCACTTCACCCATATACCCACGCTTTACTTTCTGCTATTCCTAAACCAGATCCACTAAGTGAAAAGAAGAGAACTAGATATGTCTATATTCCTGCTAATGAGCATGATTATTCTAAAGAAGCCCCTAAACTTGTTGAGATTACTCCAGGTCACTGGGTCTTAGCGAACTCTGTTGAATTAGAGAAATATAAAGAAAAACTTAAATAGTTCGATGAAGCCAAGAAAAAAACTTGGCTTTTTATTTTCAAAAACGCCCATAGAAAGCGTATATTGCATTTTTTTATAATTGACTAAAATGTTAATTTAAATAATTATTACATAATATAGAATTATATATTAATATATATATGCAAAAGAAATATAGGACATAACTCTGTGTTGGAAGGTTTTATAGCCCTTTGTTATTTTTGCGCCTATAGGACAACATTATGAAAAAGAACAAAATTGCACTTATTTTATCATCTCTTGCACTTGCTTTAAGTGTGGGAACTTTTATTGGTGTTAGTCACACTAATAATGAAGCTAAAGTGGCGTTTGCTACTTACACTAACGGAGATGGAGCGACTTATTATAGCGGTATTAGTGATTCCCTTGAAGGCGAATCTCTCAGAAGCGCTCTTCACTCATTAAATACTTCTAAACGAAAATCTACAGTGGGATATTCTGCAATGGGTACTTCTCCTGCTGGACAATTTAAATACACTGATTACGTTACTAGTTCAGTAAAATACGATAGTAACGGACAACCTTATGGAGATCAAATTGTCTCTTTCTATTCTGGAAATGCGACAACTAAATTTAATAGAGAACATGTTTGGCCTAATAGCCATGGCGGAAACGCTACTGAAAACGATATTCATATGCCTAGACCAACTATTGAAGCAGAAAATGGCTCTAGAGGTAACTCTTTCTACGTAGAAGGAAAAAAATCTGGTACTGCTGGTTGGGATCCTGCCATGGAAAGTTTTGGAGAAGAATCATATAGAGGAGATTCTGCTCGTATTATTTTTTACTGCATGATTGCAGAAACTAAATATCAGTTAATAGAAGCTGATTCTCATTCAACATCAAATAGCAACAAAGACTATATGATGGGCAAACTATCTGATTTGATTAAATGGAATATTAACTATCCTGTTTTAGATAGAGAACAAAGAAGAAACGAAGGTGCTGAATACCTTCAAGGTAATAGAAACCCATTTATCGATCACCCAGAATACGCTTGTAAGATTTGGGGTAATACAAACTCTACTACAAAAGCCTTATGTGCTAATGCCACTTATCCATCTGTTGCTCATACTGTCGGAATTAGAGTAGATGATGGTTATAATATTGCAACTACCAACTCAACTGCTTATACATTAAAAGTTGGTGACACAGTTAATTTCTTACCATTTGTTGATGGTGCATATAACGCTTCTGTTAGTTGGTCATTAACTGATTATTCTGTTGCAAGTTCTACTTACTATAGTAGAGGTAGCTACACTAACGGAGTAACTATTGAAGGTCTTTCTGAAGGTGTTTCTACTTTAATGCTTACCTATTCTTACGATGATAACGGCACCGCTAAAACCGCAACCGCTCAAGTTCTTATCACTGTTAATTCTAGTGGTGGAGGAAGTGGAGAAGGTGGCGGAGACGCTAGCGATGTTGATAACGTAAAGACCGCAACTTATACAGTTTCTTCTACTAGCGCTGTAACTTCTAGTGGTACAGTTCCTTCTGGTAGTAGCGCTAGCTATAGTCAAACTTATAGCACTAAAGGACAAATTACTTCTGGCAAAAACGCTATTTTAACTTTATCTGGATACGATGGGAAAGTTATCACTGGTATTACATTAAACATGAAATCTAATGGTTCTAGTGGTGGAGGTAGCTTTACCGCTGTAGTGGGTTCTACTAATTTAGCCAATACTTCTGGCGGATTTAACTCCTGGTACGATAATGATAGTTATGGCACTTCTTATCGAGATGTTCATGTCTCATTGACTAATGACACTCATATTACTGGTACTGGTGAAAACATTACTTTAACTATCACTGGTTCTACTAATTCCTTATATATTAACAGTTACACAATTACTTATGGTGACCCATCTAGTGGTGGAGTTGATCCTGAAGAAGTGGTTCTTTCTTCTATTTCTGTTAGCGGAATGACTACGACATATGAAGTCGGAGACACATTCTCTTTTGATGGAATATTAAAAGCCACTTATAGTGATGGCAATATTGAAACTGTTATTCCTGATAGTGTATCTACTCCAGATATGTCTACAAGTGGTAATAAAACAATCACCGTGACATATAGTTCAGGAGATATCACTAAAACCACATCTTATACTATTTATGTTGCTGAGAAGCAATTAGTGCTTAGTTCTATTGAATTAAACGGTCAAACCACTAGCTACTATGTTGGCGATAAATTTTCTTTTACTGGTACATGTACTGCTAGATATGTAGATACGGTCGCTGGCAAAAATGTCACCCCAACATCTGTTAGCACACCTGACATGACTACAGCTGGAAATAAAACTATTACAGTTAGTTATACTGAAAACGGAGTTACTAAGACTGCTACATATACGATTAGTGTTCAAGCAGTTACATTAACTTCTATTACTTTAGGTGGTTTAACCACTGAATATTATGTTGGTGATTCTTTAGTTAAACCAACAGTTACCGCTACTTATAATAACGGCACAACTGCAGTAGTTACTGAACAAGCGACATTTGCTGGATTTGATTCTAGCGCCGCAGTTAGTAGTCAAACTATTACTGTATCTTTTGGAGGACTAAGTAAAACATACACAGTTTCTATTAGTGAGAAACCTGCTCCTAGTGAAAGTGGATATGTTAAAGTCACATCTACTAGTGATGTTACTGCTGGAGATTATTTAATAGTCTATGAAGCAGGCAATGTTGCTTTTAACGGTGGATTATCAACTTTAGACGCCACTAAAAATACCATTTCTGTTACCATTTCAGACGGAGTTATTGAATCTAACGCTACAACAAATGCTGCAAAGTTTACTCTAGCAAGTTATGATTCTGGATTTTCTATTCGTTCTGCTAGTGGTCTTTATATAAATAGATCATCAAACAGCAATGGTATGGAAACAAGTTCTTCGCCTATGAAAAATACTGTTACAATTTCTAGCAGCAATGCTTCTATTGTCGGTTCAGGTGGAGCGTCTCTTAAATATAACAATGCTTCTGATCAAGCAAGATTTAGATATTATAAAACCTCATCAAATCAAAATGCTGTTCAACTTTATAAGCTTCAATCTGGCTCAACTCCTGTTAGTGAAAAAGTTGTGACTTCTATTTCAATTAGTGATGCAAAAACTTCTTATGTTCAAGGCGACGCGTTTGTTAAGCCAACAGTTACCGCTCATTATGATGATGGAAGTAGTGCGGTTGTGACTACTGCCTCATTCAGTGGTTATAATATGCAAGAAGTTGGTAATCAAACAGTTACCGCTTACTATACAGAAAACGGAGTTACTGTTTCTGCTACATATTCAATTAATGTCGCTATGAACACCACGGTAACGACCCCATTATACAAGTTCTATGACGGATCAATTACATTAAAAACTAAACGATCCGATTTAACCAATAATGATTGGTATGATATTGAAGGTGTTGTTGTCGGAATTAATGGTTATCAATATTGTATTCAACAAGGTGATTATGGAATTCTTGTCTATAACGAAATTGATAAATACGGCAATGAATATTTATACACTTACTATAATGGCATTTCTATTGGGGACCATGTTATTATTCATGCACGTGTCTATTCTTATGGTGGACTAATTGAAACTAACTCTAGAGACAACGCTCAATCTGTTGCTAAAGTTGGAGTCTCACCTTTACCAGACGCTGTTGAATTTGATTCTGTTTCTTCGTTTATGTCTTATAGACCAAGTGTTCGTGTTTCTTTATCTAACATTGGTTTTGATCAAACTAATTTAGATGCGATAGCGGCTTTATCAGAATCAACTACTGAAGATATCAAATTAACTGCTAGAGATGTTAATCATACTGGTGATACTGTTACAATTTTTATTCATAGGTCTATTCCTAACATCCCATCAATCGTTCAAAAGCTTAAAACAATAACTGCAGATGATACTCTCGACTTTGTTAGATGTTATATTTCGTATTATAACGGTAATCAAATCTCTTTAAGTTCTGCTGATCAAATTGTGATTCATACTCCAAGCGAAGATAAACTCGCTGCCTGGGGTGTTAACTACTTATTTATTGGTGATCCAGCATATGATGGAGATGGAACTGGTGCATGTAAAACCGCTAACTTATATAAAGATGCTAAAACCGCTTTATTAGCCTTAGAAAGTGAACAATCTGGAATCATCGAAACTTTACAAAGTGATAGTGCTTATGAAGCCGAACTTGCTAGATACCTTGCTTGGGCTAGAGCATGTGCAGATTCCGCTCCGTTTGTTAATGATTTCACATTTATGAATAATGCTAGAACTAATTCATTTACCGATATTAGCGAAAATGGAACAATGATGATTGTTGTTGTTATTGCTACAATTTCCGCTTTAGCGTTTACTACCTTATTAGTTATTAAAAAGAAAAGAAAATAATTGATGAATAAAATACTTAGATTGACATCATTATTAGCCTTATCGACATTTATGATGGTGAGCTGTGGAGAAAATACTACTTCTCCTAGTGAACAACCTAGTGAAGATCCTGAAAAATATGCAGGATATATGTATTTTAATTTTTACCGTATTGATATTCTAAAAAACGATAAAAATAAGCATTATTTAAATCCTGGAATTAAAGATAAGGATAACCAAGATATTGATGTCAGTGACTTTCCATTTACATTTTCTTTTGACAGTTCTTTAGTAGATGTTTCTAAATATGGCGGCATATCCTCTAAAGGAAGTAATATAGGTAGCACGGTTATTACTTGTATATACACTGTTAATCCTGATATTAAAGCTAGCTGCACAGTGAATATTGTTGATTCTTTACCAACTAAAGAAAAAGCTTGGGTGAGAGTAGATGATTATGATTCTTTAAGTGATGGTGATATTTTAGCAATGGCGGCCCCTGAATACGGGTTAACTGCAAGTTTAGACACTCTTTCTTCTAAATTAAATCCAGTTACCTCTACATTTAGTAGCGATAAGAAAACTATTACTTCTTTAGGAGAAGGCACAATTGAATTTTATTTAGGTATTGAAGAAAAAGGCATGACTTTAGAAGCGCAAAATAATCAATACTTAGTTTGTACTCATCAAGGTAAAGTAAAATTAGATGCCTCTACAAAAACCAATAGATTTTGGGATATCCACGCTAATTATGATTTAGAAGATGGAGTGGTTATAGAAAATGACGTTGAGAGTTTAGGCTATTTTATGTATAACGTCAGCCAAAACTATTTTTCCACTTATGTTGATAACAGCATTTCTGAATACATGAAATTGCCATTTATATATAGATTAGAAGAAGTAAATTAAGACTGGAGTTTATTATGAAGAAAAAACATTTGATTTTTGCTCTTACTAGTGGAATGGCCATTGCCTTAACTACCGGATTTAGTATCAAAGAAGCAAAAAAACTTAAAGTTGGAGATTTTATTGACGGTAATAAAGAAATTGTCGCTATTAATGAGAATCCTTCAAAGATCAAATACAAACCATTATTGGTTCCTACTGATACTTATTATCCAACTCAAAAGTCCTATTCAATGAACAGTGTTGGTGATATTGAAACTACTTGGGACTATTACAAAGGTGATGGGATTAAAATCGCTATTATTGATTCTGGTATTACTTATGGCCATGAAGACTTTCCAAATTTATTAAATCAATCAGCTTATTTTGAGACTTCTTATTATACTGTGGACGGGAAAGAGTATTCTGAAACCACAAAAACACTCGCCACTTCCGATAATTGGCAATGTATGAAACATGAATATGACACCGATAATAACGAATGGGATACTCATGGAAGCAATGTTGCAGGTTGTGCTGCTGCCGCGTTAAACGGTAAAGGTACAGTTGGTATTGCTCCTAATGCTCAAATATTAATGTGCAAAATTGATTTCTATGATGAATCAATTAATGAAGCAATTAAATATGCAACCGACCAAGGATGCGATGTAATTAATATGTCTTTAGGCGGATATGATGATGACGATTATCCTTCTGGTGAATCTCATTGGGCTGGGGCAAAAACAGGCAACGCGGACGCTATTGCTTATGCCATTGAGCACGGCGTTATTGTTGTAGCTGCTGCTGGAAATGAGAAATCTAGCGCATATTCTTACCCTGCATGTAACGATGGTGTTATTGGTGTTGGAGCATTAGCTAAAAATAGCACAACAACCGCTGCAAGTTTTTCTAATTATAATAAAAACACAGATACAAAATACGGCAATCATAACGTTGACGTTATGGCGCCTGGTGTAGTTTGGGCTCCAGGATTAGATGAAAGTGAATTAGTAAATTCCAGTTCAAAATATCCTAAATTAGGATATGGCGAGACTCAAGGTACATCTTTTGCTTCTCCAATCGTTGCTGGTGCTGCCGCATTATGGAAACAAAAATATCATGGAACTCCTGCTCAATTTGAAGAGCATTTATATGATAGAGCTGTCGATATGAATAACTTTACCAAGTTTGGTAATGGAAGACTTGATGTTTATAAGTTACTCGATATTGAAAACGAAGGAATTGAACTTTCTACTACATCTTTAACTTTAAATACTAAAAGTGCTGATCAAACCGTTACTGCAACAAGCAATGATTCAACTATTAAATCTTGGTCGAGCTCTAATACTAGTGTTGTTACTGTAAGCGGTGCAACTGGCAGTAAATCTAGTACTGCAACAGTTCATGTTGTTGGTGCAGGTACAGCGCAAATTACCGTTACTGATAACAATAATAACACCGCAAAAATTTCGGTTACTATTAGTCAATATATTTCAGTTACAGGAATTAATACAACCTTAGCAAATAATACTGAAATTAAACAAGGTAAATCCGCTAATATTGGGGCCAGTGTTACTCCAACTAATGCAAGCGAACAAGGTATTTCCTATACTTCAAATAATCCAAGTATCGCGACTGTTGATAGTGAAGGCAAAATAACCGGTATTGCTATTGGCCAAACTAGTATCACTATGAACGCAAGTGATAATGTCAGTAAAACTTTAACTATTAAAGTTATAGAAAATACTAGCGAAGAATATTCGATTGTCTTTAAAGATAATGGCGGATCTTCTGATGGAACTCAAGCTAAAAGCGCCTTAAATGATATTGTTGATTCATCAGACATTACTATATCAAGCTGCAGTGCTGAAAAAATCTTTCAAGCACAAGATGGGCGTGGCATTAAATTTTCTACTGGTAGCGTAAATGGAAGCTTAACTTTAACATTGTCTGAATCTTTAAACATTGACCAAGTAATAGTTAACGCTGCCAAATATAGTAATGATGCTAGTGCATTGAGGGTAAATAATTCTACTAGCCAAGATATTTCAGATAATGATTTTATCGACTATACATTTAATATAAACGAATCAACTTCTTCATTAAGTTTAGAAGCTGTTAAACGTATTTATGTTAAAGGGTTAACAATTATTACTAGTGGTGGATCAAGTACAGTTAGTGTAGAAAGTGTCAGTGTTTCTCCAACATCATTAAGCTTAAATGTAGGGGAACATTCATCTTTGACCGCTACTGTTTTACCAACTAATGCAACCAACAAAAGCGTAGCTTGGTCCAGTAGCAATAACTCTATCGCTAGTGTAACTAGTGGTACAGTTACTGCAAATAGTGTTGGAACAGCGACAATTACAGTTACCACTGTTGATGGTGGAAAAACTGCTAACTGTACAGTAACTGTAACCCCTACTCCAGTAGTTTTAAGCTCGATTAGTGTTACTGGTGCTAAAACTTCTTATGAAGTCGGAGACGCATTTGTAAAACCAACTGTTACAGCGTATTATTCAAATTCAACAAGCAAAGACATTTCCTCTTCCGCTACTTTTACTGGATATGATTTATCAAAAGACGGAGTGTCCACAGTAACAGTCAGTTATACTGAAGATAGTGTTACTAAAACCACTTCATATCAAATAACTGTTGGTACTGGTGTTGAAACCACCCCATTATCAAGTTTCTTTGATGGAACGATCACTTTAAAAACTTCAAGAAACTCTTTAACAAATAGTGATTGGTTTGATATTAAAGGCGTAGTAGTTGGAATTAACGGCTATCAATATTACATTCAAGATGGCGAATACGGCATTCTTGTGTTTAACGAAATAGATAAATATAACAATGAATATTTATATACCTACTATGAAGGTATCGCAGTAGGTGATTACGTTTTATTACATACTAGAGTTTATTCGTTCAACAATTTAGTTGAAACAAATTCTAGAGACTCTGCTCAGACTGTAACAAAACTAGGAACAGCAGCTTTACCTGAGGCTGTTGAATATAGTACAGTATCTAGCTTTAATTCTGCACATCAATCTATCAGAGCTTCTTTGTTTAATGTGGCAATAGATGAAGATAATATTTCCGCTATTGATTCTGCTGATACGTCCAGTGATTTTTCATTTAATGTCTTTGACATTAATAATAAAAGCAACAAGGCAGTTGTATTTATTCATAGAAATACCCCAAATAAAGAAAGTATCATTTCTAAATTAAAGACTATTACCACTGAAGATACTTTGGAATTTGTTAGAGTTGTTGTTTCTTATTATAATGGCAATCAAATATCATTAAGCTCCGCTGATCAAATTGTAATTCACTCACCAAGCGAAGATAAATTAGCTGCTTGGGGAGTTAACTATTTGTTCATTGGAAACCCAGCATTTGATGGAGATGGAACTGGTGCCTGTAAGACCGCTAATTATTATAAAGAAGCTAAAGCAGCATTATTTACATTAGAAGCAAGCGAATCAGGTAATATTGCTAAACTTCAAAGCGATAGCACATATTCTGCTGAACTTGCTAGATATCTTGCTTGGGCAAAGGCGTGTGAAGATGCTGCTCCATTTGTTAATGATTATTCATTTATGAATAACGCAGAGATTAACTCGCTTTCGAACATGAGTGATGGTGGAACAATGATTATCATTATCACTATTATCACAATTTCTTCTTTAGCGCTTACTGCTTTATTAATAATTAAGAGGAAAAAGAAATAATGAATTATAATAGGGTGACCAATTGGTCATCCTTTTTGTTTTGGCAAATTATTTCATACAATCTTATTTTTTAGATATATAATATCTATGTGAAAACTAGATTTATATCTTCTTTAGTTACTTTAACTTTATGTAGTTTCTTTTTTGCTGGAGCAAAACAAACTGAAGAGGGAATACCGGTTGAAAATAAATTTGCCCCTGAAGGATTAGTGGCCTATGCGGCAAGTTATTCTAGTGATGTAAGCGATGAGCCGCAATATAGCACTCAATATGATAAAACCTTTCAATATTTAAACTTAGGAACTGCTTTAGATAATTATCGTGGTGATTCTGTTAAAGTCGGAATTATTGATTCCGGAATTAATTATGACCATGAAGATTTTATGGTTAGTGGATCTAGCAAAGTTAAAGGTGATTCTAAATTTTATAAATATCAAAATTCCCAGTGGGAATACTATAAAGCTTCTCAACATGGTTATTCTTATATCGATGATACTTTAGGACATGGCACGAATGTCGCTGCTACGGTAGCAGCTGCAATTAATAGCGTTGGTGGACTTGGCTTAGCCCCTAATGTGGAATTATATGTTTATAAAGTGACTAATTCCAATAATGGCTATGAATTTGGTGCGATTCAACTCGCTTTAAATGACGCAAAGACCTTAGGATTAGATGTTATTAACATGTCTTTCCAAAGTTATGAAAACGCCGTTAGTTATAATGGCTCATCAATGGGTGCGTCATCAGGATGTTCTACAATCTTGTCTGACTATTTAAATGCTGCTTATAACGCTGGTATTACTTTAGTAGGAGCAGCAGGTAACTATAATACAGACGAACCATCTTATCCAGGAAGTAACAGCCATGTTATTAATGTTGGTTCTTTGAACCAAACTGGTACAGATAAAGCAGGCTTTTCTAATTATGGATCTACGATTGATTTAGTTGCTCCTGGCTATGTCCATGTTGCGGGAAGAAGTTCAAATTCTTCTTATGTTGATACTTCTGGTACCTCTTTTAGTGCCCCTTTAGTGACTGCGGCTATTGCGTTATATAAACAACAAAATCCAAGTGCTACTCCAGCACAAATTGAATCAGCCTTATATGCAAGTTGTGATCCAATTGATGACACTTATTCTGAATATAACAATTGGGCCGGACATGGGGCGCTTAACGTCGCTAAGTTTTTAGGTGTAGATGTTGAAGACGCACCAACAGAAGTTGTAATTAATAATCCTGAAATAGTGAACGAAGAATTAGAACTAGAAGTTGGTGACTATTTAGATTTAGATTGGACAGTTAATGGAGTTGGTACTTTTGATGATTCTGTTAATTTCTATACATTGAGCGGTGAGTCTAATGTTGTTAGTGTTAACTCTTCAGGTAGAATTACCGCAGTTGGTCAAGGAAGTGACTATGTTGTCATTGAAAGCAATGCAGATAGCAGTATTTACGCTTCTGTTTACGTCACAGTAACTTCTAGTGGTGGTAGCACACCAACAGTTTCATCAGTCACAGTTGCTCCATCAACTCTAACATTAACTGTTTCTAATACAGGCAATTTGAGCGCCACAGTTAATGGCGATAATAATCCAAGTCAAACAGTAACTTGGTCTAGCAGCAACACTAGTGTTGCTACAGTCAGTGCTTTAGGTGTTGTTACTGCAGTTGCTACAGGTACAGCAACAATTACCGCAACTTCTCAATTAGATTCTTCTAAGTCTGGATCTTGTACAGTAACAGTGGAGGCAGCTCCAGCTTCTCAAACATTAACAATTACTAGATCGTCAATAACATCATCTGGTAATTATGGTAGTTGGTCTACATGGACAGCAACAACAACTGATAATGATTCTATCAGCGGAAAATGTGAAATATATGGTAGCACAACTACATCCCTTCAATTTAATAAGGGAAGTGGATATAAACTTGCTGCATTATTTAATACAACTGCAATTCCTGGTTTGATCACAAAGATTGAGGCTACAACTGCATCCGGAACGAACAGATCATGGAATGCTTATGTTACTTCTACTGCATGCTCTAGCAGTGGATCAACATTAACATTTGGCAGCAATAAAACTACTGTTGGCAACAATGTAACAATTGGAACTAGTTCAACATCTATTGGTATATCAACTGCCGGATACTCATATTTTTGTGTACAAGAGAATGTTAATAGCGCTTCAATGATTGCACAATTTAAAATTACTTATACTCCAAAAAGTTTAAGCAGCATTGCAGTTAAAACTGCTCCGACAAAAACATCTTATGAAGTTGGTGATAGTTTTGACCCAACAGGATTAGTAATAACCGCCACATATAGCGATAATTCAACCAGAGATATTGCTTATGCTGATGCATCAAGCGGCTTTGAATTTAGTCCAAATACTTCAACAGAGTTATCTACTAGTAACACTAGTGTTACTATCTATTATGGAAATAAATCTTGTAGTCAGGCTATAACAGTCTCTCCTGCAAAAACTCTAACCTCAATTACTATTGGTAGTTATACCACTTCTTTTGTTGAGGGAGATACATTTAGTTATGGAGGAACAGTGACTGCTCACTTTAGTGATAGTAGTTCAACTGATGTCACTAGTTCTGCTCACTTCACTGGTTATAATATGACTTCGATAGGAAACCAAACCGTCACTGTAAGTTATACCTATAAGGGAACAATTAAAACTCGAAATTATAATATTAATGTTGCTATTGGTACTTTGTCCTCTATATCGGTTTCTGGAATGACTTTGTCATATGTTAAGAATTCCTCGTTTAGTTTTAATGGAACTTGTACTGCGACTTTTGCTAATGGATATCAAAAAGTAGTAACTCCTACTAGTGTATCTTCTCCTGATATGACTAGCGTAGGAAATAAGACTATTACCATTAGTTATACTTATAACGGAAAAACTGAAACTACAGAATATATAATTTCTGTTACTTCATATAGAGAAGTAATTGAAACAACAACAACTTCAATATATTGCACTTATGACTTTTCAAAGCTTAGTGGCACTTCAGAAATAACTTCGACTTCTACAATCCAGAATTGTTATTCAAATAGTGGTGGAATAACTGGTGCATCTGTAACTAGTATTGCAAAAACGTATGCTAAAGACGGATATTTAAGACTTGCAACTGGAAGTGCTAGCGGTAGTGTTTCATTTAGCTTTGGTTCTTTTAATATCACAGATGTCACTGTTGTTGCTCATGGTTGGAGTGATAGTGAAGCAAATTGCAATATGACCATTACCAATGGAGGAACAATTACAACTATATCAAGCTCTACTAATGATACTTTTAACGTTCATTTAACTTCTGCTACTAACTCTATTACTATTAATTCTTCTAAAAACAATAGAATTTGTATTCAAAGTATTACGTTTTATGTAAGCACTACAACTACTGAAGATATCGGACATTCTGAAGATTGTGTTGGTCTTGAATCATTTATCGACAATTATATGCATATGGATTATACCGATAACCTAGGTTATTGCAGTGATTCTACTCATCATTATTATGCGACTGCTAAAGATGCATTTAACGATTTAAATGAACACCAAAGAAAATTATTTACTTCTAATAGTGCTTATTTAGTGGAATGGACTAGATTATCAACCTGGGCTAGTAAAAATGGTGATTCCTTAAATGCTACATCTATATTATCTTCAGCTAAAGTGATGAAACTTAATGTCACTAACGGAAATAATTACATTGTTATTGTTCTTGTTAGTGGATTAGCTATTATTTCTATTATTGGATTTTTTGCTTTGAAGAATAAGAAAAAAGACTGATTTAATGATGTTTTTATAAAATATAAAAAAACACTTACACTATAGGTATTATTAATGTATTATTAATTCTTCGATAAATCGAAGAGAACTGAGATGGTGTTTCATGAAACTATTTAAAAGATTATTTATTACTCTATTAGCATTAACTGCAGTTGGTTGTGCGAAAGTCGTCAATACTGCGGAAGTTACTGGAGTGGAATTAAATTACACATCATACACCTTAGAAAACAATAGTTCTTTTCAATTAGAAGCATATGTTAAACCAGATAACGCTAGAAATAAAAGCGTGACATGGAGTGTTCAAGGTATTAGCGCTAACTATATTTCTGTTAGTGATACAGGATTAGTTACTGCTAAAAAGACTGGTACTGCTAGAGTTCTAGCTACTACTGTAGAAAAGAAACTTACAGCTTCTTGTATTGTTACAGTCGTTGCTCAAATAGTTCCTGTTACTAGCGTTTCTTTAAATAGCACCGCTCTTTCTATTAAACAGGGTAAAACTGCAACTTTGACTGCTTCTGTTTATCCTAGCACTGCAACTAATAAATATGTCTCTTGGAGTAGTAGCAACACAAATGTTGCGACAATTTCTAATAGTGGTGTTATTACTGCTGTAAATCAAGGTAGCTCCACAATTACTGTGACTACAAATGATGGACATAAAACCGCTACATGTGTAGTTACCGTTACAGAACCAACACGTGTTACTAGCGTTTCTTTAAATAAATCATCTTTATCTTTAAAAGTCGATAGAACATCTTCTTTGATTGCCAATATTTTACCAAGCGATGCTTATGATAAGTCTGTCTCTTGGTCAAGTAGTAATGTAAACGTTGCTACTGTTAACAATAAAGGTGAAATTACTGCAAAAGCAGTTGGTACTACAACTATTACCGCGACAACCACTGATGGTGGATTTACTGCAAATTGCTCTGTCACTGTTGAAGAAAAAGGTGCTGCAGATGAATGGACTGTATTAATTTATATGTGTGGATCAACATTAGAATCTGATTACGCTAATAAATCGACTCAGGGAATGCCTTATTCCAAATGTGGTTTAGCAACATGTGATATTAGAGAAATTATTGATGTTCCAAATAAACCAGATGATGTTAACATCGTTATTGAAACTGGTGGAGCCCAAACTTGGACCAATAATACAAATGGAAAATATAGCAATGGTTATTCAATTAGCAGTCAATACATTCAAAGACACCACGTTGAAAACGGAAAAATTGTTTTAGATGAAGGCCAAGACAAAATCAAAAATGAATATATGGGTAAACAATCCGTTTTACAAAGCTTCTTAGAATATGGATTTAATAATTATCCTGCCGATAAAACTGCCTTGATTCTTTGGAATCATGGTGGAGGAATGCAAGGCGCTTGCTTTAACGATGATGGCAATGGTTATTGTGTTACTGATGGTTTATTAGGTAAAGAGGTAGTTGATGCAGTTTCTACTGCTATGAGCAAATGTGGCATTAGCGGTCAAAAATTAGAATTCATTGGTTATGATGCTTGTATGATGCAAATTCAAGACCTTGCTGAACAATATAGTCCATATTTCAAATATATGCTTGGCTCTCAAGAATTAGAAAGTGGCACAGGCTGGGATTATGATACTTGGCTTGATGATTTATATGCGGGTAAAGATACAGAAACTGTTTTAAAAGCCGTTGTTGATGGATTTATTAAGGATAATGGTGGTGTAAATGATTCTAGTAACGATCAAACTTTATCTTATTTAAAATTAGAATACGCTGCTAGTTATAAAGATGCTTGGGAAGAATTCGCATTACACTTAAGAAACGATAATTTAGTCGCTAATAATAGAACTGCATTTAATGAACTTATTTTTAGCACAAAGAAATTTGCTAATTATCCAAGTGAAGGTGCTTATTATCGTGATTATGGCTTATCTGACGCAAAAGATTTTATTAATACTTTTAAGAGTAATTCAACTTTAAATCCTAGTGGCAAATACAATACTTATTTACAAAATATTTTATCTGCTCATTCTAATTTTGTTGGTTATTCTAGCTGTGGAAAAGGCGCTGGTAATGCTTATGGAGTAAGTATGTTCTGGAACATTGAAAGTGCAACAAAAAGCATTAACCCTTATACTGCTGGTACTGATACTAACTTTGTTAATTGGGCTTATCTTAGTAATAACTATTACGGTACCGAATCCACCATCAGCGATAGTGGTGACGATGATGATTGGGGCTGGGGCTATAACTATAACTGGTAAGAAATATATAAAATTAATGCCATTAATTTGGCATTATTTTTTATTACTTGTATAATAACTATAAATTATGAGAAATAAGACTTTATCTTTTATTGGAATAGTAACTCTTGGATTATGTGTTTCTAGTTGTAATTACATAAGTATTTTAACTAACAAGCTTAAATCCATCACCTTAAGTGATTCTACTTCTGCTTATATAGTCGGAGATTCTTTCTTTGATAAGAGTAACTTATCAATTAAAGGCAAATATAACAATGGTAACGAAGTCACATTTGAAAGAAATCAAGTGGCGTTCAATCTTACTTATGGGTCAAGCATTAAAGATATTAATACTCCTTTTGAGCAAGAAGGATCTTATAAATTAACAGTGTCTACTGAAGGCATTGTTAGTAACACAATAACAATTTCGGTTTTTGCTAGCACTCAATATGTTTCTAGTATACAAGTTAACTCCACTAGTACGATTGAAAAAAATAATTCTAAAGACGTTTCTTTAACATTAACTATTTCTCCAACTAGATATACCGTTCCAATTCTATATCAGAATTCTGACCCTAGTGTTGTTTCTATTAGTAAAGTTAACGATACTTCCTATTTCATTAGAGGTTTAGAAATTGGTGAGGCTGATTTAACTTTTAAAGCATTAAAAAACGCTACTACATATCTCGAAACTGTTTTTCATGTCACAGTAACGTTAAATCAAAAAGTTAAAATCGAACAAACCTATGGTGATTTTGTTGATCATAACTATTATCAAACTTCATCATGCCCTACTACTGGAGATGTTAAACTTTTAGTTATTCCTGTGTGGTTTAATGATAGCGATACTTTTGTCTCTACTTCTTCTAAAGACAATATTAGAAGCGATATACAAACTGCTTTCTTTGGCACTAAAGAACAAACAGGCTGGCATAGTGTTAGTTCGTATTATGAAGAAGAAAGTAAGGGCTTATTACATCTTACTGGCACAGTAAGTGAATGGTATTCTCCTACTAACATAAGCGCTAGTAATGCTAGTTCATATAGTAACACCGCTCAAGCGACTTTTGTTAAAAACACGGTAAATTGGTATTTTAATAACCACAGTGAGGATTCTAGAACAAACTATGATTATGATGGTGATGGCTATTTAGATGGCGTTATGCTTATTTACGCCGCTCCTGATTATACATGCTATAGTTCATTTTCAAGTAATATGTGGGCGTATTGTTTCTATGTCCAACAAACTTCTTTAAAGAATCCTAGTAATCCAGGTGTAAATGCTTTCTTCTGGGCAAGTTATGATTTCTTATATGGTTCTAACCGAGTTTATAGAACTGGCGGAATTTATCATAATGGTGACACTAGCAACTGTTTGATCGATGGACATACATATATCCATGAAATGGGTCATATGTTTGGTTTAGAAGATTATTATGACTATTCAAATTCTACTTCTCCAGTTGCTGGATTTGCTATGCAAGATAATAATGTTGGTGGACATGATCCTTATTCCACAATGGCGTTTGGCTGGTCTGATCCATATATTCCAACTGAAACATGTGAAATCACAATTAATGATTTCCAATCTAGCCATGATTTAATTTTATTAACACCAAATTGGAATTCTTATAATTCACCATTTGATGAATATTTATTACTCGAATTATATACTCCAACCGGATTAAACGAATTTGATTGCAATCACCAATATCAAGGCCGTTATCCTCAAGGACCTGATGTGGTTGGCATTAGATTATGGCATGTCGACGCTAGACTTTATACGTTAAATAATAAATTTACTACTAATACAAATTCTTCTTCTTCATTTTATACTGCCTTTAATAACACTTATCAGACTGAAGAAGAAAGTGAAAATGGACGAAATTCATTCTCTTATAGTCTATCAGGTAAAGATGACTATCAAAGATTTAATATGCTTCACTTAATTAGAAAAGACACTACTAAGAACTATGTCTCTCAAGCAGTTTTAAGTAGTAATGATTTATTCTTAAAAAACAGCACATTTAATATGACGGATTATTCTTCTCAATTCTATAAAAATAATGGACGTCTTAATAGTGGTGTTTCCTTAGGATGGAGTTTCACTGTTAAAAACATTTCTAATGTTTCTGGTGATATTTATTCCGCAACCATTCAAATAAATAAAGCTTAATTTAATAAATATTATTGATAAGAAAATGAGATTATTCGACGACCTCATTTTCTTTAGATTCAATTTTTCTTTTATATCTCACTAATAAATATGAAAGGATTGTAAATCCAATTAATAAGATAATACCAATTGGAATCTCAATATATATAGGAGTATATCCGGCTGCTCCGATACTCCATTTCATATAATAATCATTAATCGTGTCGTTATAAAATAATGCGGGAACACTTCCAATAACAAATCCTAAAATAGAATAGAAAGTGACTTCGTGATATTTGCTCAATAAATAATGCATTAATTTAGAAATAAAGAAGAATCCAATGATAATACCAATAGCGAAGCAACCAATAATACCAATAAAATGTCCAAAACCGGACCAATCGCTTTTTATAAAACCAGTAATAAATGACATTAAAGGTTTATAAAAACCAAGTAGTAATAAAAGCATTGCTCCTGATATACCTGGTACTACTAAAGCAACTGAAGCGACAAATCCAACAGGGATCAAAACTAAATAAAACCACACTGGAGTTTGAACAAAATATTGTTCAAAGTTTGCCTTAGCGAAGACACTTCCAACACCTAATCCAATTGCAACTAAGGAGCATACGATTAGAGCCACAAAGTGTTTTTTAGTTGGCTTAACATCTTTAACTTCATCTTTAATTCCTGGAATGGAGCCAATAATAAAGCCGGCAAAAATACAAATAACTCCAAAGACAAATCCGTTGAGCGCTTTATCCATTAAAAAGAAAGTTGGAACAAAGCCAATAACAACACCTAATAAAACTGGAAGAACAATTTTAATTGCTTCTTTAAAATGCTTAAAAACATTACTAATAGCCCAAATAATTTTATTATAAACTCCAAAGATTACAGCGATAGTGCCACCGCTTACACCTGGAACTGCGCTACCAAATCCGATTGCGATACCTGATAAAAGTGTTTTCAACCAATTTTTCATACCTTGTAAGTATATAACATTTTTTTAATTTAACATATATGTTTAATTATATATTTGATAAAATAATAGACGCTATGAAACTAATTGTTGGACTTGGTAATCCTGGAAAGAAATACGAGCATACTCGTCATAATATGGGCTTTGATGTTGTCGACCTATTTTCAGAATTAGCGCAAATCGATATAGATAAAGAAGCCTTTAAAGGCTTAGTTGGTAGAGGCAAAGTGTTTGATGAAGATGTTTATCTACTTAAGCCTCAAACATTCATGAATTTAAGTGGCGAATCCGTTAGAGAAATTGTATCTTATTTTAAAATCCCCAAAGAAGACATCATTGTCATCTATGATGATTTAGATTTAGAACCAGGAAAGATTAGATTACGCTTATCTGGATCTAGTGGTGGTCATAGAGGAATTCAGAACATCATAGAGCAGTTAGGAACTGAGAATATTAAAAGAATTCGAATCGGAATTGGTAAGCCAACTTATGACACGATCGATTATGTGTTAGGAAAGCCATTAAAAGAAGAACAAGCCTTAATTGATGAGGCGATTAAAAAAGCAGTCGACGCTCTTAAAGAAATTCTTAAGAATAACTTTGATAGTGCAATGAATAAATTTAATCATTAAGGAGGCAGCTAGACGAACCTATTTGATAAACTAAAATCTAATAAAGCGATACCCCCCTACTTAACAAGAAGTGGGCATTTTGTCGTGGATGATTTAGTAGGAATATCTTTATTAACTGCCGCCTCTATTAAAGAAGAAAAAAGTAAATATCTTCTAATTACCTCTAACTTATATAAAGCCCAAAAACTATATACTTTTCTTTCTAGTTTATTGCCGAATAATAAGATTTCTTTATATGTTTCGGATGAATTAATTAGAGCAGGAACTCTTGCGATGTCTAAAGAAATGAGCGCAAATCGTATCTATACTTTAGACAATATATTAAATGGTAAAGTTGATATAGTTATTGCAAATATCTCAGCAATTAGTAGGTTTTTGCCAGAAAAATCGCTATTTTTAGATAATTGCTTTTCTTTTAAAGTTGGTCAAAGCATTGACTTACAATCTTTAAAAATAAAGCTAGTGAGTGCAGGCTATACTCAAGTTAATAAAGTAGACCAATCTCTTCAATTTGCCTCTAGAGGAGACATATTGGATATCTTTACTGTGAACTATGATGATCCTATTAGAATTGAACTTTTTGATAACGAAATTGAATCAATTAGATTCTTTGATTTAGCAAGTCAGTCATCTAAAGAAAAAGTAGATAAGATTTCTTTATTACCTGCTAACGATTTCATTATTTCTAAAGATGATTTAAAAGTTCTTACTAATCGTATTTATGAACAATTAGAAAAAGATAAGGAAGTTCTTAATCCTACTGATTTTTCTAATTTAAGAGATTTAGTTGATAACGATGTCACCGAACTATTGGAATATCAATATACTCCACGTGCGTACCGATATTATTCTTTACTTGATGACCGCTTAAAATCACTTTTAGATTACACTGACGATTTTACAACTGTACTTGTGGATGAAACTTCAATTAAAGCAAGTTCAGATATGCTTGTAGAAGAATCTATATCATTCCTTCAAGAATTATTTGAAAACGGCAAATCTATTTCACATTTAAAAATGTGTTATAGCTTTGATGAACTAAAATTTAATCGCAATAAACTTATTAAGACTTCTATATTACAATCTAGCGATAAAGATATAGTGTTTAACTGTAAAAATATTCCTTTTGAGGTTTCTAAAGACAGCGATGTTATTAATGTCATTCATACATATATTAATCAAAACTACCAAATCAATATATCGCTAAGTTCTAAACAACATTTAAATACAATTATTGATTTACTAGATTCATCTCATATTCCTTTTGAAATGGTTAAAGAATATGGCTTACCTAGCAAGCATCAAATAGGTTTGTCTATTTCAAATATCCCGTGCGGATTTGTTTTAGATGATGAAAAAGTTGTCTTTTTAACTTCTAAAGAATTATTTAACGAAAAAATTAGAATCACAAGATTTGATAATCGTTTTAAAGAAGCAACAATATTAAAGAGTTATGAAGACTTAACCCCTGGAGATTACGTTGTTCATGAATATCAAGGTATTGGCCAATTTTTAGAATTACAGACTTTAGAAGTTGAAGGTAAACATCAAGATTATTTAAAGCTTGCTTATCACGGAGGAGAGATTTTATATGTTCCTTTATCTCAATTCCAACTTATAAGAAAGTATTTAGGAAAAGAAGGCGCTAGACCAAGATTATCTAGATTGCACACTAAAGATTGGGAGAGAACTAAAGCTAAAATCAAAGAAAGAATCAACGATTTAGCGGAAAGATTGTTCAATTTATATGTTGAACGTAGTCATATAGAAGGATATGCCTTCGCTAAAGACGATGAGTTCCAAAAGGCGTTTGAAGATACCTGTGAATTCCAATTAACTAAAGATCAAATTCGTTCTTTGGAAGAAATTAAATCAGATATGGAATCGACTCATCCTATGGACCGCTTATTATGTGGAGATGTAGGATTTGGAAAAACCGAAGTTGCTTTTAGAGCAATCTTTAAATGTATTAATTCTGGAAAACAAGCAGTGTTACTTTGTCCTACTACTTTATTAGCTAGACAACACTATGAAGTAGCTTTAGAAAGATTCTCTAAATTTGATATAAAGATTGCTATCTTCTCTAGACTTGTCCCCGAGAAGAAACAAAAGGAATATATTAAAGAAATCCAAGAAGGCAAAATCCATCTTATTATTGGCACTCACCGCCTTTTATCAAATGATATTACTTATAAAGATTTAGGATTATTAGTGGTGGATGAAGAGCAGCGTTTTGGTGTTGAACAAAAAGAAAGACTTAAAGAATTAAAATCTAATATTGATGTCTTAACTTTAAGCGCTACCCCAATTCCTAGAACATTGCAGATTTCTTTATTAGGAGTTAGAAGTATGTCTCAAATTACTACTCCTCCAGGAGAAAGAATGCCAATTCAAACATATGTGACTCCTTTTAACACTCAAGTAATAAAAGAGCTAATTCAAAGAGAATTAGGAAGAGACGGACAAGTCTTCTATTTACATAATGACATTGAAACAATTTATGAAATTGCTTCTAGATTAAAAAGAGCAATTCCATCCGCGAATATTGCTGTTGCGCATGGAAAAATGACCAGAAACGACATTGAAGACACCATGATCAAATTCTATTCAGGAGATATTCAAATTTTAGTTTGCACCTCAATTATTGAAAACGGAATTGATGTTCCTAACGCTAACATGATTATTGTTGATGATTCTGAAAGATATGGATTAGCACAGTTATATCAAATTAAAGGTAGAGTTGGTAGGGGCAATCGAATTGCCTACGCATATTTAATGTATAATGGTAATAAAGCTTTAAAAGAAGACACTCAAAAACGTTTAAGAGCGTTACAAGATTTTACTGCTCTAGGTAGTGGATATAAGATTGCTCAAAGAGATTTAATGATTAGAGGTGCTGGAGATATTTTAGGACCTGAGCAAGCTGGATTTATTGACTCTATTGGTTTAGATATGTATATCAAACTTTTAAATGAAGCAGTTAAAGAGAAGATGGAAGGTGCGAATCATAAAGAAGCTCAATATAATAAAACTCTATCTTTGGCTTTTGATGCATATATTCCAAAAGAGTACGCCTCAGATAGCGATAAGATTGAACTTTATCATGATATATTAGCGGCATCCTCAATAGATTCGTTAAATGAGATTAAAGCTAAGGTAAGAGATGTTTATGGCCGATTACCTGAAGAAGTTGAACAATTATTCTATAAACGAGCTATTGATTTAATGGTCAAACAATGTGAAATAAATGATATTAAAGAGAACAAAATGAATGTTGAATTATATCTTGGAGATAACTTTATTAATATTAAAGGTATAGGAAATATCTTATTTGAAGCATTAATACCATACTTATCCATTATTAAAATTAGTTACCTTAACCATAAATTTAAAATTGTGATGAACAAAAAAGGAAATTGGTTAATAGATTTAGAAAATATATTAAAATCATTAGTGAACATTATTAATACGAATAGAATTATTGAAACTGCATGAGATTAGATTTGTTTTTAAAAGATTCGAGAATTATCAAACGAAGAACTATTGCCAAAGAGTTCTGCGAAAGAGGTTTAGTTAAAGTGAATGATAAAATTGCTAAGCCGTCTTTTGATATTAAAGGTGGAGAAATTATCTCAATCAAGTTTGGTGATAATGAGTTTTCTATTGTTGCAAAAGTAGAAAAAGTAGGTAAAAAGGATAGAGCGAGTTATGAACAGCTTGAATCTAGATAAAAACAAGAAATATTTATTAGCATGTTCTTTTGGGCCAGACTCTATGGCTTTATTTCATTTACTAGCAAAAAATAAATATAATTTTGCCTGTGCGATTGTTAATTATCATCTAAGAGAAGAAAGTGATCTTGAGGTTGATGGTTTACTTAAATACGCTAGTCTATTTAACATTAAAGTTCATGTTTATGATGTAAAAGAAAAGATCAATAAAAATGTCGAAGCTACTTGTAGAGAAATTAGATATAAGTTCTTTAAAGATTTATGCACTCAATTTGGTTATGATGCAACACTTATCGCTCATCATCAAGATGACTTAATTGAGACCTATTTAATGCAAAAAGAGCGTCAAAATAACCCAATTTTTTATGGAATTAGCTCAGAAACGATTATTTACGGAGTTAATGTTATTAGACCATTGCTTCATTTAAAGAAGTCTTATCTACAATCAATTTGCGATGAAAATAATGTTCCTTATGCCATTGATAAAACAAACTTTGATATCTCTATTTTACGAAATAAAATTAGGCAGAATATAGTGTCAAAATTGAGCGACTATGAAAGAGAAGAAATTCTTAATAAAATTAACGAAGAAAATAACAACATAACCGAATTATTTAAGTCTATTGATATTAAAAGATTAAATGAAGTTAGTTATGTTATCTCTTTAGACTTTTTATCCCAGTGTTATGCGCTTAATTATTTAGCTAAAAATATTAACGCATCCTATTGTTTGTCAAAGAAGAATGTAGGACAAATAATCAAAGTATTAAAATCTTCTAGGCCTAATGGTCAATTTATGATTTTTAAAGGCCTATATTTATTCAAGGAATATGATAATTTTGAATTTGGTGTTAATAAATTTGAACGAAAAGAGTATCAATACACTCTGAATTGTCCTGAAATATTAGACACTCCGTATTTCTATCTTAATTTCAAGTTAGACACTTCTGATCGAAATGTTAATCTTGATGATTATCCTTTAATTATAAGAAATATAAAAAATAGTGATTTTATTATCATTAATGGGTATAAAGCCAAGGCATCTAGACTTATGATTGATTGGAAAATGCCGTTTAGGAAAAGGATGACTTGGCCTGTTATATTAAATAAAAATGGTGAAGTTATCTATATCCCCCGCTATAGAAAAGACTTTCAATTATCTGATATGCTAAGTTTTTATGTTAAATAAGAACTTGTATTTTGCTTTTCAAAATAAACAAAAACTAATATAATCTATATATCTTTTTAAGATATCGTATCAATATTGATATGGAGGTAAAATTTTATGCCAGAAAATAACAATAATCCTAATAATATTCCAAGACGTAGAATTCCCCTTGGTTTTATATTTTCTATACTATTAGTAGCAGGCTTAATTGCTATTTTTGCTTATCGTATTTTTGGAAATAGAGATAACTCATCTCCTTTAACTTCAAAAGCTTATATTCAAGCTCTTGTAAATAAACAAGTTAAGACTACTGTTGTTACTCATCATTTTGAAGGAAGTTATGTTTCTTTAAGTGGTGTTTTAACTAACGGCACTAAATATGTTTGCACAATTGATGAAGCAACCTATGAAAGTAAAGAAATCAGTTGGACTGTTAAGGTTGTAGAAACCAAGATTTATGTTCCTGAACTTGCTACAAGTGAAAATCCAAAAGGTGAATTTAATAAAGATGACGTTCTTGAACTCCCTAAATTAAGTGCTAACTATTGGGTTACAAACTATACAACTGAATCAATTGCTGTAAATGATGTCTATCAGGTTAGCTGGTGGGATAGTTGGGGACCAACTATCATCATGCTTGCTGGTAGTGCGATTATTGTAATCTTCCTATTCTCTAGATTGTCTGGCTCTATTGGTGGGGCTAATAGACAAGCTATGGATTTCAATAAATCTCGTGCTAGAAGAATTCAAGATTCTAAAGTCAGATTTAAAGATGTTGCTGGCTGCGATGAAGAAAAAGCCGAGATGGAAGAAATTGTTGAATATCTTAAAGATCCAACAAAATTCACAAGATTTGGAGCCAAATTGCCTAAAGGTATCTTATTAGTTGGCTCTCCAGGTACTGGTAAAACCTTACTTGCTAAAGCTGTTGCTGGAGAAGCGGGAGTACCATTCTTCTCAATTTCTGGCTCTGATTTCGTAGAAATGTTTGTTGGTGTTGGTGCTGGTAGAGTTAGAGATATGTTTAGAACCGCTAAAGCAAATGCTCCATGTTTAGTATTCATCGATGAAATCGATGCTGTTGGTAGACAAAGAGGTGCTGGTTTAGGCGGTGGTAATGATGAAAGAGAACAAACACTTAATCAACTTTTAGTTGAGATGGATGGCTTCTCTGATAACTCTGGCATTATCGTTATGGCTGCAACTAATAGAGATGATGTTCTTGATCCAGCTTTATTAAGAGCAGGTCGATTTGATAGAAAAATTACTGTTTCCTTACCAGATAGAGAAGGTAGAGAAGCAATCTTCAAAGTACATTCTAGAAACAAGAAACTTGCTAAAGATGTTGATTTCACCGCCATCGCTAAAAGAACAGTTGGCTTCTCTGGCGCTGATATTGAAAATATCATGAATGAAGCTGCAATCTTAGCAGTTAGAAGAAGAAAGTCTGAAATTACTACTGCTGAAATTGATGAAGCTATTGATAGAAGAATCGCTGGTCCAGCTAAATCTTCTCGCTCTCTTAACGCACATGAACGTGAAGTTGTCGCACATCATGAAGCAGGACATGCAATTATTGGATTGAAGTTAGAACATTCAGATAAAGTTCAAAAAATTACAATTATTCCTCGTGGTAATACAGGCGGACATGTCCGTATGACACCTGAAGAAGATAGATTCTTGCTCACACGCAAAGAACTTATTGCTAGAATTGTGGGTTATCTTGGTGGACGTTCTTCCGAAGAAGTTTTCTTTGATGATATTTCTTCTGGAGCTCAAAACGATATTGAAATGGCAACTCGCATTGCACGTATGATGGTTACCGAATTAGGTATGTCTTCCTTAGGCCCAATTCAATATGAAAGAGATACTGGAAGTGTCTTCCTTGGACGTGATTATACTTCAAGCCAAAAGAATTTCTCTTTAGCAACTGCTGAAAAAATTGACGCTGAAGTTCAAAAGATTATTAACGAGGCTCATGAGGAAGCAAAGAGCATTATTCTTAAATATAAAGATGATGTTGAATTAATCGCAAAAACCCTTCTTGAATATGAACAAATCACTGCAGAAGAGATCGATTATTTGCTCGAACATCGTCATCTTAAAAAGGCTGAAAAAGAAATGGTTGAAAAAACCGTTCAAGTTGAGCCAGAACCTATTGAGGGAGAAAATAAGGGGGAATAATCCCCTCTTTTTCTTATATGTTTAAGATTGGAAATTTAGAAATAAAATCGAATGTTGTTCTTGCCCCAATGGCAGGAATTACCTCTAGTGCATATCGCAAGTTTTGTGCTTCTTTTGGAGTTGGATATGTTGTTACAGAAATGGTTTCTGATATGGGTTTAATCTATGGAAATAAAGAGACAAAATCCTATGTCACCTTTGAAAAGCTCGATGTTCCAACTGGAGTCCAATTATTCGGCAATTCGGAAGAAAATCTGGCAAAAGCGGCATTAATTTGCGAAAAATTAAATGAAAATATCGATTTTTACGATATCAATATGGGGTGTCCAGTTCCTAAAGTTACTAAAACTGGAGCAGGTTCTAGTTTAATGAATAATCCTACTCTTTGTGGAGATATTGTTCGCGCAGTTAAAGAGGCGACTCATAAACCGGTTACCGTTAAAATTAGACTTGGTGCTGGAAATTCAAAAGATCAATTTTTAGATGTTATCGACGAGACGATTAAAGCAGGAGTCGATCTTATTGCAATTCATCCTAGAAGCGCTAAAGAAATGTATGGCGGTAAGCCGCATTGGGAACTAATTGAAAATTTAAAAGAACGCGTAAATGTCCCACTCATAATTAGCGGCAATATTTATACTGTTGAAGATGCTGTTGAAGCACTAAAAATTACAGGTGCAGATGGAGTCATGGTGGCTCGTGGCGGTATGGGAAATCCTTTACTTATCACTAACATTAATAACTATTTTAATAATAAAGAGTTATGCGAATCGAATTTAGAAAAACAAATCGATTATTGTTTAGAATTAGCAAGGTTACTTATTGAAGAAAAAGGCGAAACTATTGGAATGAGAGTTTATAGAAGTATAGCCTCGAAATTCTTTGATGGATTTCCAAAATCTAAACCATTAAAGTGTAGGTTATCAACTGAATTAAATTCTTATAACGACATACTTCGAATTATTGAGGATTATAAAAAAGAAATTCTGATATAAATCAATTTTGACTACAAAGTGGTCAAATATTCTTATATACTATTTTCAATGTGGAGGCATTATCTATGGATAATCAAAATCTTAATGATCAAGAATTAGTTAGAAGGGAAAAACTTAAAAAATATGAGTCTTTTAAAGTTGATCCATTTGGAAAAGCTTTTAAAGTCACTCATTTAGTTGGTGAAGTACATTCTTTATTTGATAAAAAGAGCCCTAATTCTTTAGAAAAGAATAAACCATATGTGACTGTTGCTGGTCGTATTAAAAACTTAAGAAGAATGGGTAAAGCCTCATTCATGAATATTCAAGACAAATCAGGTAATATCCAAGTTTATATGGGTATTGATGTTGTTGGTAAGAAAGCATATGAATTATTTAAACTTGCTGATATCGGAGATATCGTTGGTGTCTATGGACGCGTGATGAAAACTCGTAGTGGTGAACTCACCATTAGAGCAGAAAAATACACCCACTTAACAAAGTGCTTACATCCTCTTCCAGAGAAATTCCATGGCTTAGTGGATGTTGAAGAAAGAAGTAGACGTAGATATCTTGATTTAATTATGAATGAAGAATCAAGAAAAGTGGCTTTTGCTCGTCCAAAACTTATTAGAAGCATTCAATCTTATTTAGACGCACAAGGTTTTGTGGAAGTGGAAACTGCAGTGCTTTCTCCAATTTTGGGTGGTGCTAATGCTAGACCATTCATTGCTCATATGAATGCTTTAGATAAAGATTTCTATTTAAGAATTGCTACTGAACTTAATCTTAAAAGATTATTAGTCGGTGGTATGGAAAGAGTATATGAAATTGGTAGACTCTTCCGTAATGAGGGAATGGATGCCACTCATAATCCTGAATTTACCACAATTGAAGCTTATCAAGCTTATTCTGATTTACAAGGAATGAGAAAATTAGCGGAAGGTATGATTAGAAAAGCCGCTAAGGATGTTACTGGTAGTGACGTAATCACTTATCAAGATAAAGTTATCGATTTCCATAAACCATTTAGATGGGTTTCTATGGCGGACCTTATTTTAGAAAAGACTGGTATTGATTTTAGAAAGATTTATGACTTTGAAGAAGCTAAAAAATTAGCAGAAGAAAGAGGCATTAAATTAGAAAAACATAAAAACACAGTTGGTCATGTAATGAATGAATTCTTTGAAGAATTCTGTGAAGCAGAACTCATTCAACCAACATTCGTTTATTCTTATCCAATTGAAGTTTCACCATTAACTAAAAAAGGTAAAGACCCACGTTATACTGAAAGATTTGAACTTTTTGTTAACGGCAAAGAATTAGCAAATGCCTATACTGAACTTAATGATCCATTTGATCAAAAAGAAAGATTCTTAGCGCAACTCAAAGCTAAAGAACTTGGAGACGAAGAGGCTAATGAAATGGATAATGATTTCATTGAAGCTCTAGAATATGGTATGCCTCCAGCAGGTGGAATTGGAATGGGCATAGATAGACTTGTAATGCTATTAACAAATCAAGAAAACATTAGAGAAGTTATCTTATTCCCAATGATGAAAGATAGATAAATTAAATTATGGCAGGGACACGAGTTGAGAAATATCGCAAATATCGTCAAGCTATTGCCGCAAGAAGTGACAATATCCCTGTTTTAAAAACCCCTTCAACTCACGATGAATACGCTGATGAAGCGGGTTTTTTTAAGAAAATTGCAATTAAAAATAGAGCAATAAACTTATCAATTGCCTTAGCTATTGTTTGTATTATTGCTTTATTAATAATATTTGGAGTAATTGTTTTTTAGGAGGGCAAAACTATGAAAATTACTGTTGCTATTGATGGCCCAGCCGCTGCTGGAAAATCTACTGTTGCTAAGGAAGTTGCTAAGCGCTTAGGATATACCTATATTGATACTGGCGCCATGTATCGAGCGTTCACTTGGTACTGCATGGAAAAAGGCGTTGATTGTCAAAATGAGGCGGCCTGCTGTGCGTTAATTCCTGAAGTGACAATTAAATTAAGACCTAGCGGACAAGTACTTTGTAATGAATTTGATGTTACAAAAGAAATTAGAGAGCCACGTGTTTCAGGTAATGTTAGTTATATTGCTTCTTATAAAGATATTCGTTTATTTTTAGTTGATCAACAAAGAGCAATGGCAGCTAAACACTCTGTTATTATGGATGGTAGAGATATTGGCACTTATGTTCTTCCTGATGCAGATGTCAAAATTTTCCAAATTGCCTCTGTAGAAACTAGAGCGGTACGTCGATATGATGAAAATATCGCCAAAGGTATCCCTTGCACACTAGAAGAAATTGAAAATGATGTTAGAAAAAGAGACTATATCGATTCTCATAGAGATTTTGCCCCACTTAAATGTGCCCCTGATGCTTTAACTTTAGATACTTCTTTTATGACTGTTGAAGAAGTAGTCAACAAAGTTATTGAGATTATTAACGCTAAATTAGCGGAGAAAGGTATTAATGGCTAGAGCAGTTGTTGCTATTGTTGGAAGTCCTAACGTTGGTAAATCAACGATTTTTAATCGTATCATCGGTGATAAAAGAGCAATCGTGGATGATGAAGCTGGTATCACTAGAGATCGATTGTATGGCACTGCTAATTGGTTAGGTAAGAGTTTTACTCTTATTGATACTGGTGGTATTGAAATCGCTAATCGTCCTTTCCAAGAACAGATTAGAATGCAAGCCAATATCGCTATTGAAGAGGCCGACATTATTTTGTTTGTAGTGGACGGTAAGGTTGGAGTCACTAGTGATGACCACATGGTTGCTAAATTATTAAGAAAAATTAAAAAACCAATTCTTTTATTAGTGAACAAGATTGATGAAGGACTTCAAGCTGCTAACGCTGCTGAGTTTTATTCTTTAGGATTAGGTGAACCAATTCCTGTTTCTGGTAGCCACGGTGTTGGCATTGGAGATGTTTTAAATCGTATTATTGATAAGATTGAAGATTATAAAGATGAAGCTTTAGAAGATACTATCACCTTCTCTTTAATTGGTAGACCTAATGTTGGTAAATCATCTTTAACAAATGCAATTTTAAGTCAAGAAAGAGTCATTGTTAGTGATATCTCTGGGACAACTAGAGATTCAATTGACACTCCATTTAATAAAGATGGGGTTAATTATGTTGTTATCGATACTGCAGGACTTAAGAAAAAAGGAAAAATATACGAAGCGATTGATAAATATTCTGCAATACGTGCATTAAAAGCAATTGAAAGAAGTGAAATAGTTCTACTTGTTTTAGATGGAAAAACCGGTATTACTGAACAAGATAAACATGTTATTCAATACGCTACTGATTTACATAAAGCAATTATTATCGTTGTTAATAAATGGGATTTAGTGGATAAAGATACTAACACAATGTCTAGTTATGAAAAACTAATTCGTAATGAATATAAATTCTTAGATTATGCTCCAATTGTCTTCCTTTCTGCACTTACTAAAAGAAGGATAAATACACTTTTTGAATCTTTGTTACTTGTACATGAGGCATATCATACACGTATTCAAACTTCGATTTTAAATAATGTGATTCAAGAAGCACAAGTTATGAACCAGGCTCCAGACTTCAATGGGGGGCGCTTAAAAATATATTATGCAACACAAGTGTTGACTGCTCCTCCAACTATTTCATTAGTTGTTAATGATCCTGAATTTATGCATTTTTCTTATCAACGTTACTTAGAAAATAGGCTTAGAGAGACATTTAATTTTGAAGGAACGCCTATAAAGATAAGTTTAAAAAAACATAGAAAGTAGTTTGTTTATTGGTTATAATTAATTTAAATCAACAAGGAGTTAAGGGGATGAAAAAGCTCAACAAGAATGAGATTATAGAGCTTGTTGCTGAGAAAGCGCACTTATCAAAAGTTGATGCAAAAGCATCGGTTGATATGACATTCGATCTCATTATGGAAGCTTTGCTAAAAGGGGAATCTGTTAACGTTAAGAACTTCTGTGTGTTTGAACCAAAAACAAAAGCTGGTAGAAAAGGAACACATCCTAAAAAACACACTGAAATTGAAATCAAACCTAAGAAAACTGTTACAGTTCATTTGGCGAAAGAATTCAAAGCAAAGCTCAACAAATAATCGTCATAAAAAATTGACCTTCGGGTCTTTTTTTATTACATAAAATAAATATAATATTTGTATGGACTATAAAATATCTTTATTTCAAGAACTAGTAGATATATTTAATAAACATGGTTATCAATTATTTTTAGTAGGGGGTTCTACTAGAGATTATTTATTAAATATACCGTTAACTGATATGGATTTAGTAACTGATGCGACTCCGGAAGAAACTAAGTCATTTTTAGAGAACGCTGATTATACTTTTGAACGTTTTGGTTCAATAAAATTTAAATATAAAGATGTAAAATTTGACCTTACTACTTTTAGAAAAGAAGCGGGATATGTCGATTCTAGACACCCAAATGTCGTCTTTTTCACTAAAGATATTAAAGAAGATTATCCTAGAAGAGACTTAACAATAAATGCATTATATCTAGATAAAGATTTAAATGTTTTAGATTTTGTAAACGGACAAAAAGATTTAAAAAATAAAGTCATTCGGATGGTTGGTGACCCTGCTATAAGAATTAAAGAAGATCCATTAAGAATTATAAGAGTGTACCGTTTTAAATTAGATTTAGGATTTAATGTTGATAATGAGTTAGAAAAAGTAATTAAGAATAATAAAGATTTACTAAGTAATATCAGAAAAGAAAAAAACCTAGAAGAAATTCATAAATGTCATCACAAGGAAGAGTTAAAAGCAATCTTAGAAAAATTAGATACAAATAATTTATAATTATTATCGAAGTGTGCTATATTACATATAAATGATTACTGAGGCTATTGATTTTAGATATTTATTAATCGAGAATTATCGCAAATTAAAACTCAATGAAAACGAGTTAGCGACTATTTTTGTTATTGACCATCTTATCAGTCAAGGTAATCCTTTCGTGACCGCTGACTTATTATCTTTAAAAATGACTTTAGATATTAAAGAGATTGATAAGATTTTAGCTAAGTTACTTACCAAAGGAATGTTTGAATATAAGACTATTGGTAAAAATACTGTCGCTACATTAGAGCCGTTAAAGCAAAAGTTATATCGTGAATTCCAATTATTCTTATCTAAAGAAGAAGAGGAAAAAAGTTCTACAAGAATTAAAGAAGAACTTGAAAACGTATACACAAATTATGAAAAACTTTTAGGTAGATCATTATCTCCTGTAGAAGTTGCAAAAATTCATGAATGGATTTCTTTTGGATATAGCGATAAAACTATCATTGATGCTTTAAAAGAAGCTCTATCAAAAAACAAAAAAACCCTACGCAGCGTGGATAAAATCCTTCTTAGTTGGTCTCAAAGAGATGATTTGCAATCTGAAGGACATACCCCACTTAGCGAAGAATGGGATAAGAATTTAGAAGAAACAATTCGTATCGCTAAAATACCGTGGATCAATAAAGATTAATGTTAACTAAAGAACAATTTTTCGAAGTATCACAATATTTAGACTCACTTTTTCCAAATGCAAAATGTGAGCTTTTTTATTCTCAAGATTATGAGCTTGTGATTGCGGTGATGTTATCCGCTCAAACTACAGATAAATCTGTCAATGCAGTAACTAGTCATTTATTTAAAAAATACCCAACACTTAAATCTTTTGTGGATGCGGATATTAAAGATATCGAAAACGAAATTCAATCTCTTGGACTATATAAAAATAAGGCAAAAAACATTAAGGGGATTGCTGAAACTTTATATAACGATTTTAATTCGGTTCTCCCTAGCGATAAAAATGAACTTCAAAAACTTCCAGGTATAGGGAATAAATCTGCGGGTGTCATTAGATGTGAAGTCTTTAAAATTCCGGATTTACCAGTGGACACTCATATTATTCGTATATCTAATAGATTAGGCATCGTAACTAAAAAAGACGAACCGATTGATATAGAAAGAAAACTTAAAAAAATAATCCCAGAAGAATCTTGGATTAAATCTCATCATCAATTAATTCATTTTGGTCGATATTTCTGTACTGCTAGAAATCCAAAATGTGAAGAATGCAAAATTAAAAAATACTGTCAGAACTAAAAATATAATTTATTGATTGCGTCGATATATTTTAATCTAGGATTATAACTTCTAACTACCTCGACTCCTGATTCTAAGAAACAAGAATATGGAATAGATTTTCTTTCTCCGTGTTCATAAAATTGAATCACGTAACTTGCGTCTAAAATAAATACTTTATCTAATGATTCAAATTGAATAATAAAGAACGCAATTCCTCCATGCTTTATTACTCTTTTTAAATGTTCGATTTGATGTTTTGTGATGTTATTTAATGGGAAAGATGTTTTATTTTTAGTGTTTTTTGCTTCGAAATCAATATAACGTCCTTTATACACTCCGTTATAGTCAGTAGTGGACTGTTCTTCAAAATAAGCATGGGTAATTTTTGCTCCTTTGGAATAGTCAACCTTGACCACATTAATTGGAGTAGGGCGTTTAGATATTAAACATATATCCTTATCTTTATAATATTCATTTGAAGCGTTGATTTCGCTTTCAAAACTCATTCCACGGTTCGCGCTGGAAATAGATAATTCAGTAGAGGATTTTCTTTTCTTTTTTATTTCCTCTTTTTTATAAACTTGTCCATTAGGATAATTCATTATTAGTCGATGTATTCTGTGATAAATTGTTTAAATTCATCAGGAGATACACTTTCTCCGTTTAATAATTTTTTAACTGCTTTATTGACAGGTTCAGGTCCAACATTACTTCTTGCTAATACTTTACAGTACTGATTTAGAACAATATCTTTTTCTTTCAAGAAAACACTATAAAGTTTGGCTAAATTAGTAGCGTCATACATCGGATCATGAGCGGTACCATCAAATTCAATGCCAAATGTTTCTAAATAATGAGTTAAAGATAATGGATTGCCGTTATCATCTTTCACAAATTCCGAAATGACTGATTGGAAATCAAAATGATTCTTCTTAATAATATCGCAAAGCTCTTGAGGAGCATTTAAATTATAAGAACAAGATTGATTTAAGATACGAATATCGTGGTTACCAAAAGTAACAAACATCGTTTTTTTAAAATTTAAGCCACAATATTTTTTTATTTGATGAATCGCTGTGGCAAAATCCACTCCATATTTTTCTAAATCTTTTTCAGTAATGCCAGTTAATTCTCTAACAAATTTACCGATAGAGTTTTTGCATTTCACATAACTTCGAATTGGGTTTTTAGATTTTACTATTTGCCCTTCTTTATTTAAAGTAGTGAAATAGGCTCCATAGGCAATCATTTCATGAGAAAACTGAGTCCCTTCAAAATCTAAGAAACAGAGATATTTTCTACCTTTTAAGATGCGATTTATTTTTTTCATCGTTTTCTATATTAACGATTGAAAAGGTTCTTTTCAAGAAAAAGGGATGCTGATTTATATAAAAATTTGATTATATTTATAAATTTTTCATAGAAAAATATCGCCATATAAGAGATAATATATGAGTATATGAATAAAGAACTTAATTTCTCATCTAATTCGCTTTATAAAAAGAAATTTAAGTCTGCGGGAAATGGTTATGATCCTGATGAAGTTGATGAAGTCTTAGATCAAATTATCGATGATTATCGTAAGATTGAATCAAAATCTTCTGTTGATGTTAAGGCTTTAATAAATGAAAATGAGGAACTAAAAAAAGTTAATGCTAGTCTTTTACAAGAATTAACTAAGCTTAAAGAAAGAATTAAATATCTTCCTAAAGACAAACCTATTCATATCGATAATTACGAATTACTCCAGCGTATTGGGAAGCTGGAGAGTTATATCAAAGAACATATTGGTTCTATTCCCGATGAATTAAAATAAAACCTTCGACCTAGATGATTGCTGACTACTAGTTAGTTAGAGGAAAGTCCATGCTCGCACAATCTGTGATGGTTGTAGTGATTATGCTAACGGAAAGAATAACGTTAGGCATGTAGGAGTACATGACGGCGGAAATTAACCTAAAGGGCGACCCAAGGTAAAATTCCTGAAAGTGCCACAGTGACGGAGCTTATTTGAAAGAATAAGGTGGAACGCGGTAAACCCCATAAGCGAGAAACCCAAATTTGGTAGGGGAGACTTGATAGAGAAGCGAATCGATTCAAGTAAGATTATTCTTAGATAAATTATCATCCTAGACAAAACATGGCTTATAGGGTCGAAGACTCACTATTAAAAGGAGAGAGAGATTATGAATCTTCCAACAAAAATTACATTCTCAAGAATTATTGCTACTGTCATTTTAATTGTGACGTTATTTGTTTTATCTCTAATCCCTAACTTATCAACCCCTGAACTTGGAAATTCTCGTATAAACTTGGTTTTTTTAATTGTTTTTGTGTTTTTTGTCATCGCTAGTTACACCGATCATTTAGATGGAAAACTTGCTCGAAAAAACAATCAAGTTACTGACTTAGGTAAGTTTTTAGATCCAGTAGCAGATAAGTTATTAGTTAGTTCAATGTTAATCTTCTTATGTGCTCCTAGCATTTTTGCTCCTTATGCTTATGAGCAGACCACATTTATCCCTGTATGGTGTGTTATTATTATGGTCGCTAGAGACACAGTTGTTGACGCTTTAAGATTTATCGCCGCTCAAAAAGGAGTAGTTATTGCTGCTAATATTTTTGGCAAACTTAAAACTGTCCTACAAATGGTTGCAATTGGCGCTGTATTATTAAACGATTTTCCATTCCATTATATGTATCCAAATAATACCAACCCATATCTTACCGTAACAATGTTTATTGTCTATGCAGCTACACTTGCATCTTTATTAAGCGGCATTATTTATGTGTGGCAAAATCGTAAAGCATTTTTAGAAAGCAAATAACAATGGATAGCGCAGGTATTAATAAATTATTTAGAGAAAAAGGTAGAACTCTTGGTTCTGTAGAGTCTTTTACTGGCGGTTCATTTGCTAAAGAGATTACCTCTATTAGTGGAGCCTCTCATTTCTTTAAGGGCGCGTTAGTGACTTATGCGACTGAAGAAAAAAATAGATTACTTGGTATTTCTTATAAAGACATTGATGAATTTGGTGTTGTTTCAAAAGAAGTCGCTGGACAAATGGCATCTAACGGCAAGAAATTACTCAATGTCGATTATTGCGTATCCTTTACTGGAAATGCTGGACCTAGTGCGATGGAAGATAAACCAGTTGGAGAAGTTCATATCGGAATTGCCTTTTTAGACACCACTCGAGTCTATTCATATAACTTAGAAGGATCAAGAAATGAGATTCAAGAAAAAGCAATAATTATTGCTTTCGAACTTTTAGAATCATTAATTTTAGAAAATAATTAACTTTTTTTGCAAAAAAATCGAAAAAAACCACTCTATATATAATGAGGAGGCCATAAAAAATGGACGAAAAAAACAAACTAAATGAAAAGGAACTCGATGAAGTTCTAAAACAAATTCAAAAACAATTTGGTAAAGGCGCCGTGATGAAACTTGGCGATCGACCAAACGTTGAGGTTTCCGTTATACCAAGCGGTTCACTTTTACTAGATGAAGCTCTTGGAGTAGGCGGATATCCAAAAGGAAGAATCATTGAAATATATGGTCCAGAAAGTAGTGGTAAAACCACATTAGCGCTACATGCGATTGCAGAATGTCAAAAACAAGGTGGAAGAGCTGCTTTTATTGATGCTGAACACGCCATTGACCCTGAATATTCTAAAAATTTAGGTGTTAATATCGATGAGCTAATTTTATCTCAACCTGATAGTGGTGAGCAGGCTCTTGAAATTGCAGAGATGCTTGCTAGTAGTGGGGCTATCGATTTATTAATCGTTGATAGTGTTGCTGCTTTAGTCCCACAAGCTGAACTTGATGGAGAAATGGGTGATAACTCTGTTGGTATGCAAGCTAGACTTATGTCTAAAGCGATGCGTAAACTAGCCGGTTTATTAAATAAAAATAACTGCACGATCATTTTCATCAACCAATTAAGAGAAAAAGTTGGAGTGATGTACGGTAATCCTGAAACCACTTCTGGAGGTAGAGCCTTAAAATTCTATGCTTCTATTAGATTAGATATTAGAAGAACTGAGGCTATTAAAACAGGAAGCGATGTCACTGGAAACACTTGTAGAATTAAAGTGGTGAAGAATAAAGTTGCTCCTCCATTCAAACAATGTGAAATTGATATTATCTATGGAAAAGGTATTTCTAAAGATAGTGAAATATTAGATCGCGCTGTTGAACTTGGCATTGTTAAAAAAAGTGGTGCCTGGTTTGAATATAATGGCAGCAAAATAGGTCAAGGCCGAGAGACTGCTAAAGAGTATATCCATAGTAACGAAGACGTAAAAGAAGAAATCTTAAAAGCAATTAAAGAAGCTAGACAATAATTAGGAACCAAACGTGAAAAAACTTAGAAGACTATTAACCTCAGGATATTTATTTACAATTCTCTTTTTATTAGTTGAAGTTTTAATTGTTATATTCTTTGAAATTGGCGCTGATACATACATCTTTGCGCCAATTATTCAACAAAACCCATCTGCGGCAAAAATCTTAACGACTATTAACCAAGTATTCGTTATTGCTAGAGTTGTTGCATTTGTTTTGGCGGTTATTATCTTCTTTAGAGTTATTAATAAATATGAAGATCCTGAATTCAAAGTCCCGTGGTTAGTCTTTCTATTTGTCTTTCCTTTAGCCACAGTAACATTCTTTTTAATCTTTAAAAATCATGGACTTCCAAGAAAAGAAACTAAATATATAAAGGGTTATTTAAAAGAACTTGAACCGTACTATGAAAGAAATAGAATTGCTTTTTCTAAATACGAAGAAGAATTAGGTAGAGCACGTGGAGCGTTCCAATATGTTTTAAATACCGCAAGAGTTGGTGCTTTTAAAAATAATAGAGTTACTTATTATCCAGTTGGAGATAAATTCTTTCCAGATTTAATCGAAGGATTAAAACAAGCTGAAAAGTTCATCTTTATTGAATTCTTTATTATTACAGATGGCAAATTATGGGGAGAAGTAAAAGATATTCTTATTAAAAAAGCCCAAGAAGGTGTTGATGTTAGAATTGTCTATGATGATTTAGGATGTAATGGCACCATCTCTTTTAGCACACCACGAAGATTAGCGAAATACGGCATTAAGTGTTATAAATTCCACCCATTAAAACCAATCTTATCTGGTGTATATAACAATAGAGATCACCGTAAGATTGTAGTTATTGACCATAAGATGGCCTTTACAGGTGGCAACAACCTCGCTGATGAATACGCCAATATCATTAAAAGATTTGGTTATTGGAAAGATACAATGGTGAAAATTGAAGGAACCGCTATATCTGATTTAATTACCACATTTATTGAAAACTTTGATATTGCCGCTAAAGAGATTACTCCTTTATCTCCATTTTTAGATTTTGATTATCCAACTTTTGAAGAAGAAGGATTTGTTATGCCTTTTGGAGATGGACCTGGATTCTATACCAACGACCATATGATCGGTGAACAAAACTACATCAATATTTTAAATTACGCCACTAAAAAGGTTTATATTTCTACTCCATATTTAATTCCAACATTTGGATTAATGGAAGCGATGAGAAATGCTGCCTTAAGAGGAGTGGATGTTCATTTAATTGTTCCAGGAATTCCTGATAAAAAATTAGTTTATAAGGTTGCTAAATCTAACTTTAAGACGCTATTAAAAGCCGGTGTCCATATTTATATTTATACCCCTGGATTTAATCATATGAAAACTGCTCTAGCAGATGATGAGCTTGCCTTTGTAGGTACGATTAATTTCGATTTTAGAAGTCTGGTTCATCACTTTGAATGCGGCACCCTTTTATATAAAAATCCATGTATTAAAGAAATCAGCCAAGACTTCAAATCCATGATTAATGATAGTCAACTTGTTCCTATCGACTATAAACTAGGCTTATTTTCTAGATCTATTTGCGGTTTAATTAAAATTGTTACTCCGCTATTATAATTTTTATAAATTATTCTTTTATATATCAACTTATTTCCTTTATAATAAACACGTACCCTCGGAAGGTACTTACCTATAGATTCTCAATAGAGAAAAGTTTTATCAGGCATTTGCCTGTTACATAATAAAAATCATACTTATAGCAAATTTTTAAGTTGATTTAGGTAAATAGTCTTTTGACTATATATTTATATTAGAAAGGAATTATTCTATGCACATTTTAAGTGGATTCACTGAAATTGGTTTACCAATTATCTGTGCTTTTGCTGGTTTACTAGTCGGGGCTGCTGTTGTTTTTCTTGTTCCATTTTTTAAAGGAAAAAGAGATCAAAACAAAGCTGGCAAGATTGTTCGTGAAGCAGAAATTAAAGCTGAACATATTGTTAAGAACGCCCAATTAGATGGTAAACAAGTCGTTAATGAAATGAAAATTGAAGCGGACAAAGAAATTAAAGAAAGAAAGTTGGAATTAACCGCTCAAGAAAAACAATTATTCCAACGTGAACAAAATATCGATAGAAGAGACGCTGCTCTTATTCAAAAAGAAAATACTCTTGATGAAAAGAATGAAACTCTTAATCGTCGATTAAAAGATGTTGATAAGAAAGAAGCAGCTTTACAAGAAAAGATTGATTCAATCATTTCTGAACTTGAAAAGGTTGCTCAAATGTCAACTCAAGAAGCAAAAGACGAACTCTTTAAAAGAGTAGAATCTAAAGTCTCTAGAGAAATTGCTGCTTACATTAAAAACAAAGAAGAAGAAGCAAAAGATCAAGTGGTCGCAAAAGCTCAAGAAATTTTAGTGCAAGCAATGAGCAAGTACGCTCAAGATACAACTATTGAAAAGACTGTCTCTGTTGTTGCTCTTCCTAACGATGAAATGAAAGGAAGAATCATTGGTAGAGAAGGTAGAAATATTCGTACCTTAGAAACCTTACTTGGTGTTGATTTAATTATTGATGACACTCCTGAAGTTATTACAGTGTCTTGTTTTAACCCTATCAGAAGAGAAATCGCTAGAATGTCTTTAGAATATTTAATTAAAGACGGTAGAATTCAACCAGGTAGAATTGAAGAAATTGTTGAAAAATGTAAACAAGAAGTAGAAGGAAGCATCCATAAAACTGGTCAAGATGTGGCCTTCAAACTTGGCTTACCAAGAATTAATAAGGAGCTTCTAGACTATGTCGGTAGATTAAAATACCGTACATCGTATGGACAAAACGCCTTAGAACACTCTATTGAAGTTGCTTATTTAGCGGGCTCTATGGCCGCGGAACTTGGCTTAGATCAAAACTTAGCGAAACGTGCTGGCTTACTTCACGATATTGGTAAGGCTATTGACTATGAAACAGATGGTAGTCACGTCGAAGTTGGTTCTAGACTTGCTAAGAAATATGGTGAGGGTGATGTTGTCATTAATGCGATTGAATCTCACCATGGCGACGTACCAGCTAAATATGTTATTTCTCATTTAGTCCAAGCCGCTGATACATTAAGTGCTGCTAGACCAGGCGCTAGAAGTGAAATGCTTGAAAACTATATTCAAAGAATTGAAAAACTTGAAGAGATTTGTAAATCCTATGATGGAGTTTATCAATCATACGCGATGCAATCTGGTAGAGAATTAAGAGTCATGGTTATTCCTGATAAGATTGACGATATCGGTGCTTTTAAACTCGCAAGAGAAATTAAAGAACGTATTGAAAACGAAATGACTTATCCAGGACAAATTAAAGTTTCCGTCATTAGAGAATATCGTGCGATTGAAACTGCGAAGTAATTACTTCTAGAAAAGAGCTAATTTGAAAATCTTATTTATTGGCGATATCGTCGGCAAAATTGGCCGACGTGTCATTAAAGATCACTTACAAACCTTTGTGGATAAATATCACATTGATTTTGTTATCGCTAATGGAGAAAATGTGACGCATGGTAAAGGCTTATTAAGGCATCATTATTTAGAATTAATTGACGATGGAATTGATGCAATTACCTTAGGTAATCATTACGACAGTAAGAATGATTTACGTAAATATATCGATTCAACTGATCGCTTAATTAGGCCGCTTAATTTGCTACACCCTTTTCCAGGAGAAGGCAGCATCGTTTATGAACTTAATGGAGTCACTATAAGAGTGACTAATGTCCTTGGTTCAGTATTCATGAATGAGGAAGTAAATAATCCTTATTATTCATTAATCGAGCTTATTAATAATGAAGAAAAAGCTGATATCCATATCGTTGATTTCCACGCAGAAGCTACTGGAGAAAAGCTTTGCTTGGCATATGCTTTAGACGGTAAAGTTTCTGCAGTCCTTGGAACTCACACTCATGTTCAAACTAAGGACTATAAGATTTTAGATGGTGGAACAGCCTATATCTCTGATGTTGGTATGACTGGATTTGCGGATGGGGCTTTAGGTTTTACAAAAGAAACAGTGGTTAATAAAATTGTTTATGGAGAACAATCTAGATTTGATCTTCCTAGCGAAGGTAGAGGCTTATTATCCGCGGTTGTTCTAGATATCGATGAATTTAATGGTAAGTGTAAAGAAATATTTCCAATTTACTATTTAGAAGATAAATAAAATGAAAACAAAAATTATTAGTTATCCAAATTTAATAGAAGCTAAGTCTAGAGTGAAAACTGAGACTGAATTTTCAGCGTATTCCCCGCTTCATTTAAATGAAATGAAAGAAATAGGAAAAGGAAAGAAATACTATATTCACACTTTTGGCTGCCAAGCAAATATTCGAGATGAAGAAACTATGAAAGGGATGTTAGAATCCTCTAACTATGTGGAGACAAATAAACCTGAAGACGCTGATGCCATTATCATCAATACTTGCGCTGTTAGAGAAAACGCTGAAGATAAAGTTTATGGGGATATTGGAAATTTAAAGAAATATCGCAAGATTAATAAAAAGCTAGTTTTAGGAATCTGTGGATGTATGGTGGAACAGCCAGAAATTCTAGATATTTTAATGAATAAATTTCCTGAAGTTAATTTATATTTTGGCACCCATGAAATTGATCAATTGCTTGATTTAATTTATGAAACTTATAATAACGATATTAGGTTAATTGCAATTAAGTCTAAACAAGGCGAAGTTATCGAGAATAAAAATGTTAAAAGAAACAATGAATTTAAAGCGTATGTAAACATTATTTATGGATGTAATAAATTCTGTACATATTGCATTGTTCCTTATACTAGAGGTAAAGAAAGAAGTCGACAATTTAACGACATCATGGATGAAGTTAGAGAACTTAAAAAAGAAGGCTATCAAGAGATTACTTTTTTAGGTCAAAACGTGAATGCATATGGGAAAGATCTTAATGAAGGTCATGACTTTGCAGACGTCCTTGAAGAAGCTGCTAAAATGGGCATTCCTAGAATTAGATTCACAACCTCTCATCCTTGGGATTTCTCCAGCAAAATGATAGAAATTATTGCAAAATACGACAATATCATGAAGTGTATTCACCTTCCAGTTCAATCTGGTAGTAGTGAAGTTTTACGCCTTATGGGAAGAAGATATACTAGAGAGCATTATCTTAATTTAGTTAAAGAGATGAGAAGTAAGATTCCAGGTCTTTCATTATCCACTGATATCATTGTTGGTTTCCCTAATGAAACCGAAGAACAATTTAATGAAACCTTAACCCTAGTTGATGAGGTGAAATATGAATCTGCTTTTACCTTTATTTATTCTCCTAGAAGAGGGACTCCTGCTGCTAAGATTGTAGATAATGTTAGCTACGCGGATAAGAGCAGAAGATTTAAAGAACTTGTTAAGCATTTAGAGGTTAATATTGAAGCGGATTCTAAACGTTATATTGGTGGGGTTTATAAAGTCTTAGTAGACGGGACAAGTAAGACTGATAAAGATATGCTTTCTGGTTATACAGAATCCAATAAATTAGTTCACTTTAAAGGTGATGAATCTTTAGTTGGTAAAATCGTTCCTGTCAAGATTATTGAAAGCCATACATATTCATTAATTGGAGAATTAGTTAATGAATGAGTCAATTAAACTCGCTAAAGAATTAAAAGAGGAATTATTAAAGGAGCCTCTAATAGCGGAATATCTTCGAGTTAAAGAATTAGTGGATAAAGATGAAGAAATTAATTTATTAAAAAAAGATATTGCCTTAGCAAAAGCTCATAAAAATGATAAATTACATCAAGAACTATTAAGTAGATATAACAATCACCCGCTAGTGGTTAATTACAATGTTTTAAAAGAAGAAGTAAATGAATACTTATTAGAAATTAGTAAGATTGTTAATAAGAAGTGATGAAATTCACTTCTTTTTTATTTATAATGGATTTCATGATTTATGTAGTTATGGGCCCAACTTGTTCAGGAAAGACTGAACTTGCAAATTATCTTATAGATAAGCTTAATTGTGAAGCGATTAATTTTGACGCATTTCAAATTTATAAAGATATGAATATTGGAACCGCGAAACTATCTAAAGACGATCCTCACTATAAAAAATATCATTTACTAGATATTAAAACTCCTAATGAAACTTTCTCGGTGATGGAATATCAATCACTTTGTAGAAAAGTTTTATCTAATTTGTTAGATAAATATAATGATGTAGTTTTAGTTGGCGGCACTGGTCTATATGTTCGAGCGGCGTTATTTGATTATTGTTTTGAAAAGGAAGAAGTTCCTGTTGATGATGATTTACTAGATTTAAGTAATGAAGATCTACATAAGCTATTAGAAAGTCTTGATGTTGAAGAAAGTAAAAAGATTCACGTTAATAATCGTAAGCGCTTATTAAGAGCAATTTCATTAATTAGACATTCGAATAAAAAGAAAACAGATATTCTAAATGAACAAACTCATAAGCCAATTTATCAAGATGTAAAATTCATATTCTTATGTCCTGATAGAGAAGAGTTATATAAAAACATTGATAAAAGAGTCCTATCAATGATGGAAAATGGACTAGTAGATGAAGTAAAATATTTGCTAGAAAATTACGATTTATCTCTTACCGCCAAGCAAGGAATTGGCTATAAAGAAGTCATTGATTTTCTAGAAAATAAGTCAAATTACGCGTGCTGCGTCGAGTTAATTCAAAAAAGGACTCGAAATTACGCTAAGCGACAAGTGACGTTTTTCAAGAATCAATTCGATTCAGAAACATATAAAAACATTGAGGAAGCTAAAATAGGATTGGGGGTCTAATTATGAGAAATATTTATGATGTTGCTTCGGATGCCGGAATTAAAAAAGAGTACGTAATTCCTTATGGCTTAGATAAAGCAAAAATTGATTTAAAAATTAACGAGGAACTTAAGGACAAATCTAATGGTAAGTTAGTTTTGGTAACCGCAATTACTCCTACTAAAGCTGGTGAAGGAAAAACTACAACTTCAATTGCCTTAACTGATGGATTACATAAGATTGGCGTTAATTCATTATTATGTTTAAGAGAACCATCCTTAGGCCCTGTCTTTGGTTTAAAAGGTGGGGCAACTGGTGGAGGACTTGCTAGTGTAGTTCCTTCTGAAGATATTAATCTTCATTTTACTGGAGATATGCATGCTTTAACTAGTTCTATTAATTTAATCTCTGCGGTTATTGATAACCATATATTCCAAGGGAATGAATTAAGAATTGACCCTTCTAGAATTTTATGGAAAAGAGCGCTTGATATGAATGATCGCGCATTAAGAAGTGTGACTGTAAATCAAGATGAGAAGAAAAGCGCCCCTAGACATGATGAATTTGTTATTACTGTCGCTAGCGAGATGATGGCGATTCTTTGCTTATCTAGAGATGAGAAAGATTTTATTAATCGTATTAAACAAATTGTTGTTGCTTATAATCTTGATGGAGAGCCTGTTAAATTAGAACAATTACGTATTTCCAACGCAATTTATAAATTAATGAAAAATGCCTTTAATCCTAACTTAGTTCAAACTTTAGAAGGAAATCCATGCTTAATACATGGCGGTCCATTTGCGAATATCGCCCATGGCTGTAATTCAATTATTGCTACTAAGATGGCGTTAAAACTTGCTCCAATTGTCGTTACTGAAGCTGGCTTCGGTGCTGATCTTGGTGCTGAGAAATTCTTAGATATTAAATGTCGTGTTGCTAATATTAAACCTGACGCAGTGGTGATGGTCGCTACAATTAGAGCGCTTAAACTCCACGGAGGAGTCAAATTTGAAGAGTTAGATAATGAAAATATCGAAGCTTTAAGAATTGGCTTTGCTAACTTAAAACGACATATGGAAAATATTGCTAAATATGATGTACCTACTGTGATTTGTGTTAATCATTTTTCTAGTGACACTCAAAAAGAGACAGAAGAATTAATCAAATTCTGTTCTGATAATCACTATGAAGTTGCTTTCTGTGATGCTTTTTCTAGAGGCGGAATTGGCGCTGTTGATTTAGCAAATAAAGTGTTAGAAACATTAGCCACTAAAGAAAGTTATTATCATCCTCTATACGAACTAAATAACTCTTTACAAGATAAAATTAACCAAGTTTGTAAAGAAATCTATAGAGCAAAAGATGTTATTTATTCTGAAGAAGCATTAAAACAAATTGCTGAATTTGAATCTCAAGGATATAGAAATCTTCCAGTGTGTATTGCTAAAACCCCGTTATCATTTACTGATAATGCCAAAGTATTAAACGCTCCAGATGATTTTGATATCACCATTAGAGAAGTACGTTTATCTGCTGGAGCAGGTTTTGTTGTTGCTCTAACTGGTTCGATTATGACAATGCCTGGCTTACCTAAAGTCCCTGCTGCCGTAAAAATGGAAGATGAATAATAAAAAATAGTGACCTGCTATGCAGGTCATTTGTTATATCAGGTAGCTTTTTAAAAATATTTTACAAATTTTTCGAATTTTTGCCCTCTTTATATAATAGGAGGGTTTTAATTTTGAAAGCTTTAGTTATCAAGAATTTATACAAATCTTTTCCTATAGATAAAGAACATTCTTTTTATGCTTTAAATAACATTAATTTATCATTTGATGAATATGGTTTTGTTTCTATTGTCGGGAAAAGTGGAAGTGGGAAAAGCACTTTATTAAACATGATTTCTAAATTTGATAAACCATCTAGAGGTGAGATTTATTTAAATAAAAAGAAATATGTTTATAAAACAAAAAAAGATTATTTATTTTATAGAGATCAAATCGGAATAGTATCTCAGCAATATAATCTAATTCCTGATACAACTGTTATGGATAATGTTACATTACCATTATTATTTAGTGGATGTAGTAAGAATAAAGCAATATCAAAGGCTACTTCTTTATTAGAATATGTTGGTATACCAATTGAATTATATAATGCAAAAGTTAATAAATTATCGGGTGGAGAAGCTCAAAGAGTCGCTATTGCTAGAGCCTTAATAAGAAACCCCAAAATACTATTGTGTGATGAGCCTACTGGAGCGTTAGATTCGGCTAATTCTATTAAGGTGATGGAGTTATTATCTTCTATTAGTAAGTCTAGATTAGTAATAATGGTCTCACACAACCTACAAATTGTAAAAGAATATTGTAATAGAATAATTGAATTAGCTGATGGAAGCATCATTAATGATTATTTAAACAAGAAATTTGAATCCGAGTTATATAAAGAGCATGAAATATCTAAAGGTAGAATCAACTGGACAAGTCGATTTAGTAGGAATAATTACAAAAAAAGAATCAAAAGAAATCTTTTTGTTGTGGCCTCATTATCGATCTCTATGATTATTACAAATTTAGTGTTTGGATTCATTAACGGCAAAGATGTTGCAATCAAAAACGCTTCCTATAATCAGCTAGATTTTGGATATGGATATATTAGTAAAGATGAGTTGGTAACTGATACAGGATTCATTAAATTAACTAAGTCAGTTAGACCTAATATAAACGAGCTAAGGTCGAATGAGAAAATTGCTAAAATATTTAATATTTGTCCAAATTTTTCGGCAATTTTGCCTCAAAATCCAAAAATTTTAATTGGAGATACCTCTTTTGATAAACTATCGTATACTCCAATATATAGTTATGTAGATGACTCAATTGATAATTCGCTTTTATTTAAAGGGACCCTCCCAAAAAGTGATAATCTATCTGAAGTAGTAGTGAATCTTAATTGCTATAATCAAATTCAAACTTCTTTAGGTTATGATCCTATTGGAGAATATATAAATATCTATCATAAATTTGAATCTATTTATGTTAATGAATACAAAGAAGAAATCACTGATTATTTTGAATATTCATTTAGTTGTAAGATAGTGGGTGTTGTTAATGAATTAGAATATTTAAATACTCCAAAGATTTATTATTCTTACCTAGGATTAGAATCTTATTTACAAGAATATGTGTTACTTAATCTATCAACCTACTATGATAATAAAATTACATGGTATGATAGGGTAATGGACGCTGAAGATTATTCGATAATTTCTTCTTATTCATATCAGCTATTTTTAAAGAATTATCGTGACCGCAATTTGTTATTTGATGATTCTATTTTTAGCGATTATTCATTTAATTCTTCTTCGCTAGTAATCGCAAATTCTTTAATTGGTTTTGCTAATGCTGCTGAATATGCATTATTCCTATTTTTAGCAATTGGAATAGTAGGAACTTTATTAATTTTAACTATTATCTCTTTTACCAATTATTCTGAAGATCGAAAAGTTAGCGCTATTTTATCGTCTATAGGTGCTAGAGATAGTGATATCGAAAATATCTATATTAATGAAAATCTATATTCTGGTTTTATCTCTTTAATACTCTCATTAACCTTGTCTTATCCTTTGTCATTATTAATTAACCGTATTATTTATAAATACATAAATGTCAGTCAAATTATTGATATTCCTTATTTGTCCTTTTTAAATATCCCTCTTTTATATCCCTTGACTATATTAGTAATGATTATTTTTCTAATTACTATTGCTACAGTCTTACCAATTAAATTTTCAAAAAGACGCAATTTGTCTTTGGAGTTAAAAGTTAATGATTGAGTTAACTAATGTTTCTAAAAAATATAATGGGCGTTATGTTTTAAAAGACGTTTCTTTAACTTTTCCAAGATTTGGACTAGTGATTATAAACGGCCCTTCAGGATGTGGAAAGACTACATTATTAAATATCCTTAGTACTTTATTAAGTTTTTCTGGCGATATTTCTTTTGATGGGAAATCTTATCAATATTTAAGTGATGATGAAAAAGAGATAATTAGAAGTCGAAAGTTAGGCTTCTTGTTTCAGGACTATAAGTTATTTGAATATGAAACAGTTAAAGCAAATATCGAATTAGCATTAGATATTTCCTGTGGAGATAAAAAATCAAAAAAAGAGAAGAGGATTAAAGATTTATTAAGACTAGTTGGACTATCTAAAAAAGAAAGCCAGCTAGTTTCTAATCTTTCTGGAGGAGAAAAGCAAAGGGTAGGACTAGCTAGGGCTATTGCAAATTCCCCGTTAATTCTATTAGCGGATGAACCAACCGGTAATTTAGATGAGCATAATAGTGAAATAGTAATGTCGCTTTTAGAAAAGATTAGTTCCTCTTCTTTAGTGATAATGGTGTCTCATGATATTGCTTTAAGTGAAAAATATGCGGATCAAATTATTAAAATGTGTGATGGAAAAGTTGTTGATGTTATCTATCAAAACAAAAAGAAACATCAAGAATATTTGCCGGTATTAAATTTATCGCATAAAACAAAAACAAGATTACTTCCTTTTCCTTTTCTTTTTAAACACACCCTTCATACAATCAAAAGAAGAAAATGGCGAACAATGTTTATTACTTTTGTCACTTCTTTTGGCTTAATCGGAGTGGGTTTAGCTAGTACATTATCAAATATTATTTCCTCTAATTTATATCGTAGTTATTCTTCGATTTTAGATGACGATCGTCTTATTTTATCTAGTAAACAAAAGGACATATCAAAAGATATCATTAGTGGCACTGAATATGATGAAGTTATTTCTCTAGCGGAAGATTATAAAGAAGACATTGATTATATTGGTGTATATTATGCGAATGATTTTAAAAAGATGTTCGATTATAACGTTAGCTATATAGAAAAAGGGAGTCAAATAAAGCCGATATCTGGTTTAGATATTTCTTGCATTAATGAATTTGGGCTTATTAGTAAATCGTTAGATGTATATCCAAATAAGTTAACTACTTTAGCAAATGATGAATTTATTTTAAGCTGTCCGTTTTCTGTGATTAATGAGATATGTTTCCAACTTCAAATTGAAAGAACTACATCTTCATTTAGCAAATATATTGAACATAATGACTTATTTATAACCTTTCTAGTGTCTCATAGTGCGTGGCAATATGAAGGTAGTTTCACTTTAAAATTAAAGGGATTTTGTTTGTCTAATCAGGTATTAATTTACCATTCAAATCCAATATGGAATGAATATATTTTGGAGAATAAACTAACTCTTCCGACCACTAATTATTTAAATGTTAATAGTGAACATCCTTGGGATTTAAAGAAAGCCTATTATTTTTCTTTTAAGCAAAATAAAGATTTATTTATCAAAGAACATAGATTTGATTTTAAATATCATAATTATGACTTCGAGATACTAACAAGTGAGTATTATCCTATTTTATATAATGGGTATGAACCATTTGATTGCCCTAGATTATTAGTGATTAATCGCTCTAGAAAAGATTATCTCCCATCTTTTATTGGCTCGTTTTGTAAAGAGGGTAATCACTATATAAAAAGTGTGACTTATGGGTGTAGTAATGCTTATGCCATATATGATCGAAGCTTAATGGTTGGCTTTTCTAAAAGTAGCTATTTATCCAGTAGTGAAGTTAGTATTTATGATGTCGTTGATTTACTTAGTTATGTCCGCTATGAAGATTCACAAAATATCTCTTTACCAACTAACACGGTAGAAGGTCATTTTTCTAAAAGCAATATTAGTGGGTTTTGTTTTGAACCTTATTATCAATTAATTAGTGGAAGAGAGCCTGTTAACTATCAGGAAATAGTAATTTCTTCAGCCTTACTTGAAAAACTTAATATTACTGAGCCTAAAAATAAGACAATTTATTTCACTTTCCCAATTAAAGAAAGTTTATTACCTAATGGCTATATTTCTAGAGATTTCAAAACCGTTCCTTTAAAAATAGTAGGTGTTTCTAATAGTGCAAAACTCGCTCTACATCATAATGAAAGTTGGTCTATTTTATTTTTCCAGTGCATGCTTGGGGTATCGACTTTTGATTTGAATGTTGAAAACTTTGCTCTTCAAATTGATACCGCGCACGAAAATGACGTAATTAACTTTGTTAATCGTGCTTTTCCTCAATATGAAATTTATTCACCGTTAAAGGATGTCAAAAATAGTGTTGATGAAATATGTGGATATATCGAAGTAATCTTATTAGTGGTCTCAATTTCTAGCGTTTTAATTGCAAGCTTAATTCTATTTATTTGTAATTATCTTCATTTTTTAGAGGTGAAAAAGGACATCGGATTAGTAAGGTGCTTGGGAAGTAAAAAGAGCCAAAGTAAGAAGTTTATTTATTTTCATTCTTTTATTATGACTAGCTTTTCCTTAATACTTTCAGTTATTGAACTATTAATAATCTCTTTTGTTTTATCTAAAACTTTAGCGAGCTCATTACATATTCAGTCGATGTTTGTTTTTAATCCAATGTCAGTTATTTATATGATTTTAGTGGATACATTCATCTCTATAATTAGTTCTATTTTGATTTCTAAAAAGATATCAAAAATTCCTCCTTTAGAGTGTTTGCAGTAACTTAGAAACATAAAATTATATTTTATCTTTGTCTTATAGAGAAATTTGAATATAATATTCAATTGGAAGTAGAACTTATTATGGGATTAAAAGCTGGAATTGTTGGATTACCGAATGTTGGTAAATCTACATTATTTAATGCGATTACTAATTCGCATGTTGAAGCCGCTAATTATCCTTTTGCCACTATCAATCCAAATACTAGAATTGTTGAAGTTCCGGACGAAAGATTAGATTTTTTGGTTGATGTATTTAAACCAGCTAGAACTATTCCTGCAACAATCGAATTTTATGATATTGCCGGATTAGTTAGAGGAGCCTCCAAAGGAGAAGGATTAGGAAACCAATTCCTTTCTCATATTAGAGAATGTGATGCGATTGTGGAAGTGGTGAGATGTTTTAATAATGCGGATATCATTCACGTTGAAGGAGATGTCGATCCAATTCGCGATATTGAAGTCATTAATCTTGAACTTGTGATGGCGGATCTAGAAACAGTCACTAGAAGAATTGAAAAGATTGAAAATAAAGCGCGTATCTTAAAAGATAAAGATTCAGTAATGGAGATGAGTTGTTTAACTCCTCTTAAAGAAGCTTTAACTAATGGAGTCGCTGCTAGAAATGTTCCTTTAACTCAAGAGCAAGAAGAAGTGGTTTATAGTTATCATTTATTAACTAAAAAGCCAATCATTTATGTCGCTAATGTTGGTGAGGAGGATTTATTAGATATCTCTAGCTGTGCTAATTTTAATAAGGTTAAAGAATATGCTTCTAAAGAACATAACGAAGTAATTCCAGTGAGCTGTGAGATTGAATCTCAACTCTCGGAATTATCTAAAGAAGAAAAAGCAGAATTCTTAAAGGATTTAGGAATTAAAACTAGTGGTTTGGCTCAATTAATCAAAGCTACTTATAAACTACTCAATTTATCTACATTCTTTACAGTCGGAGCAGATGAGTGTCGAGCTTGGACATTTACTAACGGATATAGCGCTCCTAAATGTGCTGGAATCATTCATACTGATTTTGAACGTGGATTTATCTGCGCTGAAGTATATACATATGAAGCTATTCATGAATTAGGTAGTGAGTTAGCAGTTAAAGAAGCTGGTAAGATGCGTACCGAAGGTAAAGGATATTTTCCAAAAGATGGAGATATCATGTTCTTCAAATTTAATGTCTCAGGTAAAAAATAATGGATTATCGTGTTGGCTTTTCTAAAGATATCCACCGTTTAGTGGAAAATAGAAAATTAATCATTGCCGGAGTAGAAATTCCTTATCACTTAGGAGAGCTTGCTCATAGTGATGGTGATGTTTTATATCACGCTTTAGCGGAGTCAATTTTAGGCGCACTAGCCCTTGGTGATTTAGGTAAACACTTTCCTGATACCTCTAGTGAGACACTAAATATGGATAGCAGTCTTATCGTCAAAGAAGTAGTGAAAATGATGAAAGATAAAGGCTATCAAGTTAATAATGTTGATATCTTTGTTTCTTTAGAAAAACCTAAGTTAAAAGATTATATCGAACTAATGAGAAAAAATGTTGCAACTTTATTAGAGGTTAATGTTGATCAAGTCTCTATCAAAGCGGGCACTAATGAAGGGTGCGGAGAAGTTGGTAAAGGTGAGGCTATTGAAGCCACTTCGATGATTATGTTAAAAAAAGTTATTGCTAATGTTAATTAGTAATAAGTATAATTTTGTGTTAAAAATATGGAAATTAAAGAAAGTTTAAAACTAAATATTCAACAAGCATTAAAATCTCTTAATGTTGATTTAGAACTAGATCAAATTATCATTGAGAATTCTAAAGACCCTGCTCACGGAGATTTTGCAAGTAACGTTGCTATGAAGTCTTGTCGATATTTTGGTAAATCTCCAAAAGAAGTTGCTGAATTAATCGTCAGTAAACTTGATTTATCAAATATTGAAAAGATTGAAATTGCGGGCCCGGGCTTTATTAATTTCTTTATGAAAAATGATTCTTTAAGTGCTTTGGTTAATAAGATTATCGTTAAAAACGATAACTACGGACGTGGCGAAAAAAAGAATCAAAAGATTAATGTGGAATTTGTCTCCGCTAATCCTACTGGCGATTTACATGTTGGACACGCTCGAGGAGCGGCTATTGGAGACGCTATTAGTCGTATCCTAACTTTTGATGGATATGATGTAACTAGAGAATACTATATTAATGATGCTGGTAATCAAATTGATCACCTTGGTGAATCATTAATTGAAAGATATAAAGAAATTTTAGGTTTACCATTTGCTCTTCCTGAAGATGGCTATCACGGGGAAGATGTAAAGTTAGTGGCTAAACGCATCTTTGATGAATTTGGTCCTGATTTATTATCTAGGTCTGACTATTTTGAATTTTTCAAAGAAAAAGGTATGGAATTCGAATTAGATAAAATCAAAGAAGACCTTAAAAATTACAACATTGTATTTGACGTCTTCTCTTCTGAAAAGAAGATTAGAGCAGGTGGAGCAGTGGAAAAAGAGATCGAATATCTAAAAGAACATATTTATGAAGATGGTGGAGCGCTTGTTTTAAAAACAACAGACTATTTAGACGATAAAGACCGCGTTATTAGAAAAAGTAATGGTGAATATACCTATTTTATGCCAGACATTGTTTATCACGTTAACAAGATGAGCCGCGGCTTTGACCAATTAATCGACGTACTAGGCGCTGACCATCACGGTTATATAAACCGTATGAAATCTGCTTTAATGATGCACGGATATTCTCCTGATTCCTTACAAGTTGAATTAATTCAAATGGTAAGAATGATGAAAGATGGAGAAGAATTTAAGCTTTCTAAACGTACTGGTAACGGATATACATTACGTGAGTTATGTGAAGACGTTGGGGTAGACGCTGCTAGATATTTCTTTGTGATGAGAAACGCTAGTGGACATTTAGACTTTGATTTAGATTTAGCGGTTAAACAAAGTAGTGATAACCCTGTATATTACGCTCAATATGCTCATGCTAGATTATGTTCAATTCTTTCTAGTGCTGAAGATATCAAAGTTAATGAAACTCCAGTATTAACTATGCCAAGTGAATTAGACTTAGCAAAAACATTATCTAATTTTCCAGATGTCGTTAAAACCGCATCTAAAGAAAGAGCCCCTTATAAAATTACTAACTACATTCATGAAGTCGCAGAAAAAATCCACGGCTTCTATACTGAATGTCGAGTTATAGATCGAGATAACTTAAGCGTTACCTCAAATAGATTAGGCCTGTGCCTAGCTTCTAAAATTGTTATGAAAAACGCATTATCTTTAGTGGGTGTATCTGCACCTACAAGAATGTAAGAAAGGAGACATTTATGTCTAAATCTTTAATTGAACATGCTTATGAATTTGTTTCTAAGCACAAAGAATCAGTCAACTTCAAAGAAATCTGGGAGTATGTTAAAAAAGAAGCCGGATTAAGCGAAGAACAAGCAAATGCTAAAGTTGGTCAATTCTTCACCAATATGATGCTCGATGGACGTTTCATTACTCTTGGAGAAAATGAATGGGACTTAAGAGAAAGACATGTCTTTGATAAAGTCCACATCGATATGAGAGACGTCTATAGTGATGTTCAAACTAGCGATGATGATATCGAAGAGAAAGACGAAGAAGAAGAAGAATACAATAAAGTATTCGAAGATGAATCTGCTTCTGATACTGACGATGAATCAGAAGAGAAGGATGAATTATCCGAAAACTAATTTAGGATTATGTTTGAACAAATTTGGGATTTAATAAAAAAGAACGACTCTATCGTGATTTATGGTCATATAAATCCTGATGGAGATTGCTATGGTTCACAAGTTGGTTTAAAAGAAATCATTCTTGCTAATTTACCGGGTAAACAAGTTTATATTACCGGATCTGGAGTTCCTCCATTTTTCGATGTGATTTGTAAAATGGATGAAGTTAGCGATGAGACTATCAAAAATAGTTTAGCAATTATTGTTGACGGCAATGATTTGGCAAGAATGGAAGATTCTAGAATCTTCACCGCCAAAGAGTTTGCAAAAATCGACCACCACATCGATACTGGCACCTTTAAAGAAGGACCGTCTATTGTTGATGTCGACGCTAATAGTACTTGTGACATTATTACTGGCTTAGTGATTGAAAATAACCTTAAGCTAACTAAATTAGGCGCTAATGCATTATATCTTGGTATTCTTACCGATAGTGCTAGGTTCCAGTTTGTGACTAATTTCCCTCAAACATTTGAAAGAGCAAAATTTTTATGCGAACATGGCGCTAATCCAAATAAGATTAATCGAGTTTTATCAAAATCCGATGAAATCTCGTTAGCAGCTAAAGGTTATGTCATGTCTCACTATAAGAAATCTAAAGAAGGTGTTATTTCTATTGTTTTAGATCGTCACACCTTAAAAGAACTTAATATCTCCGCTAACCATGCCTCTAATTTAATTAATTTATTAGGAAACATTGAAGGTTATCCTATTTGGTGTTCCTTTGCTGAATATGCAGATGGGAGAGTAAGAGCGGAATTTAGAAGTAATGGTCCATTAGTGCAACCAGTTGCTGTTAGTGTTGGTGGAGGCGGACACGCTCACGCCAGTGGAGCGCAACTCCCATCTTTAGATTATAATCAAATCGATGTTATTATTCGTAAGTTAGATCAAGCAATTATTAACTGGAGAAAACAACAATGATGTGGGAAAAAGAATTACATGCTGCTATTGAAGCAGGTTTATTAGCCAAAAAGAAAATCATGGAGATTTACGCTGAACATTTTGATGTCGAAATTAAAGAAGATAATTCTCCAGTGACTATTGCCGATAAAAGCGCTGATGAAATAATTAGAAATTATTTACATGAAAAGTTCCCTACTCACGCTTTCTTAACAGAAGAAAGTACTGATAATCTTGATAGATTAAAAAATGATTTTGTTTGGATTGTTGACCCAGTTGACGGCACAAAAGATTTTGTGGCTAAAGATGGTGAGTTTACCACTAATATTGCTTTAGCTTATAAACATGAATTAGTAGTGGGTGTAGTTGTTGCTCCTGCTATTGATGAAATCTATTTCGCTTCTAAAGGAAATGGCAGTTATTTCCAAAAAGGAAATGAAAAGCCAGTTAGAATTCACGTTAATGACAAATTAGAAGATTTAACTATGTTAATTAGTGTCTTCCATTTTAATGATGCTGAAAAAGAATATATAGAAAAACATAGTGACAAGATTAAACATGTTGAAAGAAAGGGTAGTTCTTTAAAACCATGCGCCATCGCCCATGGCTTAGCGGAAATTACCATAAGAAGAAGCCCGAACACTAAAGAATGGGATACTGCGGCTTGTCAAATCGTTGTCGAAGAAGCAGGTGGTTTATTTATTGAACCGGACGGCTCCCCTATTAAATATAACCGTGAAGATGTTTATAATCGTAAAGGTTATATCGTGGTAAACCGCAAAGAAAATATATTCTAATTTATAAATAAATTAAAAGGACTCGAGTGATCGAGTCCATTTTTATTATGTGGCTGGGGTACTTGGGATCGAACCAAGGAATGTCGGAGTCAGAGGCCGATGCCTTACCGCTTGGCTATACCCCAATTATTCCGCAACTCTCACTTCAACTACACCAGGAACTTCTTCTTGTAAAATAACTTCTACAAGATCTTTGATGTCGCTATAAGCGTAGGAGCAGCCTTGGCACGCTCCAATCATTTTGACATAGACTATTCCGTCGTTAAAGGAAACGAATTCGCAATCTCCTCCATCTTTTCTTAAGAAATGTCTAATTTTATCTAATGTTGAAATAATTAATTTTTCTGTATCATCCATAATCTTATCGTCTTTAATTTCTAATTTATATCCGTCATAAGCATCTTTAGCGTTATTTAAGAAATGAGTTGCAACATCTAAGAAATTATATCCGTGCTTTTCTCCTTCTCCACGGTAATGCTTAGTGACTGCTACATTATACCACTGAAGCGAGATATAAATTCTCCATAAATAATATCTTTTTATTTGATCCTGACTAGGATTATTTAAAAAATATTTGTTTAAAAGTTCTCTTCCTTCAGAAACAAATCCATTTCCAAAACAGCTAATATCGTAAATTGGATCGTTATTTCCAACAAATTCAAAATCTATAAAATAATATTCATTATCAGGAGTTTTAACGATGTTACTTCTTTGAGCGTCATTATGACATAATGTCTTTTTTTGACTTTCTAAATATTCTTTATGCTCAAATAAGAAATCTCTTAATTCTTTATATAAAGGAGAGACTTCTTTCTGAAATGAAAGCGCTTCTTTTTCATAAGTTTCAGTGAATCTAACAAATGGAGCGTAGTCAGTTTTAGATAAAACTGGAGAAGAATGTAAATCTCTAAATAATTGAGCAATCTTTTCATAATCAAAAGAATCAATTTTATCTAAAGATTGTCCCTCGATAAATTCGTTTATCTTAATGCCTTTACTCTCATCAAAATAAACATTTCTACTAGTGATACCAATCGCATAAATAATTCTTTGATGTTCTTTTTCTAAAGGACGATCAACCATTTCATTAGCTTGTTCTGTAGAAATATAAAGAACATATTTCTTATCATCTTTATCTTTAATAATATAGGAAATATTCATCATTCCCCCAATTAAAGGAGAAACGATTTCACTGCCCTTACCTAAGACTTTTTCAATTAGAGATTGGATTTCTTCTGTTTTCATAGCAACTTATTATAGCACCTATTTCTTATTTTAATATACAATTATTAATTGTATGAAAGCTCGTAAGATTTTGTTTTATATCTTTCTAGTATTATCAATTGCTACGAACATTTTAATTATTGTGGAGTCTAGTATTGGAGGAAGTGGTAGTGCTTCTCAATCTGCTTCTATTAGTGATTGGTTTATAAAAATATTAGAAGCAATCGGAATAACTATTTCTGATGTAGAGACATTTAGATATGTTTTTAGAAAACTAGTTGGACACTTTTTACTATTTGGATTATCTGGATTATTTACCAGTTTATCGCTTGTATTTAGCGATTATTTGATGAACAAATTTAAATGGAAAAATATTTTATTTTGTTTAGGCTTAGGCGTTATTGTCGCTGTTATTAGTGAGTTGATACAAGCTATTGTTCCTGGTCGATACGGCACCTTTACAGATGTCTTTATTGATTTAGCGGGATATATTGGTTTTGCTGGTATTACTTATTTGATTTATTACTTAATTAAAAGAAAAACTAAAAAAACAAATGAAGCCATTTAAAGAAGTTGAAGAAAAATTTAAGAATAGTCAAAACGAGTGGAAAGCTCGAATTAGACAAGAACCTAGTAAAGCTAAAAGATTTTGGAAATGGGCTTGGTATTTATGTGCTTTTCCTTTTCGATGGATTTGGGTCAATATTAGAGACTGGCGAACTGCTTTAATATTTGTCTTTGTGGCGTTAATTGTATCTAGTGAAGTTTGGGTTCCTTATTTAATTGCTGTTATTTGTTGGAGTAATGAGCCAGTGAGAATTTCAATGCTATCTGTTGGTAGTGCATGTTGGCTATTTTGGATAGGGCCAGGTACCCCGTTTTTAGTAATTTGTATTGGACTCACAATTGGAATAAAAGCCTTATTCAACAAGATAAAATATCGACATAAAAAAGCAAATTAAAACCCTGAACGAATCAGGGTTTTTTACAATTTTGGTGCCCGGGACCGGAATCGAACCGGTACGGTTTATACAACCGCAAGATTTTAAGTCTTGTGCGTCTACCTATTCCGCCACCTGGGCACTTTTAATTGGTGACTCGCCGGAGATTCGAACTCCGGACCCCTTGATTAAAAGTCAAGTGCTCTACCGACTGAGCTAGCGAGTCATCATTGGCTGGGGTGGGTGGGATCGAACCACCGAGATGACAGAGTCAAAGTCTGTTGCCTTACCTCTTGGCTACACCCCAACTTGTGGTGGAGGGGGGCAGATTCGAACCGCCGAACCCGAAGGAGCTGATTTACAGTCAGCCGCGTTTAGCCTCTTCGCTACCCCTCCGTTTTATTGGTATAGCTTCGCGTTAATGGTGGATGCTGAGGGGCTCGAACCCCCGACCTCCGCCGTGTAAAGGCGATGCTCTCCCAGCTGAGCTAAGCATCCGCTTTTGCAGATACGCAAGCAATAATATATCATTATGCTATTTTTAATTCAATAAAAAAATCGCCTTTTTTGAAAGCGACTTTTATTTATAAAAACGATAGCGACTTAGTATCCTTTTTTCCCTAATAAATGGAACATATTTTTCTTATAGATTTCTACCCCTGGTTGATTAAATGGGTTGATATCTAATAAATAGGCACTCATCGCACAGGTTCTCATAAAGAAATAGAATAGATATCCTAAGTTATAAGCATCTAATCTATCGACAGTAATGATATTACAAGGAACCCCTCCATCTTCTTGGTGAGCTTTTAAAGTACCTTTAAAGGCGTTTTGATTAACATAAGAAAGAGTTTTACCTGCTAAATAATTTAAGCCATCTAAATCATCTTTATCACTTGGTATCACAACATCTAATTCTGGATTAACGATGTTAACGATAGTCTCAAATAATAAAGGAGAACCATCTTGAATAAATTGACCTAAACTATGTAAGTCAGTAGAGAAAGTCGCACTTGTAGGTAGTAAGCCTTTCTTTTCTTTACCCTCGCTTTCCCCAAAGAGTTGTTTAAGCCATTCAGAAAGTTGAGACATTTGTGGTTCGTAAGTCACAAACATTTCTACAGGACGATGATGACGATACATATAATCTCTACTAACCGCATAGCGATAAGCGATATTAGTTTTTAAATCATCATTATCTAAATCATTTAAAGCATCTAAAGAACCTTGTAACATTGCTTTAACATCGACTCCAGCAACCGCTAGAGGGAATAATCCAACTGGAGTTAGTACACTATATCTTCCTCCAATATTTCCTGGTAAGACGTAAGTGGAATAGCCTTCATTATTACATAATGTTTTTAAGGCACCTTTTTCTTTATCGGTAACGGCATAAATTGCTTTTCTCGTTTTTTCTTTTCCAACTTTTTTCTCAAGTAAATCTTTTAATAATCTAAAAGCAATCGAGGTTTCAGTAGTGGTGCCACTTTTAGAAATAACATTAATCGCGAAGTTTTTATCTTTTAAATACTCTAAAACTTGGTGAGTGTAATTTGGAGAGAATGTTTGACCCATGAAAATAATTTCTGGTTTATCGCTACTTTTTAATCCTTTTAAAGCATCTAAAGCGCATTTTGCTCCTAAGTAGCTTCCTCCAATTCCAGCGACCACTAAAACATCAAAATTTTCTCTAACATACTTAGCGTCTTTAAGTAGTCTAACTAATTCTTCTTTGTCATAATCTTTTGGCCAGGTGATCCAACCTAAATAGTCGTTACCTGCTCCTGAACGATCATCAATCATTTTATTGATTTCCGTGACTTTAGATTGATACTTTTCAATCTCGACTTCACTAATGACATTGCTGACATCAACTTTAATCATCTTTTTCATCTTCCTTTGCTTTATTTAAAGTTTCACTAATCCATTCTGGAAGTTTAGCCTCTAAATCATGAAAATCAGCTTCATCAAATTGAGTGAAGTGGTGAACTGATTCATCATGAGTGTTATATCTTTCTTCTTCTGGAATAGCCTTATAAGAGACTCTTAAAAATCCGTTTTGAGGATCAATTGAAAGTACTTTCACTTTTAATTCATCCCCAACAGTGCCGAATTTTTCGATATCTCGAATATATTTATCGGAAAGTTCAGAGATATGTAATAATCCATTTTGACCTGTTTCAAAAGTTAAAAATAAGGCATAAGGTCTTACTTGATTAACTTTACCAATTACAACATCTCCAACTTTGATTTCCATACATAATAATGTATCACTCTCATAGTTAAAAATGTATAAAAAAATAGACCAAATTAATTCGGTCTATTATTTTGCTTTGCTAGTTATTTATTCGCTAAAGCGAGTTCTTTAGCCTCTAAATCCGCTCTAGTGGCGATGTCATCGATAATTAATTTGAAGACTTTTTCCATATCAGAGTCTTTCGAATAATCTGCTTTAACGACAAATTTACATCTTTGATCTTTTCTAATTTGAGCGACTTTTTCTTTATTATCATCGGTATAAACACCGATAGAGTAGCCCTTGTTTTTATTAACTAAGGTCATACAAGCAACATCAGTCATTCCATCTCCGATATAAGCAATATTGGTGTATGGAATTCTTAAGCCATCTCTAGTTTTTTCATTAACGGCGTTATCGTCTCTTACATCAGTTACTCCTTTAGCAATTCTAAAGAAGAATTGAGTTTTCTGGGTGTAGTTAATCGCAAGTTTTGGCCACACAGGCACACCGTTTTCATAATAGAATTCGCATCCATAAACATTGGTGAAGCAGTCATAGATTGAGCACCCTTCTAAAATCTCTTTGGTTCCGCTTGAGACTAAATAGTGTTCAACCTTAACCCCTTTTTGCTTTCCGTATTCGTTAATTCTTGTAAACCATGTTGAGACTCCTGGATGGTATTTAATCGACTTACCACATTCTCTTAAAACTTCACGGGTAAGTTTGATTCCTTTTTCTTTTGCTTTTGCAATCATCATATACATGTATGAAAGTATTCTTTCACATCCTGATTTTTCGCTAAATTCACCGGTTGCGCCCCAGAATTCTTCTGGAGTCATTCCCACCATTGGAATAAAGGAATAATTTTGCATATCAGTCGTGGACAATGTTTTATCAAAGTCATACATGATTCCTAATATTGGTTTGGCCATAATTTTACCTCGTTAGGTATATTATCACGAAAGATAATATAGGTCAAATCTTCATTTTTTAACAGTATTACCCTACTACTACTGAAAAATAGTGGCAATTTTATAACGCTAATTAATTATTATTTCTTTTTGTTGAGTATATTGCTTGAGAGAAAATAAATTTTCTTTTACAATTATATCGCCTTGGAAAGGACAAATATTATGGAAAATAAAAAACCAGTCATTCTTTGCATCATGGATGGTTATGGAATTAGACATAACCCAGTTGGCAACGCTGTTTACGATGCCAAAAAGCCAAATCTAGATGCTTATTTTAAGAAATATTCTTATACAGAAATTAATGCTTCTGGAGAATATGTCGGACTTCCTGATGGACAAATGGGTAACTCAGAAGTCGGACACATGAATATGGGAGCAGGAAGAATTGTTTATCAATCTTTAACCCTTATCAATAAGTCGATTAAAGATGGTGACTTCTTCAAAAACGAGAAATATTTAGCTGCCATTGAACATGCGAAAAAACATCACTCAAAGTTACACATCTTTGGTTTAGTTAGTGATGGTGGAGTTCACTCTCACATCAATCACATTTTAGCCATTATTGAACTCGCCGCTAAAAGTGGATTAGACGATGTCTATATGCACTGCTTTATGGATGGAAGAGATGTCGATCCTCAAGCTGGCGTTAAATATGTTGATATGATTCAAAAGAAAATGGATGAATTACATTTCGGTCATATTGCTGATATAGGCGGCAGATATTGGGGTATGGATAGAGACAAAAACATGGATCGTGTCGATGTGCATTATCGCTTAATGGTTGATCACGACGGACCAAGTTTTGATGATTATCATGACTTCTTCAAATATGAATATAACGAAGAATTACCAAAATTAGGTAAGGCTAGTAGTGATGAATTTTTAATTCCTCACTATAATAGTAAAGTTGATGGTAGAATCTCTGATAATGATGCGATTATCTTTATGAATTATCGTCCAGATAGAGCGATTCAAATTTCTACCTTATTTACTAATCCAGATTTCTATGAACATCCTATTAAAAAGGAAGACGGCTCATTAGCCTGGAAACCTTATAAACCTGCTCATCCTTTAAAAAACATTTTCTATGTTTGCACTATGAAATACGCTGATAGTGTTAAGGGTGTGATTGCTTTTGAACCTCAAAAATTAAATAACATCTTGGGTCAATATTTAGCTGATCAAGGATTTACTCAATTAAGAATTGCGGAAACTGAAAAATATGCTCACGTGACTTTCTTCTTTGATGGAACTATGAATTTTGATGGTGTGGAACGTCCTGAACTTAAAGGATGTAGAAGAGTTTTAATTAATTCTCCAAAAGTTCCTACCTATGATATGCAGCCAGAAATGAGTGCACCATTAGTGCTTGAAGCTTTGCTTAAAGAATTAAATAAACATGATTTAGATGTTGTCATCTTAAACTTTGCTAACTGTGATATGGTTGGTCATACTGCAGTTCATGATGCTTGTGTTAAAGCAGTGGAAACTGTCGACCACTGCGTTGGTGAAATCATCAAGTGGTGTGATGAAAATGGTGGAACTCTTTTAGTCACAGCAGACCATGGTAACGCCGAAGAAATCTTAGATGAAAATGGTAAGCCAATGACGGCTCATACCACTAACTTAGTGCCATTCTGTATCAATAAAGTCGGTTTAAAACTTAGACAAAAAGAAGGTAAGTTAGCAGATATCGCTCCTACTATTTTAGAATTACTTGGAGTGGAGCAACCAAAAGAAATGACAGGTGTGTCATTAATTGAGAAATAAGGAGATTATCTATGAAGGATAAAAACTTAAAATTTGAAGAATACCCATTAAGAGTACCTACTGAAAAAAGAACCATCAATAAGATGGAATCTTTAATCAAGGATTTAGAAGAATGTGGCAGTGCTCTTACTGCTAAACTTGCAGTGAAACACTGGAATAAATATATGTCCGAACTTTCTACAGATGTTGGAGTTATTTCGGTTAGATATTCTCTAGACACTAGAAACAAAATCTATAAGAATGCTCAAGACAAAGTTGATGAACTTAGCCCTGTATTTTCTAAATACTCCAATGAATTTGAAAAGATTCTCTTAAAAGCTAAATATCGTAAAGATCTTGAAAAGATATACGGCAAATACCTATTTAAGATATTTGAAAATAATCAAAAATCTTTTGATCCTAAAATTATTCCTGATTTAATCGAAGAGAATAAATTAACTTCCAAATATGATGAAGTATTAGGAACCGCTCAAATCGAATTTAGAGGACAAGTTTATAACTTATCTCAACTTGGAAAATTCATGTCCGATAAAGATAGAGAAACTAGAAAAGAAGCGAGTATCGCAATGGACAAATGGATGGGCGAACATGAAAAAGAAATCGCTGATATCTATGATAAATTAGTCCATCTAAGAGACGGCATGGCCAAAAAACTTGGTTATAAAAACTTTGTTGAACTTGGCTATATTAGATTAGGAAGAACCGACTATAACGCTAAAATGGTGAAAGGTTATAGAGACCAAATTAGAAAAGAAGTAGTCCCAATTGCTCAAAAACTTTATAAAGCGCAAATGAAAGGATTAGGAATTAAAGACCCACAAACATTTGACTATAATCTTAAATTTTTAAGTGGCAATCCTACTCCAGTTGGAGATTCTAAAGTCTTAGTAGGACATGCTAAAACAATGTATGAAAAGATGTCAAAAGAATCCGCTGATTTTATTAATTTAATGATTAATAATCACTTAATGGATTTAGATGCTAGAGCTGGTAAAGCTCCTGGAGGATATTGTACTTATTTCTCAGAATATAAGACTCCATTTATATTCTCTAACTTTAACGGCACTGAAGGGGATGTTAATGTTCTTTGTCACGAAGGAGGTCACGCTTTCCAAGCTTACCTCAGTAGTGGAATTAAAATTCCTGAATATCAAAACCCTACTTTAGAGAGCTGTGAAATTCACTCTATGAGTATGGAATTCTTCACTTGGCCATATATGGATTTATTCTTTGGCAAAGATGCTGAAAAATATAAATATTCTCACTTAAGTGATGCGATTGAATTCTTACCATATGGCATTACCATTGATGAATTCCAACACTGGGTTTATGAACATCCAAATGCCACTCATGAAGAAAGATGCGCTAAATATAAAGAAATTGAATCCATCAATCTTCCACATAATCGATATGATTATTGCCCAACTCTTGCAAAAGGAACTAGATGGATGAGACAATCCCATGTCTTTGGAACCCCATTCTATTACATTGATTACACTTTAGCCCAAGTCGTGGCTTTCCAATTCTTAGCGGAAGATCTTAAAAACCATGAAAAAGCTTGGAAGAAATATGTGAAACTCTGTAAATTAGGTGGAACGTTGCCATTTACTGGTTTATTAGAAAAAGTACATTTAAGAAATCCATTTGAAGAAGGAAATGTGAAGAAAAATATTCACCCGCTTCTTAAAGTTCTTAAAGAGTTTGATACGTCAAAATTCTAACATAAGAAAAGCGCAGGATTTGAATGACCTGCGCTTTTACTTTAGTTAAGATGAGATAATATTGCTTCAACAAGTTCATTGGTTTCAATTTTTATTATTCCAAATGTCTTAGTTCCGGCATGATTTAATGATGAACCAATTGAATAACATTCTTTATCATCAATTATTATAAAACGATCATGGAAATCATTATTATCGATTACTGTGATTTTTCCATATTGGATGATAAATTTGTTAATTTCTCCAATTGATAAAGCTGAAAAGCGAGATTTATAAATTATTCTGTCAACTTTAGGAGATACTTTTTTCAAAAAAATCAAGCTTTGATAATCAAAATATGGATCGATAATTATTATTTTATTATTCGCTTTAGAAACAATTGAAGATATTAATTCATAAGCATCGAACACTTCTCCTTTGAAAACAATTTTCTCTTTTACATAAGAATTGTCTTTTACGATGCTTTCAATCTTGTTTTTTAAACTATAAATCTCATTTTCAAGTCTTAGAAAATTATCGGCAGTAACTATCGCTCTACTTTCGTTAATAGCGTATCCTTTGATCATATATTCTTTTAGGACATTGGATACCCATTTTCTAAATTCTATTGCTCTTTTGCCTTTGATTCTATACCCGATTGCTAATATCATATCTAGGTTATATTGCTGCACTAAATATTGTTTGTTATCTTGGGCAGTACTTAAGAAATCCTTAATAACTGAATTAGGATCCAATTCATTATCACTAAGAATGTTTTTTATGTGCATCGATATATTGCTTACGGTTGTCTCAAATAATAGTGATATTTGAACTTGAGTAAGCCAAACAGTTTCTTCTTTGGGAGAGACACTAACATCAAGCTTTATAGTCCCATTATCAAAGATAATGATATTATTATTTTCAGAATTGTTGTCGGATTCTTTATATCTTTGGTTTTTGATTATAAAATTTTCAAAAGTTCTAAAATGTTTGCCTTTTAGCTCTTTTTCAATTTCGATAATAAAACTGTTTCCATACAATGTGATTGGTCTTGTTTTGTGAGATAAACGCAAGATAAAATCATTTTTTGATTTTTTCTCGCTGGATAAAATCACATCACTTTCGATTAGATTGTAGGTTGACTTAATAACTCGTCTAGCAGTAGCAATGCTGACATCAAAAAGTTTTGCTATCTCGTTTGCTGATAGCCAGATAGTGCCGTCTTCGACAGACACTCTTACATCAAGAGAAAAGTCTCCATCAGTAAATTTAATTGTTTTAAAATTGTCCATATGGACCTCCTATTTCTGTAGAAAGGAAAATAAGGATTAACCAAACAATCCTTCAAATATCTATTTCCATCCCAAGAAGATCCTTATGATCTTGCTACATTTATATTATAGCATTCTATGCTATAAGAGTATAGTATTATTTTCTAAAAATTGAAAAAAATACAGTACACATAGTGTACTGTAGCAATCTAATGGTGCGCGGGATGAGAATCGAACTCACACATCTTGCGATATACGCCCCTCAAACGTACGCGTCTACCAGTTCCGCCACCTGCGCATTTTCAAGTTGCTTGATTATTGTAAGAAAAATAATGATAAAAGACAAGTGATTTTTAGTCTTATATTTGTTAAAATATGTATCGCTATAAAGAAGGTAAACAAAAATGAAAGAAATATTAGTCGAAACTAGTGCACGTCATATTCACGTCACTGAAGAACAATTTAAAATCTTATTTGGTGAAGATGCCAAACTCGAAGTCAGAGCACCTTTATCTCAACCAGGTCAATTTGTTTCTTTTTCTAGATTAGATATCGTTGGACCTAAAAAGACTATTCCTAATGTCTCAATTCTTGGTCCATTTAGAAAAGCTGGACAAGTTGAAGTATCTGCAACTGACGCAAGAACTTTAGGAGTTCCTGCAGTGGTTAGAGAATCTGGCGATTTAGCCGGTTCCCCAGCTATTAAATTAGTGGGTCCTGCTGGAGAAGTGGAATTATCTGAAGGCTGCATCGTTGCGAAAAGACATATTCATATGACTCCAAAAGATGCTGAAGAATTTGGCGTTAAAAACGGCGAAATTGTTAAAGTTGAAGTAAATAATCCAGGTAGAAGCTTAATTTTTGGAGATGTCGTAGTGAGAGTTAGAGATGATTTTGCTCTAGCAATGCACATTGACACCGATGAAAGTAACGCTGCTGGCTGTGCCGGAACAGTTTATGGGAGAATTGTTAAATAATGGAAACCATCCATTACTATCCTAAAGGAACTTGTTCAGTTGAGATGTTTATCGACCATCAAGATGGCATTATTCAACAAGTAAAAATTATCCGTGGCTGTAGGGGAAACACTCAAGGTTTAGCGGCTTTACTTGTAGGCATGCCACTAGAAGAAGCTTATAAACGTCTTAACGGGATTCAATGTCGTAACGGCACAAGTTGTCCAGATCAATTAGCCCAAGCTATTAAACAATACTTGAATAAATAATAATATTTATATAAGATATTAATGCTTATCCAGAATCGTGATAAAAAGGATGAAAAAACACGATAGCAACTCTCGGAAGAGTAAGTGCTCTCCTTAGCAAAGTCCCAGAACTTTGATCGATAAGTTGAGAAGAAAATAACTTCTCCCAATTCTGGGGGAAGTTTTATTTTTAGAAGGTAATCATCATGAAAGAAAAAATCTTATTTACATCCGAATCTGTCTCTGAAGGTCATCCAGATAAAGTATGCGACCAAATCAGTGACGCAGTTTTAGATGCGTGTTTAAAAGTGGATCCTAATACCCATGTCGCTTGTGAGACTTTTGCGACTACTGATTTTATTCTTGTAGGAGGAGAAATTACTTGTAAGGAAAAAATGAATATTCCGCAAATTGTTAAAGATGTATTAAAGAAGATTGGTTATGATAAGCCTGAATATGGATGTGACTATCATACGATTGAAATCGTCGATAAGACAAAGCAACAATCCCCTGATATCAATCAAGGAGTAAATCAAAAGAAACCTGAAGATTTAGGAGCAGGTGACCAAGGATTAATGTTTGGCTATGCCACAAATGAAACTAGTGGATATATGCCACTTGCAATCTCTATTGCTCATAAACTTGTTAGAGATGCTAGTGAAAAACGCCACAAAGGGCTATTTAAGGGTGCTAGACCAGATATGAAGAGTCAAGTGACTATCGATTACACTGACCCTAAACATATTCGTATCGATAACATGCTAATGTCGATCCAACATGATGAAGATGTTAACCTTGATGAATTTAAAGAATATATTCACAAAAACATCATGCAAGAGGTTGCTAAATCATTTGGTTTAAATACTGACTTTAAATATTTAATTAATCCAACTGGTAGATTTGTTTTAGGTGGCCCTGCTGGAGATACAGGTTTAACTGGTAGAAAAATAATTGTTGATACTTATGGTGGATCTGCAAACCATGGTGGAGGAGCTTTCTCAGGAAAAGACCCATCTAAAGTTGACCGTAGTGGAGCCTATATGGCTAGATATATCGCTAAAAACTTAGTGGCAGCAGGAGTAGCTGATCGCTTAGAAGTGCAGCTCTCTTATGCAATTGGAGTTAATTACCCATTAAGTATTGGAGTTAAAACTTTTAAGACTAGTAAATATCCAGACGAAAAGATTTTAGAAGTAATTCATAAAGTATTTGATTGTCGTCCTGGAATGATTATTAAAAACTTCTCACTTAAAAGACCATCTTTTAAATATCAAGACATCTCAAACTATGGTCATTTTGGTCGTCCAGATATCGATTTACCTTGGGAAAAGCTTGATAAAGTTGACGAAATTAAAGAATTATTAAAATAGGTTAATTGAATAATTAATTGCAACTTTCTCGAAAAAACAGTCTCGCGTACACGCATAATGCGAAGAGCGAGCTTTTTTCTTGTTGAAAATAATAAAGATCGCTGGTTATATTATGATTAGAAAGCAAAGCAAAAGATGTTGCCTCTTGTTCTTGAACAAGTAATTGCAACTTCATGTTTCGAGACTAGCGATGCTTCCTAATTGACGTTAAACCGTGGTTACTTTTGCTTCAGTACTCGAGCGGTTAAATTAACGTCTTTTCTTTTGATTTCTTCAATTCCAAGTAATTTAACAATGTCATTTCCAAACTTTTCTTTCATTGCTTCGATTGGTGTTTTCCAATCTAGAGATTTTCTAGGATATGAATTTATATGCGAATTAATGATTTGTATGTCTTCCTCATTAATCGTGTCTAAAGTTTTGCCCTTCTTTCTGATATAGCGGAATAATTCATGATTTCTTTCACATTCTGCTTTATCGCTAGATCGATAAGTCCTGGTATAAAAAACTCGATACATTATTTCTCCATCTATGTCATGTTCTAGTTCGGTTAGATTATCGAATTCTGTTCCATTGTCGCTTAATAAGACACGGAACACTTTAGAAAATCTTTCTTTTCCAAGCTTATTTCTAATTGCCATAAAAGCATTGTTAACTCTTAAGGCAGTTTTATTTAGCAAGAGAATATACATCTGAAAGTGGAGTGTGTCCGCATGGATTGTTAAAAGGCATTTTTTATCATCTCTTTTTCCAAAAACTGTATCGCATTGAAATGTGACTGTCTTTGGATAAATCTTCATATAGTGAACATAATCATCATATAAGTGATCAATCTTCTTTAAAGGATCATGGGAATAACTTCTAGGATAGTTATAATTATTTGAAGTAGTAATAGACAATTTTCTTCTTAAATCAATATTTTTAGCGGTCAATAGACCTTTATCAATATAGCTTCTAAGAGTTTTTGAACATACTGGAAAATCTTTATTTGATGAATATGATTTAACTGCTTCTGGAGACTGTCCATTTATTATCAGTGTAGATACATACTTATCAAATTTCCTTAATTCAGTCTCATCAAGTTTAATCTTTGTTTTGCCGTTTTTGAATCTCTTTTTAGCGGCATCATGAGCGATTTCTGGATGATAAATAAGATGTTCAAAATTACATTCTTTAATCCTTTCACAGAAGTTACATACCTCATATGGCTTTGTTATTAGTGAACAAGTCTTAGGAAGATACTTCATACAAACTTCCGGGCATCTACTTATTTTAGGACCACATATTGATGCATTTTTGCAAAGCCTAGTTTTGAATCCCCATCCAAATTGAGGGTGCTTATTTTCAACAACAGAGTTGAGAATAATTTCTCTATATATCGATGTCTTATTAAATCCAAGAATCCTTGCGATCTTGGGAATATTAAAGCCAAGAGACAAATACTTCAGTATTTTAAATCTATCAAAACTTGTAATATGTTTTTTGCTTCCTTTTTCGTGGTTTTCCATCTTTCCTCCTTCCTAGGAAGCATCATAAATATTATACTGAAAAGGTAATTTAAACTTATATTTCGAGAAAGTTGCAATTAATTATTCAATTAACGGAATTATAGGCGAAACGCATGAAAATGT
>DDQE01000004.1 GCA_002342545.1 Caryophanales bacterium UBA2450
AATGAAAAAATTAAAGAATCGATGTGTAATGTTGTTGCCGATAAATATATTTCTTTATCAATTTATAATCACGAACAAACTCGATTGACCAATAAATATTTCCCTCCAATTTCTTCTATGGACTTATATGTTAATTTAATGCTTAACATTTTAACTAATGGACAGATTAAGGATAAGAGCAACGCCTTATTAATTGACTTCTTAAGTAAAACACTTTCTATAGCAAGATGTATTCTAAAACAACTATGTGATGGTTATGAAACCGAAGCCTTTGCGTTATGGAGAACTTTGCATGAATGTGAATGTGTTTTAATTCTTTTAGATAAATATAAAGATTCTCTTATTTCAACATATGTTAAACACATGCAATATGGAATGATTTTTAGACAAGGTGAAACCGATAACGAATTAAATAATAAAATCTTTGCTCAGCTAAAAGAAGAGATGAAGCATTATGAGCTTAAAAGTAAAGATATGAAAAAATATATCGAATATGGTTGGCTATTATCTATTCCTGATGTCGACAAGATTGAAAACTTTAAATTAAATTTTAGAGATGGAGTGGAAACTTTAGCGGGTTTACATGATTATAGTGATATCTATATGACTAGTAGTGAGATACTTCATGGTTCCCCATTACTTATTTATAGTAATAAGACTTATTTCCATATGTTAACTATCATTAATCTATATGAATCATTCTTTAGAATTGAAAGAGTGTTTGAATCTTTATTCTTCCCTAAAATTAATGAAGGCGCTAGAGATAAATATCTAGAGATGAAAAAGCTATATTTCTCTCATCTTATTTCTATTCATAAAAGAGAAGTGGACACCTTCAAAAATTACATGAGAAAAAAGTAAAAGAAAACGGTTACAAAATTGTAACCGTTATTTTTTTGTTGTTTGACTATCTATTACACGTCAGCGTAACAAGAGCCACCGATGAATTCTCTAAGAATAGAATTACATGGAACCCATTCATCAGACATATCATCAAAGAATTTGAGCATTCTGATTAATCTTTCTGCAACTGGGTAATATGGGTTTTCGACCTCGATTGCTTGAAGTAGTGGCATTGCATATTTTTTCATCACCGATAATTCTTCTGGTAAGAAACTGTTAAAGACGAAGTTAGCGCCTTCTTGAGTCTTATAAATCCATTTGAATTCGCCTTTTCTAACGCTAGCCCACATGGACATAGTTTCAATAGCAGAGCTACCTCTAAATTGATAGTCTCTCACGATTCTTCTTAATAATCTTAAGTCAGTAAGACTTAATGGGTTGTGGTTATCGATATTGATTTGTCCTTGAGGAGCAATAAAGATTTTGAATTTTTGATGTTGTGGAATGGATTCAGTCATTCTGTCGTTAAGAGCGTGAATACCTTCAATAATGATTGGTTGGTTTTCAGGAACTTTTAAGGTTCTACCCTTTACTCTATGACCAAGTTTGAAATCAAATTTTGGTAATTCAACTTCTTCTCCAGCGATGAGGTCCGCCATATTTTCGTTAAATAAGGCAACATCAAGAGCGTCAACTGCCTCTAAATCTGGTTCTCCATTTTCATCTTTTGGTGCTTGGTCTCTTGGTAAGTAATAGTCATCCATAGAAATACGGATTGGATCAATACCACGAGATAATAATTCAATTCTTAATCTATTAGCGAAAGTGGTTTTTCCTGAACTAGATGGACCAGCGATACAAATAAGTCTAATTTCTTCTTTGTTGTCTTCCACTAATTGACCAAGTTCACATAATTGACGGTTATGTCTTTGTTCACCAAGAGTGATGACATCGATATCTCCGTCTTTTTCAATACGGTGGTTGATATTGACGATGCTATCAAATCTAGTAGCGACAGCCCATTGATGGGCTCTTTTTAATGTACGACCAAAGGTTGGGGCTTCTTCAAATGGTGGAATTTCACCTCCAACTTCTGGACGAGGATATTGGATAACAATACCTGGGTGATAGTATTTGAGTTTCCACTTATTGACATAGCCAGTAGATGGGACCATACGATTGTACATATAGTTTTTATAACCATTACAATCATATAAGTGACATGTCTTTTCTGGTCTATATTGGATAATTTCAACCTTATCTTTATATCCTTCTTTTGTGAATACTTTTTTGGCTTCTTCTTTTGAGACAATTGATCTCACAAGTGGATAGTCTTCTTTGACAATTCTTTCCATTTCTTTTTCAAGATTAGCCACCATTTGTGGATTAACAACAATACCTGGAGTTAATACTTGTAAGAAGATACTTCTAGAAACGTTATAAGAAAAACGGATATCCGCTTTTGGTAAGATATTTCTCATAGCCATAGCGACAATAAATCTTAAGCTAGCTTCATAAGTTGGTTTAGCATCTCTATCTTTGACAGTTAACGCCACAACAGTGGAATCAGCTTCCATGACATAAGTTAATTCTCTAACACGATTATTAACATATGCACAGACGATGTCTTTACTTTTGCCAACGATTTCTAAAACAGAAACAGGCTTATCATAAGTTTTGACTGCGCCATTAAAAGTTATGTTAAATGACATAGTTCTCCTCCTTAAATAAACTAAGTGCATAATTATTTTAGTAAATTCAAAACGTATATTCAAATAAATATATTGATTTGATGATTTTATATATGTGACGGACCGATTTTTATTGAATATTATTTTATTTAATAAGATAATATTGCTGTTATAAATATTAAAAGAGGTATACGTCATATGAAAAATATGGTTTACATTCAATCCGGAGGACCTACATCTGTTATCAATTCTTCCCTTTATGGGGCTATTAAAGAAGCGAAAAGACACGGTGATGAAATTGATCACATTTATGGTTCATTAAACGGTATTGAAGGAATGATCGATGACAAATTAATTGATATCGGTCAAGAAGATGAAGAACAAATTGAATTATTATTACAAACTCCAGGTAGTATCTTAGGCACAACTAGAAGAAAATTACCTAAAGATGTTCATGATCCAATCTACATGAAAATCGTGGAGACAATGAAAAAACATGAAATCAAATACGTCTTTGTTAATGGCGGTAACGATTCCATGGATACTTGCTATAAATTATCCTTATTAACTAAAGAACTTAATCTTGATGTGAGAGTCGTTGGAGTTCCAAAGACTATCGATAACGATTTAGCCTGTACCGATCACTCCTTAGGATTTCCAAGCGCTGCTAAATTCGTGATTAATACAGTTAACGCCTTAAGTATGGATGCTAACTGCTTTAAAGTCGGTAAAGTACACGTTGTAGAAATTATGGGAAGAAACGCCGGTTGGTTAACCGCTGCTAGTGATTTACTTCCAGAACAAACTAGACCACATCTTATTTATATCCCAGAAAATAAATTTGATTTAGAAAAATTCTTAGTGGATGTTAAAAAAGTCTATGACGAAAAAGGCTACGCTATGGTTTGCATTTCTGAGGGTATTGAATTCCCAAGAAGCAACAAAAACGCTAGAGTTGACGGCTTTGGCCATGCTCAACTTGGTGGAGCGGCAGCTGGTTTATGTGAAATTATCGAAGAAAGACTTGATTTACCAACTAGAGCAGTGGAATTCTCTTTAACTCAAAGAGCCTGCCCAATGTGTATTTCTAAACTTGATAGAGAAGAAGCTATTAAGACTGGTGAAACCGCAGTTAAAGCTGCTTTAAGTGGTGTGACTGGCAAAATGGTTGTCTTTAAAAGAGTTTCTCAAAAACCATATAAGATTGATTATGAATTAGCAGACTTATCTTTAGTCGCTAACGCTGAAAGTGTGATTAAACCATCTATGATGGTGGATGACACAAGAATGAGCCAAGAATTACGTGATTATATTGCCCCACTTATTGAAGGGGAAGTAGAACTCAAAACAAAAAACGGCATTGTCGTAATGGCAAATTGGAAGAAAGTTTTGGTTAAATAATGAAATTCTTATCTCAAATCGAGAGAAATTTACGCGTTGCTCTTTTAGTAGGAGTTCTTACTGTAGTAGCAATTATTGCCTCAAGCTATTGCTTTGTTACTAAGTTTTATGAAATTCCTCTAGGGTTTGCTCTAGGAGGAGCGGTAGTTTCTACTCTTTATTTAATTGGCCATTTTCTATACCAGATTGATGTAAAAAACGGAGAAGTTAAATATTCTATCTTAATGATTGGAATTAGAAACTTTATCCTTATTGGATCAATTATTGTCCTAGCTTTAATGTATTATCGCTGGGATATTAAATATTTTAATTTATTTGCCTATGTAGGCATCTATACAGGTGGAATCATCATCTTTGTTATTGACCACCTTGTTTATAAAAATAAATAGAAAGGAGAACGATAGTGGGAGTTGTCTTAAGCGGCACTGATGATATAGTTAAAAGATTTCTAGATACATCAATAGGCCTATCAGGAGAAACAATTTCCTCCCTAATTTTAATAGGGATTATTTCTCTATTAGCAATTTATATTTGCATTCGTTCTCGCTTTGCTGATCCACTTAAAAAACCAAAAGGAATTTTATTCCTTGCAGAGGTTGGTGTTACATTTTTTGATGGGTTAGTGGAATCTTTAATGGGACCTAGATACCGTGGATTCGGTGGTTTCATTATGGCTATCGCTACTTATTTATTTTTAGCCTTTATTTGGGGCTTAACTGGTTTACCTGCTCCGGTTACTTATTTAGCTACCCCATTATCTTTAGGCTTAATTACGTTTGTTTTAATTCACTTAAACTCTATAAGATTTACAAGATTCCGTTATTTCAAACGTTATATTGAACCAGTCCCTATATTTTTACCAATTAACTTAATTTCCATGTGGGCGCCTTTACTAAGCTTAACGATGCGTCTATTTGGTAATGCTTTAGCGGGTTGGACTTTAATGACTTTACTCTACGCTGCTCTTAACGGTATTGGAGGTACAGTTATTGAAGCTGCAGGTCACGCGATGGGGGCAGGTAGCTTTGTTGCTCCAATTGTCACCCCAATCTTACATGCCTATTTTGATTTATTCTCGGGCTTAATTCAGACTGTTGTCTTCCTCTTCTTATCGATGATTTTCATCGCTAATGAAGGTCCGGAAGATGATGATATACAAGAACTTTCAGTGAAAGGAGGAAACTAATATATGGGAAATGCATTAGCCGCAGCGATTGCGATTTTAGCCGTTATGCCATCAGCCTTAGGTGAAGCTTGGGTTTGTGCTAAGACTGTTGATGGAATGAGCCGCAATCCAGAAATGTATGGAAAATTAAGAACCAATATGATTCTTGCTTGTGCGCTTGTTGAAACAACCGCTATTTATGCATTATTAACTGCTATTTTAATTATTTTCGTCGCCTAATAAGGAGGGTAACATGAAGAGAAGAAAATTAATTTTCTTACTTCCAGCATTTTTACTTCTTACCAGTTGTGATGTTTCTGGAGAACTTAATTCCGAAACATTCTTAGCAAAACTTATTCCTAACTGGGTATCTTTTGTCGTGCAACTTGCTGCGTTACTCGTCCTTATTCTTATTGTGGTCATCTTTGCTTATAAACCAGTAAAAAAGATTGTTAAGAAAAGACAAGATTACATTGAGTCTAATATTAAGGAAGCTGAAGAAAGTAAAGCTATCTGGAAAGAAAATGAATTGAAATCTAAAGAAACTGTCCTTGCTAGCGATAGGACGGCGGCTAATATCGTTGCCGAAGCCAAAGCTAACGCGGTTATAGAAAGAAATAAGATTCTTGAACAAACTCAAGAAGATGTAAGCCGTATGAAACTTGAAGCAGAAAACGATATCGCTCGAATGGAACTCGAAGCTCAAGATAAGATCAAAAAAGAGATTGTCTCTGTAGCGTTAGATGCTTCTAAAGAGTTATTAGGAAGAGAAGTATCTTCCGAAGATAATAACCGTTTACTTGAAGAATTTATTGAGGATGTGAAGAAAGACTAATTATGAAAGAAATAACTTCACGATACGCTGAGGCGCTATATTCTTTAAAGAAAGATGAAAACTCTTTAGAGTCTAGTCAAAAAGAAATTAAAGAATTAATCAAGGTTTTAAAAGAAAACCCAGATTTCTTAGTGGTCTTAAATTCCTCATATAAAGAATTCGAAGAGAAAGAACAAATTATTGATAAGGTCTTTATTGGAGTGGATGAAGAAATTAAAACTTTAATAAAGATTGTAGTGAAAAATCACCGCGGACAATATTTAACTGAAATCTTTGAAAACTATAATTCTTTAGTGAACGAATATCGTGGAGTAATTGAAGGCTTAGTGTATTCGACTGAACCATTAAGTGAATCGCAATTAGCAAAACTTAACTCCGCAATCGGTAAGATAGAAACGCGACCTGTCGAACTGAAAAATATTATTGATCCTAGTTTAATTGGAGGGGTCAAAGTCGTGATTAATGACCATATTTACGATGGTTCTATTAAACGTCATATCAATGATATGAAAATAGCCTTACTTAAGTATGGAGGTATTTAAATGAAAATTAACGCAAATGAAATTAGTGCTTTAATTAAAGAACAAATTAAGAACTATAAACATGATGTTGATTCTAGTGATGTCGGTACAGTTATTTCTGTAGGTGACGGAATTGCTCTAGTATACGGCTTAACTCAAGCAATGCTTGGTGAATTATTGGTATTCACTAACGGCATATATGGCTTAGTGATGAATCTAGAAGCTGATCACGTTGGAGCGGTCTTATTAGGTGATGATTCTTTAATTAAAGAAGGCGATGAAGTTAAACGTACTAAACGCGTTATGGAAGTCCCTGTTGGCGATAATATGCTTGGAAGAGTGGTTAACGCTCTTGGCCAACCAATTGATGGGCTTGGACCAATTGAAACTAAAGAGACTCGACCAATCGAAGTTATTGCTCCTGGAGTTATCACAAGAAAAAGTGTTGATACACCTTTAGAAACCGGTATTACCGCCATTGACGCGATTACCCCAATAGGTAGAGGCCAAAGAGAATTAATTATTGGTGACCGTCAAACTGGAAAAACCGCGATTGCTATTGATACTATCATCAATCAAAAAGGGAAAGATGTTTTATGTATCTATGTCGCTATTGGTCAAAAGAATTCCACAGTGGCGCAAATCGTTGATAAATTAAAATCTTTTGGTGCTATGGATTACACTTTAGTAGTTTCTGCTACTGCTAGTGAACCAGCTCCAATGCTTTATGTTGCCCCATATGCTGGAGTAGCAATGGCGGAATATTGGATGCACCAAGGCAAAGATGTCTTAATCGTATATGACGATTTAAGTAAACACGCAGTCAGTTATCGTACTTTATCATTATTACTAAAACGTTCTCCAGGAAGAGAAGCTTATCCTGGTGATGTCTTCTATTTACATTCTCGTTTACTTGAAAGAGCTTGTAAATTAGATGACAAATATGGTGGTGGTTCTATTACTGCTTTACCAATTGTAGAAACTCAAGCTGGAGATATCTCTGCTTATATTCCTACTAATGTTATTTCTATTACGGACGGACAAATCTTCCTAGTGACTGATTTATTCAATGCTGGTCAAAGACCAGCAATTGACGCTGGTTTATCTGTCTCCCGTGTTGGTGGAGCCGCTCAAACTAAAGCCATGAAACAAGTCGCTAGAAGCTTAAAGATTGATCTTGCAAGCTTTGAAGAAATGAAATCCTTCTCTCAATTTGGTAGTGATCTTGACGCTTCTACTTTAGCGATATTAAAACACGGAGAAGCTTTACTTGAAGTATTAAAACAAGGGCAATATAACCCTTATCCAATGGAGAAAGAAATTTTCTATCTATTCGCTGCTAAAAATAAATATTTAGACTCTTTAAATAAACATAAGATTGCCTCTTATTTATCTAAAGCATATGAATATTCTTTAAGTAGTGATAAATCTTTACTACATAGCATTAGAGAAAATAAAGAAATTCTTCCAGAAGTGGAAAAGAAGTTAACTGCTCAATTTGAGAAATTTAACGAATTATATTTAGAAGAATATAAATAAAATTTATGGGTCAAAACGTTGTCAAAATAAAATCGAGAATTAAGTCTGTAACTGGGGCTTATAAAGTGACCAGCGCGATGAAACTTGTTTCTACTGTTAAATTAAAGCAGTGGAAAGGCAAGATGCTCGCTAATAAGGACTACAATAAGCAACTTGATGAAGTTGTGAATTTACTTTTGTCTTTTTCTAAAAAGACTACTTCTCCTTTTATGAAGATTAACGAAAAGGCCAACAAAAAACTATATGTCATTATTTCTTCAACTTTAGGACTTTGTGGCAGTTATAACACTAATATTTTTAAAGTCGCCGATGCCAAAATTACTAAAGAAGATGAAGCAATTATTTTAGGACAAAAAGGAATAGTAAGATATTCAAAAGAAGAATTCAGAGTTGTTGAGGGATTTGAGGATTCTACTTCTTATATCGCTAAAGATTTTGTCAATCGTATTAAGGATTATATTCTAAAAGAATATATAATGGGGACATATTCAGAAATTCACATCATCTATTCTGAATATAAAAATTCCTTAGTCTTCTTTGCTAAAGACTATAAACTATTGCCATTTACTACTTCTAAAGAAGAAAGTAATGACTATCCACCAATATTCGAACCTAGTGTTAATGAATTAGTGGATAAACTCATCCCATATTATTTAGAAACTTGTCTATATTCTAAATTGTTAGAAAGCGCGGTTTGTGAGCAAGCAGCTCGAAGTAATGCGATGGAAAACGCCACAAATAACGCTAAAGACTTATTAGATGAATTACATATTGAATTTAATAAAGCACGTCAAGCTGCTATTACTCAAGAGATTACCGAAATAGTCTCAGCAGCGAAAGCGATGTAAAGGAGGGTATATGAAAGAAAAACCTGTCGTAAAAGGCTATATCAAACAAGCCGTGGGACCAATTGTTGATGTTCAATTTACTAATGAACATCTCCCTGAACTTTTAACAGCCTTAAAAATTGATTTACCTGAAGGAAAAACTCTTACTGTTGAAGTTGCTCAACATATCGGAGATGATGTGGTGAGATGTGTCGCTATGGGACCAACTGAAGGATTAGTGAGAGGTTTAGAAGTTATTTCTACTGAAAAACCAATTGAAGTTCCAGTAGGAAGAGCCACATTAGGTCGTATGTTTAATGTTTTAGGCGAACCAATTGATGGACTTGAACTTGGTGAAGTTAAAGATGCGAAAAAGATGTCGATTCACCGTAACCCTCCAAAATTTAAAGATCAATCAGTAAAAACTGAAATCTTTGAAACCGGTATTAAAGTTATCGATCTACTTTGTCCTTATGTTAGAGGTGGTAAGATTGGACTTTTCGGTGGTGCTGGAGTCGGTAAAACCGTTTTAATTCAAGAATTAATGAATAATATCGCTAATGAAAAAGGTGGTATTTCTGTTTTCGCTGGAGTTGGCGAAAGAAGTAGAGAAGGTAATGATTTATATTACGAAATGAAAGAAAGTGGTGTTTTAAGTAAAACTGCTTTAATCTTTGGCCAAATGAATGAACCTCCAGGAGCGAGAATGAGAGTTGGCCTATCTGGACTTACTATGGCGGAATATTTTAGAGATTATGAACACACAGATGTTTTGCTCTTTATTGATAACATCTTTAGATTTACCCAAGCTGGTAGTGAAGTTTCTGCTCTATTAGGTAGAATGCCTTCCGCGGTTGGCTATCAACCGACCCTTGCTACTGAAATGGGTCAACTTCAAGAAAGAATTACTTCGACTAAAGATGGCTCTATTACGTCAGTTCAAGCAATTTATGTTCCTGCTGATGACTTAACTGACCCTGCTCCGGCAACTGCATTCTCACATCTAGATGCAAAAACAGTTTTAGACCGTTCTACTGCGGCTCTAGGTATTTATCCAGCGGTTGATCCACTTAATAGTAGTTCTACAGCTTTAGATCCGCAAATTGTTGGACAAGAACATTATGAAGTCGCCCGTGGAGTTATCGAAATCCTAGAAAGATATAAAGAATTAAGCGATATTATCGCTATTCTAGGTATGGATGAGTTATCTACTGAAGATAAAAAGATTGTCGAAAGAGCAAGAAGAATTAGAAACTTCCTCTCTCAGCCATTCCATGTAGCCTCTCACTTTAACGGCATTCCAGGAATATATGTAAAAGTTGAAGACACTGTCAGAAGTTTTAAAGCTATTCTTAACGGAGAAGCAGACGACCTTCCAGAAGTGGCCTTCCTATATGTTGGCACAATCGAAGAAGCAAGAAAGAAAGCGGAGTCACTTAAATAATGAATAAAGTTATTCATCTAGATATTTATACCCCGACTGGGAAATACTTATCTAGCGACGTTGACTTTATAAAAGTCACTAGTAGCGTCGCTGTTTTAGGAATTCTTCCAGGGCACGCCCCACTAGTTACTACTTTAGAAATTTGTAAATTAACTTTACGAATTAATAATGTTGATAATTATTATGCAATAGGCGGGGGAGTTTTAAATATTAAAAAAGACCGTTCAGCGGTGATGCTATTAAATTCCATTGAACGATCAGATGAAATTGATTTTAATCGCGCTAATAAAGCAAAGTCTCGAGCGGAAGAAAGACTAAACGCTCGTAGTGAAGAATTAGATGTCACCAGAGCCCAAGCTGCTTTAAGTCGAGCTCTTAATCGATTATCACTTAAAGACGAATAAGATATAATTATTATATAAAGGAGAAAACAATATGCATTCATGGCATGATGTCAAAGCGTGTAGAGTTACACCTGATAAATTTTTAGCTCTCATCGAGATTTCTAAAGGAAGTAAGAATAAATACGAATTAGATAAAGAGACCGGTCACTTGATTTTAGATAGAGTTCTTTTTACTAGTACTCACTATCCTCAAAACTATGGTTTTATTCCTAGAACCTACGCTAGAGATTATGACCCACTTGATGTTTTAGTTCTTTGTAGTGAATCAATTATTCCTATGTCTTTTGTCGAATGTAAGCCAATTGGCGTTCTGATTATGAAAGATAACGGGTTATTTGATGAAAAGATTATTGCAGTTCCTTTAAATGACCCATTTTATTCTCCATATAATTCTATTAAAGATATTCCTGCTCACATCATGGATGAAATTAAACATTTCTTCGCTGTTTATAAAACTTTAGAAAATAAAGCCACCGCCATTGATGAAGTCAAAGATGTCGATGTCGCTAAACAAATTATTCGAGATTGTATTAAAGCCTATAAGACCACAATCGAACCAAAACATTTAGCGGAAAAACACGCTCGCGGTTTATGATTCATATCGTCTTATATCAACCTGAAAAACCGCAAAATACAGGGAACATCATGAGAACATGTGTAGCGATTAACGCTACACTTGATATCATTGGTCCCCTTTCTTTTTCTTTGGACGCTAAAGATCTTAAAAGAGCGGGATTAGATTATATCGATTCTTTAAAATATCATTATTTTTCAACTTACGAAGAATATTTAAAAGAATATCCTCACGCTGATACTTATTACGTCACTAGATATAGTGACAAGGTCTATTCAGAATTTATTTTTCAAGGTATTACACACGATATACATCTAATGTTTGGAAGAGAGTCTACAGGTATCCCTCATGATATTTTAAGAAGTCACCCTGATAGATTACTTAGAATTCCTATGGTACCTGAGGCAAGAAGTTTAAATTTATCTAACTCCGTTGCGATAGTGGTCTATGAAGTTCTTAGACAATTAAAATACCCTAATTTGTCCACTCATGAGGCAATTAAGGGTGAAGATTTCTTATTTAAGGAAAAAGATTAAAATCTTTTTTGATTGAGTAATAACTTTTTGGTAGAGTCTCTTACTTCTTTTAAATTATAAGACTCGTATTTATTAAGTAAAACTTGGCCGATGAATTGGCCTTTTTTGATATCTTTAATTTTCGCTACCTGTAGTTCTGCATCACTTTTTCCTGAAAGAAGCAAAGCAATTTCTAATCCTACTAGCAAGGTTTCTTTATTGACATTATTAGAAAAGATAACGACGTGAGAAGCACTGTAATTAGCGACATGAATAAAAGTGTCTTCTTTGTTAGCTTTTTTAAAAGTTAAGTTGTTATTTTGTTCTTTGTTTTTACCAAACCCAATTCTAATTCCTCGATATTCGACGTAATAAGGAGAATTAGAGGAGACTATTTGTTTATTTTTCTTCGATTGAGTTTTAGGCAAATATTTATAGCTCAGTTCTAATATTTCTTCTTCGCTTAAATAATCAAAGATATTTAATAAATGTTCAAATTCTTCGATTTCTTTTTTAGCGATTGTAGTTTCTCTAAGGTCATTTTCTATCGTACGCTTATATTTTTTATATTTATTAAATAAGTTAGAGGCATTTTCCTCAATAGAGATATCTTTATTATATATAGAGGATATAGACTCTATGACTTTATCTAATTCTTCTTTTTCATATTTATAAGTTAATAAACTTTCTCCATATTCTTTATAGATAAGTTTACTTTCTGCTTCATTACATTCGTTTTCCAAAACTTTAACTTTTCTTTTCAGAGATTTCACTTTTCCTTTAAAGAAATTATATAAAGGAAGAGCTTTTTCTTTTTGCTTTAAATTAAGAGAATCTAAAACGTATTTTGCTATATCTTGATTATACTTATTATAATCAAATTCTCCCATTTCTAATTCTTTATTTTTGCTTAAAGGAACATATTTCATCTTTTGAATTACAGGTCTAGAGGCTGATAAATCAGAATAATGTTTAGCAAAGATAATATTTTCTTTTGAATCTAAGAAAATCAAATTCGAAATAGTGGGAATTAACTCTAAAATAAGGTAATAAGTTTCTTTCTCATAAAAGTCGTTAGATTTATGTAAGGTGAATTTAATTACTCGGTCTTTATTTACTACTTCAATCGCAACAACATAAGATCCCTTTAAGTATTTTCTTAAATTATCGTTTAATTGTCCTAACACTGTATGGCTATTAAAATCTACATTTACAAAACCTAAAAATGGGGAAGAGTGGTTTAAGCTGATTAAAAGCTTTTCTTTATTATAAAAAGAAAAAGATAACAAGATATCATGTGAGTTTACCACAACCACGTTAGTGATAAAGCTATTAATAATTTTCTTGTCTAAATCTTCTTTAATTTGAAAAACGCCATTTAGATTTAATTTTTCAATCTAGCCTTATTATTTCATAAGATTAAGTTTGATAAAAGATAAATAGATACTTATAATATATAAAAATGAAAAAAGGGTTACTTATTATTTTGTCAGGTCCTTCTGGTGTAGGTAAAGGAACAATCAGAAGATATATCATGGATAACTATAATATCCAACTTTCTTATTCCATTTCTATGACCACCAGGCCTCAAAGAGAAAAGGAAGTCGAAGGTGTCGATTATTACTTTGTTAGTAATGAAGAATTCGACCGTAACATTAAAGAAGATAATTTCTTAGAATGGGAAGAATTTGTTGGAAATCGATATGGCACTCCTAAAGACAAAGTAGAAGAACTTAGAAATAAAGGGAAAAACGTCTTTCTAGAAATCGAAGTAAACGGGGCCGCAGAAGTGATGAAGAAAGTAACAGACGACCGCGTTATCTCCTTCTTCTTAATGCCACCAAATATTCAAGCATTAGAATCTAGAATTAGAAGAAGAAAAACAGAAAGTGAAGAAGTCATTCAGGCTCGACTTAATAAAGGAAAGAGCGAAATGACAAAAGCTGACCAATATGACCACGTCATTCTCAATGACGACGTTGCTAGAGCCAGTAGAGAAATTGTAGATCTCATCAATAGAAAATTAAAAAGTTAAGGACGAACATGAAAATAATTGAACTACTCATTGAGCATAATAATTATTCGTTGAATCGTCCTTTTTCTTATGTTTATTTTGGTGATAAACCCGTCGACAAAGGATATCGTGTTTTGGTGAAATTTAATCACCAAGAATTAGTGGGCTATGTTATTAAAGTTAAAAAGACTAATAAATCTAAAAAAGAATTGGAAGAAGAACTGGGCTTTAATATTGATGAAATTTTAGATGTAATTGATTCTTCTCCTTTATTAAATGAAGACTTAATGAATCTCGCTGATCGAGTAAGTGAATATTATTTAGCAAGTAAAATTTCTGTTCTTCAAACGATGTTACCCCCTTCTTTAAGTCCAAGGAGAAGTTCTTTAAGAGCTCCTAAAATCGCTTACGACCAATATGTTGTGATTAAGGATTATGATGAAAGTGATTTAACCTCCACTCAAATTGAATTACTACGCTTAATTAGTAAAAATGCCCCTGTTTTAAAAAGAGAAATTAAACAGGTTAGTGTTTTAAATAAATTAATCGAATATAATCGCGTTGAAATCATTAAAGAAGAAAAAAGAAGATTACAAATTCCTCATTATGAAAAAGTTAATATTCCTAATTTGACTATTGACCAGAAAAAAGTTGTTGATGAGTTTAATAATTCAAGTGATCAAATCTATTTATTAGAGGGGGTTACTGGTAGCGGGAAGAGCGAAGTCTATTTACATTTATCTAAACAAATATTAGAAAAAGGTAAATCGGTATTAATGTTAGTGCCTGAAATATCTCTTACTCCTATGATGATGAGAAACTTTATTTCTAGATTTGGTGAAGATGTGGCCATTCTTCATAGTGAATTAACACCTGCAGAAAAATATGATGAATATCGTAAAATTGCTTCTAATAAATGTAAAATTGTAGTAGGCGCACGTAGTGCGATATTTGCCCCACTTAATAACATTGGTTTAATTATCTTAGATGAAGAACATGTCGAGAGTTATAAACAAGATGTTCCTCCTTTTTATCACGCTAGAGAGGTAGCGATCTTAAGAAGTAAGATGCATAACTGCAAAGTTCTTTTAGGTAGCGCCACCCCATCTTTAGAAAGTAGAGCAAGAGCAGGTAAAGGTGTTTATCATTTATTAACATTAAATAAAAGAATTAATGAAAAGGAACTTCCAAAAACCACAATCGTCAATATGACTGACTACCATAATATTGATCGAGAAAGTTATATCTTTTCTTTAAAACTTAAAAGTGCGATTCAAAAGAATTTAGATAACTTTAATCAAACTATTCTTCTTATTAATAAAAGAGGATTCTCTACTAGTGTATATTGTCGAAGCTGTGGACATATTTTTAAATGTCCAACTTGTAATATTCCTTTAACCTATCATAAGAGTGATAGAATGCTTAAATGTCATCACTGTAATTATTGCGAAGTCGATCGTGAAGTTTGCCCTGAATGTGGTTCTAAATATTTAATGCGAGTGGGTTATGGAACTGAACGAATTGAAGAAGAAGTTCATAAATTATTCCCAGAAGCAAGAACCCTTAGACTAGATAGTGATTCCGCTAAAATCAGAACGAAGATTCCACAAATCATTGAGGCCTTTAGAAATAAAGAGGCAGATATTTTAATTGGTACTCAAATGATTGCCAAAGGTCATGACTTCCCTGATGTCACTTTAGTGGGTGTGGTTAACGCTGATATTGGTTTATCTTTACCAAGTTATCGAAGTAGTGAAAGAGTGTTTCAACTTATTACTCAAGCAGTTGGAAGAAGCGGCAGAAGTGACAAAAAAGGGGAAGCAATTATTCAAACCTATTCTCCTACTCACTACGCTATTACCATGGCCGCAAGACAAGACTATGAACTTTTCTACAGAAAAGAAATGGAAATTAGAAAGCTACAATTCTATCCACCTTATTCCTTTATTGCTAGTATTGTCGTAGCCTCTAAAAATGAAGAACTTACCATTGATACAGTTTATCGAATTATTGATAAATTAGCGGAGGAGTTAAAAGAAGAAGCGGTGATATTAGGTCCAACTACTCCTTATGTTCCTTATGAGAACAACAAGCATATTCGCTCAATTATGGTTAAATATCGCAAAGCCGAAATAGTAAAGCCTGCCTTAGAAAAACTCTTAAAGAGCAGCCTAAATAAAAGCGGAATCTCTTTAACAGTGAATATTGACCCTTACAATTTATAATGAAATTGTAGTATAGTATTAGGCGAGGTAAATTTATGATTAGTGTATTTATATATGGTTTAGATCAATTCTTAGTTGGCGATTTATCTGTTTCTTTAGGTAAAGATTTAGCTAAAGTTTATGAAGTTGATGAAGATGAAATTAACTTTGTTGCTCCTAACACAATGGTGTTCCATAAAAGAGCGGAACAAACTTCCTGGAGAGTAATCGTGGAAGTTAATGTCCCTAAAAAACTTGAAGTCTTACAAGACCAAGCTCAAAAAGTAATTGTCCATCATATTAAACAAATCGCTATTCACGTAGAAATCTTATTTAAGTATTTCCTAATGGATCATCACTATCTAGAAATTAACGAAGAATATCCTTTATATCTCGAGGAAAAAGATGATATCGAAATTGAAACCGATTATCCTGAAGACCTACAAGAAGGTGAAGGGGACGACGAGATTTATACTGGAGATATATTTGCAGGTTTGAAATAATTAGAAGAACGACTTAGTCGTTTTTTCTTTATCGATTTATAAAATTTAGTATAATATTCCCATGAACATTTTCGAAACATCCAAAACTGTATTATTAAAACTAGTGAATGAAGATGTCCCTTTTACTATTGCTTTAAAAAACACATTTAAGAAGAATAATTCCGATGCTGTCGAGAAAAGTAATGTGGCTGCACTAGTGGGATGTGAACTTCGACATCACTATATTTTTGATAACTTAATTAATAGATTTTTTGAAGGCGTGGAATTTGAAAAAACAATTTATTTAAGATTTACTTTAGCTAATGGCTTATTTTTAAAAAGGTTCCCAGAAAAAGAATTAGTGGCCTTAGCAGAGCAAGATTTAGACAAAGAAAAAATCTACGCTTTATATAGCTTTGTCAAATCCACAAATGAGATTATCCCTAATGAATTAGATAAATCTTCTCCTGAATTTTTATCTTTAAGGTATAACACTCCAGCCTGGATTATTAGAATGTGGCAAAAGCAATATGGTAAAGGCGTAGTATTTAAAACTTTAAAAGTGAATTACCGCCAAAGCGTTCCTTCTATTAGAGTAAACGAGAAGAAAATTGATATTGATGAATTTTTAGCTAAACATCCAGATTTCTCTAAAGCTCCAGTCGATAATATGATTATTTATCAAGGTCGTGGATCTCCGAAAAAATTAACTGAATTTGATAATGGCAGTCTCTATTTTATGAAGATGGCCACTAAGGTGATTTTAGATTCCTTAGATTTAGATGTTTTAAAAGGAATTGCTATTTATACCGAAGTTCCTAATAACATCTATATGGATTTATTAACTAGATTTGGTGAAGAAGCCAAAGCCGATTTAGTGATTAATAACACTAATTGTTATTATGAAACAAAAAGAAACCTTGAAAAACTTGGAAAACATCGTATGTTTATATATGAGGCAGAATATACAAGTTTATTAACTTGCTTATCTAAAAAAGTGCATACGATGATTTGTATGCCTAAAAGTTCAACATTTGATCTATTTAGAAGTACCCCTGATTATTTTTTAAGAATTAAACAAGAAGGGCTAGATGAATTAATCGCTAATGAAAGCGCTTGTTTAGCGGAGTGCTCTAAATATGTTGAAGATGGTGGGGAACTCGTCTATATGGTCCCTACATTATCGAGAAAAGAAAGTAATAGCGTCATTGCCAAATTCTTAGTGGATAATAAAGATTTTGAGCTTATTGAAGAAAGACAATTCTTCCCATTTGAAGTATATGACTCATGTTTATATTCTGCTCGATTAAAGAAAGTCGAGAAATAAAGTGATTAATCTATACGGACTAGAGTTAAAAAAGTTACAAGAATTAATGGTGAAATATGGCCAAAAACCATATCGCGCCATTCAACTATATACTTGGATTTATGAAAAAAGAGCGACATCTTTTGATGAGATGAGCGATATCTCGATTAAATTTAGAGATGTTTTAAAATCTGATTTTTGTTTATCAATTCCTAAAATCCACACTAAACAAATTTCTAGTGACGGCACGATTAAGCTCTTATTAGAGCTTGAAGACGGCTATAAAGTAGAAACTGTTTTAATGCGATATAACTATGGCAACGCCGTATGTGTTTCTAGTCAAGTTGGTTGCAATATGGCGTGTTCTTTTTGTTCGAGTGGCATATTAGGTAAACAAAGAAATCTAGAACCGCATGAAATGGTGGGGCAGATTTTAGTAATGAATAATCTTCTAAAAGAAGAAGGACGCGGAGAAAGAGTGACCCATATTGTCGTCATGGGAACTGGTGAACCTTTTGATAATTACGATAATGTGATGGATTTTATCCGCATTGTTAACGCACAAAAAGGTTTAGCTATTGGAGCTAGACATATCACTGTTTCTACTTGTGGACTACCAGAAAGAATTAGAGAGTATTCAAAAGAAGGACTTCAAACTAATTTAGCAATTTCTCTTCACGCTCCTAATAATGAACTTAGAAATAAATTAATGAAAATTAATAAAGCATATCCTTTAGAAGTTTTAATGCCTGCTATTAAAGATTATGAAAAAGTAGCAGGAAGAAGAGTAACTTATGAATACCTTCTTTTAGAAGGTATCAATGACACTAAAGAGTGTGCTCAAGAATTAATTGACTTAATCAAAGGGACTAATGGCTACGTCAATTTAATTCCATATAATGAAACCAATAAAAATGATTATAAACGCAGTAGCGGTAATCGCGTTCATGCCTTTTTAGATATTTTAATGAAAGGCGGAGTCAAAGCCACAATTAGAAAAGAATTTGGTAGCGATATTGATGCAGCGTGTGGACAATTAAAAGCTAAAGTTGGAGATTAAGATGAGCCAATATTTATCTGGAAATTATTATTGTTTAACCGATAAAGGCAAAGTAAGAAAGATTAATGAAGACTACGCTAATGCGCTGATTAATCCTTTTGGTAATGTCTTAATGATGGTTGCTGACGGAATGGGTGGAGCCCAAAAAGGGGAAGTGGCCTCTAAAAACTTAGTCAAATACATCACCAGTGAATTTCTTTCTTTAGAAAAAGAATTCAAGAACGAAAAAGCAATGTCTAAATGGGTTTATAAAGTTGTTAAAGAAGCAAATAGTAAAATTTATTTAAAGGCTAATAGCGATGAGAAATTTAAAGGGATGGGAACAACCTTGTCTCTTGTTTTACTTGTTAAAGATAAATTATTAACCGCCCAAATCGGTGATAGTAGAGTATATCTACTTATAGATAATAATTTAACTCAAATCACTGAAGATCAAACTTATGTAAATTACTTAATTAAAAGTAAAGGGATGCCTAAGGAAATTGCTAATACTCATCCAAAGCGACATGAACTTACTAATGCTTTAGGAACTAAAAGTAGAGTTAATGTCGATATTAATATTCGTGATTATCATAATGAAAGAATCTTAATATGTAGTGATGGGTTATATAATAACGTTCCTGAAAGTGATTTAGCCTCAATTATTCGAGGTAATGATTCCTTAGATAAAAAAGCCAACCAATTAATTGCTTTTGGTAATTTTAATGGTGGTAGTGATAATATGGCTCTTATTTTATGGGAGAGCGAGAATTAATGACCTTGGAATTAAATAAATTAATTGATTCTCGATATATCTTATTTCGTCACGTTGCTAGTGGTGGGATGGCGGATATTTATGAAGCTCAAGATGTTATTTTAAATAAGCCAGTCGCCTTAAAATTCTTAAAAGAAAAATATTTGCAAGACCATGATGCAGTAGAACAATTTAAAAACGAATCTAGATTCGTTTCTATTTTTAATCATCCTAACATTCTTCATATTTATAATGTTGGTCAATATGGTGGAAGATTATATGTTTCTTATGAACTTTTAAAAGGAAAAACTTTAAAAGATATTCTAGATAATCGAGGCAAGATTTCTATTGATGAAGCTTTAGATTATATGAGTCAAATTCTTTTAGGAGTTAAAGAGATGCATGAACTAGGCATACTTCACAATGATTTAAAGCCCGATAATTTATATCTTTTATATGATGGCACAATTAGAATTGTTGATCTTGGAGCGGCCTCTCATATTTCTAGTAAAATTGAAAAGCATATTTTAGGAACAATTAATTATCTTGCTCCAGAAGTAGTTACTAGTCGAAAATATTCTACTCAATCTGATATCTATTCTTTAGGAATTGTTTTATATGAACTTCTAACTGGTGAAGTACCCTTCTGTTATGAAAACTCTAAAGACATAGTGAAAGTTCATAATAAAGATGAAATTGTAAAAGTTAAAGAGCGATATGTCACTGTTAATGTTAATGATATTAATTATATAATTAATAAAGCGATATATTTTAATCCAAGTCACCGCTATAAAAGTGCGAAAGAATTCTTGGATGATTTAAATAGAATTAAAGCTCATCTCCCTATAAAAAAAGAAGGGCCATTAAAGAAGGAGTTTAAATAATGGTAGGAACTGTTATTTCTAAAAAATATTCTACTTACTCTATTCTTAGTGATGGAGTGATTTATAATGCCTCTATTAGAGGGACATTAAAATTTAAAGGCCACGTCTATGTTGGAGATGAAGTCAGTTTTACTGATTCTAACTATATTATTGAAAGTGTTTTTCCAAGGCACTCCTTATTAAAAAGACCTGAAATAAGTAATGTTGATCAAATTGTGTTGGTCTTTTCTTTAGTAGAACCAGATTTCTCTTATTTTCTAGCTTTTAAATATTTAACTTATGCTAATTATAATGAGATTCCTGCGATTATTGTTTTATCTAAAAGCGATAAAGACGATAAACAAGTGGGCGAAATCAAAGAAATATTTAATAAATTAAATATCCCTACTTATGTTACTAGTAGTAAAACTAGCGAAGGAATAGAAGAAGTAAAAACACTTCTTAAAGGAAAAAAATCAGTTTTTGTTGGTCAATCTGGTGTTGGTAAATCATCTTTACTTAATGCGATTAATTTTAATTATGATCGAGAAATAGGCGAATATAGCGAGGCTCTTGGAAGAGGGAAACACAAAACTAAAGAAGTGGTGCTCCTTCCTTTTGAAAATGGGTATATTGCAGACACTCCTGGATTTTCTTCATTAGATCTGAATTTATCTAAATTAGAGATTGCTCATTATTTCCCTGGATTTGAAAAACTCTATTTATCGTGTTTTTATTCAAATTGTCTACATCAAAAAGAAAAAGATTGTAAAATACTTTTAGCGGTCAAAGAAGGAATTATTCCTTCTATTGCCTATGAAAACTATTTAAAATTGTTATTAGAAGGAGATAAATATTGATATGGGTAAAATTATTGTTGCTCCTAGTATCTTAAGCGCTGATTTTAATCACTTATTAGAAGATATTAAAAAGGTAGAAGAAGGTGGAGCAGAGTGGCTACATTTTGATGTGATGGATGGACATTTTGTGCCAAACATTTCTTTTGGTCAGCCAGTTTTAAAGTCAATTAGCAAGTCTCATAGTCTAATAAATGATGTCCACATCATGATTTCTGACCCATATAAGTACGCTCCTGAGTTTATTAAAGCTGGAGCAGATTATTTAACCTTCCATTATGAAGCATGTAAAAATGATTCTGAAGTTTTTAAGATCATTGATTTAATCCATGAATGCGGTGCTAAAGCTGGCTTATCAATTAAACCAAATACCCCAATTGAAAAGGTTTATCCGTTCTTATTTTCTGTTGATATGATTTTAATTATGTCGGTTGAACCTGGTTTTGGCGGGCAAAAATTTATGCCTGATGCCGCTAGTAAAGTTATTAGATTAAGAAATTATATGGAAGTTAACCAGATTAAAAATGTTTTAATTGAAATCGATGGTGGAATTAATGAAGAAACCGCTAAAGTTGCTAAAATGGCAGGAGTGGATGTTTTAGTAGCGGGTAGTTATTTATTTGGTCATGATGACATTAAAGAAAGAATTAATAAATTAAAAGAATAATAATGATTAACAATTTAATCCTTACATGTTTGATTTTATCTATTTTATTTGAAGTTACATTTTTCTTATCTTTAGGATTGATTTATCAATCGATTGAAAAGAAAGCCTTAAGAATTACTAATACCTTTATTTTTGAAGTAACTCCAGGCTTTAAAGAGAAAAATTCTTTTATTAACTATATTTTTCTTTTTGCTTTATTAGTGAATCTATTTCCTTTTATATTCTATTTATCTAAAGCAGTGAATGCTTATACCGTTTCTATGGCGGTATTATCTACATTAGCTATATTCTGTTTATCTTGTATTCCTTTTATTTCTATTAATAAATTAAGAGAACATCTATATTTAGATCTTGGAGCTTTAGTTTCTTTATTAGCTTTATTTGGGTTTGAAGCGTTTTATTCTTTTAATATTTACAAATATAGTGAATACACTTATAACTACGCTTTAGCATCGATGATTATTTCAATTGTCCTTGCTTTATTTATTTTAGTGGCGATTCTTAATCCCAAATTGTTTGATTTTAAAAACGAACAGAATGAAGATGGAACCTATTCTCGAAAGAAATTCATTACATTAGCATTCGTGGAATGGATGATGTATCCACTTGGAATATTAAGTTTATTACCGCTATTTCTTCTAACAATGAAATAAAAAAATGACCGCGAGGTCAATTTTTTTAATATTAACAAGTTAATATTATTTCTCAGCTTTGTTGAGGGTTCTATAAGCACGAGTAGACATACGAACACGTACTTCTTTGCCATCAACCATAACAGTACGAACTTGTAAATTGGTGTTCCATCTTCTACGAGTTGCTCTTAAAGAATGTGAACGACGGTTTCCACTGACTGGACCTTTACCTGTAACTGGACATACTCTTGACATATCGACACCTCCTTTTAAGCGTCTTGTAAAGACTATCACAAATTAATTAGTTATTTCAACAACTAATTTATAAAATTAATATCTTTCTTGAGGGTAGGCTCTTCTAAACTCTTCTATAGTCATCGTATTTGGACATTTTTTGATTAGGGTTTCTAATAGCTTTCCTTCTTTATCTCCTAATAGATATCTAAGCCCACTTTTTTTACTAAAAAGAATTACCATATTTTTTCTTTTACTCTTTTCAACATCAATAAAGACAATATTGGAGTAATCATATTGATATTCCCTAGTTAATCTTTTAACAATGAAATACTTGTCTTCAACAATATATTTTTGTCCAAATAACGCCATTAAATAAGTAGCGATAAATAGGCCAACAAATATGGCGATAAATATTCCTTGAGAAATTCCAAAGCTAGCAAAAGAGATTGATCCATTTTCATCAACTTTAAAGAAAATAGAAAAGCAGCTTCCAAAAGCAATAGCAAGGATAACGATATAAACAAGTAAATATCGCCAAGTGATTCTCCAAGGATGAATTTTTAAAACCATGTTGATTATTTTATATCAAATGATTGAATCAGTAAAGAAGTGATAAGTGAATATAACCTACTATTATTAAATCTATCTAAAAAATCGTTAGAGTAATTAAAAAATTACATAAATAAATTTATATTTATTTCTTTAGTAAAGAATATTAAAAGAGTATGATTGATAATGGAGGGTGTACAAATGCTTAATAATAATAAAGTCATAGCGATGATATTAGCAGGCGGAAAAGGCACTAGATTAGAAGCCTTAACCAAAAAAACCGCAAAACCTGCAGTAAGTTTTGCTGCTAAATATCGAATCATTGATTTTCCACTCAGCAACTGTGCAAATAGTGGAATTAACGTCGTGGGGGTTTTAACTCAATATGAGTCTACTGAATTAGATTCTTATATTGGTAATGGCGAAAAATGGGGATTAAATGGTGTGCACTGCTTAATGAATACCTTGGCGCCTAGACAAACTGAAGAAGGCGCTAACTGGTATAAAGGAACGGCAGATGCCATCGCACAAAATATTGATTTTATAGATAACGCTAATCCGGAATTTGTGGTTATTCTTTCTGGAGATCACATTTATAAGACCAGCTACGCTGATATGATTAGTCTTCATGAAACTAGCAAGGCTGATGTCACTATTTCTGTTATTGAAGTCGATCCAAAAGAAGCTTCTAGATTTGGCATTATGGCAGTGGATGAAAAAGATAGAATTGTTGAATTCCAAGAAAAGCCAAAAGTTCCAAAAAGTAATTTAGCTTCTATGGGTGTTTATGTCTTTAGTTGGAAAACATTACGCAAATATTTAAAACGTGATGGCAAAGATGAAAAAAGCGAACATGATTTTGGCAAAAACATTATTCCAGCAATGCTAGAAGATAAATGTAAACTTATGGCTTATCGCTATAAAGGCTACTGGAGAGATGTTGGAACCTTATCAAGTTTACACGAAGCCAATATGGATATTGCTTTAGATAAGATGGAACTTAATCTATATGAGCAAGATACTGGCAATAGAATTTATACGCAAGACACTTATAGTGTACCTCAATATATTGGTAAACAAGGCCATATCACTAGAAGCATCGCTAATCAAGGAGCGATTGTTTTAGGTGATGTCGATAGCTGTGTGATTTCTACTGGAGTCGTTATTGAATCTACTTGTAAGCTCACTAGATGCGTCGTTATGGAAAACGCTCATATTAAAAAAGGAGCAAGAATTCATAACGCGATTATCGCTCCAGGAGTGACAGTAGAAGCCGATGAGAAAATAAATGTCGGTAATGATGAAGTGGTTTTAATCGCTTAAGGAGAAAAAGTATGAGACGAGTTATTGGAATTTGTGATTTACATAACGAGCCATCTTTAGGTGGTTTAACTGAAAAGCGCCCATTAGGTGCAGTGACTTTTTTAGGTAGATATGGCTTAATTGATTTTACCTTATCTAACTTCTCCAATTCACATATTGATCGAGTCTATGTTTTAGTTAAAAAAGGAATCGTTGCTTTAAGAAGACATATTGGTAGTGGTTCTATTTGGACCAATAACACTAGACTTGGCTATATCGAATTATTATTAAATGAAAAAGGATTACGTCATCCAGCATTTAACACTGATATCAACAATATTAAAGACAATGTTCCTGCTGATGAACTTGATTTTGATATTGCAGTTATTGCTCCTAGCTACTACTTAAGTAGTATGGATTTTAGACCAATTATTGAAAAGCATATTGCTTCTGGAGCCGAAATATCTAGCGTTTATATTCACGCGAATAATGCGGATAGCGATTATTTAAGAGCGGATAAATATAAGCTTAATGATAACAAAGTCGTTAAATCTTCTCTTAATTTATTAAGATCTAAAGAAGCTGATATCAGTTTAGATACATATATTGTTTCTAAAAAAGCTTTAAGAAAAATAATTTCTGATGGGACTAAAGTTAGTGAATTATTCTCTATAAAAGACATGATTAATTACTACATCAACGAAGCCTTAATGGAAGTTAATGGTGTGAAATTCGACGGCTATGTCGTCCCTATTTTAAATTTAAGAAATTACGTTAATCATTCATTTGATTTACTTAATTATCATATTAGAAGTCAACTCTTCTTAGAAGATTGGCCAATTTATACAACAACACATAATACCCCACCAGCTTTATACGGTAAGGACGCAGATGTCCAAAATAGTTTTGTCGCTAATGGGGCAATTATTAAAGGTAAAGTCCATAACTGTATCATTTCTCGTGATGTCGTTGTGGAAAAAGGTGCAGAACTTAAAAACTGCATTATCTTTACGCAAACTCAAATCGGAAAAGACACGAAGCTTGAATATGTCCTTTCTGATAAGAATGCATCAATTAAAGAAGTAAAAAGAATCACTGGGACACCAGATGATGTTGTTTATATCAAAGTAGGAGTGAAAGTCTAATGAAAATCGCGATGGCTTGTAGCGAAGCTAACCCATTTGTGAAAACTGGTGGATTAGCCGATGTCACCTACGCTTTATCTAAGGAATTAGTAAAACTTGGCGAAGAAGTAGTGATTGTCCTTCCTTTATATAATTTAATCAAGGCTAAAAACCTTCCTTTAACTTATGTTGGCTATATGTCAACTAACTTAGGTTGGAGAGTAGAAGGGGCAAATATCTATTATTTAGTTAAAGATGATATCAAATACTATTTTATTGAAAATAGACACTATTTTGAACGTGATAGAATTTATGGCTATGATGATGATGGAGAACGCTTTGCGTTCTACTCTGTCGCTTTTGCTCAACTTTTAGAAATGGTTAGTTATAAGCCAGATATCATCCACGCTCATGATTGGCAACCAGGAATGTTATTTTGCTACATTAGAGAAAAAAGGATGTCATTTTATGATTCGGCAAAATTTGTGATGTCGATTCATAATCCAGCTTTCCAAGGTATATTAGATCGTTCCGCTTTAGGAGATTTATTTGGCTTACCTGATTATTTATACGATAACGGCACAGTGAGATTTGGAGATAAAATCTCCTCTTTGAAAGCCGGCATTATGTATGCCAATAAAGTCACTACCGTTTCACCAAATCACAGAAACGAATTACTAACCCCAGAAGGAAGTATGGGCTTAAATAATATCCTTATATATAAGGAATATGATTTTTGCGGCATACTTAACGGGATTGATTATAACGAATTTAATCCCGGTAATGACAAACTCATTGCTAAAAACTATGGACCAAATAACTTTGTAACTGGCAAAAAGGCTAATAAGAAAGTTCTACTAGAAAGATTTAACATTAAAGATGATTCTTTGCCACTTTATTCATTAGTTAGTCGAGTCACTTGGCAAAAAGGAATGTCGCTAGTGTTTGCTGCGGCAAGATCTTTATTAGATAGAGGGGCAAATATCATTCTTCTTGGAAGCGGGGAATATGACTACGAACAAGAAATGGAACGCTTAAGAAGAGATTATCCAGAGCATGTAGGAATTTATATCGGCTATAATAATGAGCTTGCTCATTTAATTTACGCTGGTAGTGATTTCTTCATGATGCCAAGCTTATTTGAGCCGTGTGGACTTGGGCAAATGATTGCTCAAAGATATGGCGCTTTACCAATTGTTAGAAGAACAGGCGGATTAAAAGATTCGGTTATCAATTATGATTCCTCAAATAAAGATATATCAAATGGATATGGCTTTGATAATTTCTCTGAATTTGATATGATTCAAACTTGCCACTATGCATACGATATATTCGTATGGGATAATAATACCCATCGTCAGTTAGTAAAGAATGCCTTACTTACTGATAATAGTTGGGAGAAAAGTGGTAACTCTTACCACATGTTATATAAAGAAATTGTTGGTTAATTATTAATTAAAACGAGGTAGATATATGGGCTACGATTATCAAAATATTGAGAAAAAATGGCAAGCAGTATGGGAAAAAAATAAGACCTATACATGCGATGTTTATGATTTTTCTAAACCAAAATATTACATTCTAGATATGTTTCCTTACCCTAGTGGACAAGGCTTACATGTTGGGCATCCCGAAGGATATACCGCCAGTGACGTCCTAGCGAGAATGAAAAGAATGCAAGGCTTTAACGTCCTTCATCCTATTGGTTGGGATTCTTTTGGTTTACCTGCCGAACAATACGCGATGAAAACTAATCAACACCCATCTATTATTACCGAAGTGAATATCAATAATTTTAGAAGGCAAATAAAATCCTTAGGATTTTCTTATGACTGGACTCGTGAAATCGCCACTAGTGACCCTAGTTATTATAAGTGGACACAGTGGATTTTCCTTAATCTATACAATTCTGATTTAGCTTATGTTGATTATCGACCAGTGAATTTTTGTCCAACTTTAGGAACGGTTCTCGCTAACGAAGAAGTCATCGACGGTAAAAGTGAAGTTGGTGGCTATCCTGTAATTAGAAAACCAATGAGACAGTGGTTACTTAAAATCACTAAATACGCAGATCGATTATTAGAAGATTTAAAAGATTTAGATTGGCCAGCGTCTACGCTTGAAATGCAGAAAAACTGGATTGGTAGAAGCGTTGGCGCTAAAGTGACCTTTAAAATTAAAGGTACTGATAAATCATTTGATGTATTTACCACTCGAGTAGATACATTATATGGATGTAGCTATTGCGTCTTAGCTCCTGAACATCCTTTAGTTAAAGAGTTAGTCACTAAGGAACAAAAAGAGGCAGTTGAAGCTTATTTAAAAGAAGTGGAATCTAAATCTGATTTAGAAAGAACAGAATTAAATAAAGATAAAACAGGTGTTTTCCTTGGCGCTTATGCGATTAATCCGGTTAATAAAGAAGAAGTCCCAATTTATATTGGTGATTATGTTTTAGCAAGCTATGGTACTGGGGCGGTGATGGCAGTTCCCGCTCACGACCAGCGAGACTATGAATTCGCTAAAAAATATAATTTACCGATTAAACAAGTCTTAGAAGGGGATATTTCTGAAGCTGCTTTTGTGGAAGATGCACCTCACATTAATAGTGATATCGCTAATGGATTAAATATCGAAAAAGCTAAAGAAGTTATCTTAGATAAATTAATTAAAGAAGGAAATGGAGAAAAACAAGTTAATTATAAATTAAGAGACTGGTTATTCTCTCGTCAACGTTATTGGGGAGAACCAATCCCAATTATCATTAAGGATAATGGTGATTTAGTCCCGCTTAAAGATTATGATTTGCCACTTGTTCTACCAGAAATGAAAGAATATAAACCAAGCGGCACTGGTGAATCTCCTTTAGCTAATGCTAAAGAATGGTTAAGCGTGACTTTACCTAATGGAGAACACGGCACTAGAGAAACTAACACGATGCCTCAATGGGCAGGAAGTTGTTGGTATTATATTCGCTATATCGATCCACATAATGATACATGCATTGGCGATAAGAAATTATTAGATCACTGGCTACCAGTAGATTTATATATAGGTGGAGCAGAACATGCGGTTTTACATTTACTCTATGCCAGATTCTGGCATAAGTTCCTTTATGACAAAGGAATAGTCTCTTCTAAAGAACCATTTAAAAAATTATTCCATCAAGGAATGATTTTAGGATCTAACGGAGAAAAAATGTCTAAATCTAGAGGCAACGTTGTTAATCCTGATGATGTGGTCGCTAATTATGGAGCGGATTCTTTAAGACTCTATGAAATGTTTATGGGACCTTTAGAAGCTTCTTTACCGTGGAGTGATACTGGTTTAGACGGGGCTAAAAGATATTTAGATAGAGTGTACCGTTTATTTACTGAAGAAGAGAACACTAAAAAGTTCACTAATGAAAATGACGGTAAACTTGATTATATTTATAACTTCACAATTAAAAAGATTACTGAAGACTTTGAAGCTCTTAGATTTAACACCGCCATTAGTCAAATGATGGTCTTTACTAATGAACTTTATAAAGCAGAGAAGATTTATCTTCCTTATTTAGAAGGATTCTTAAAGGCTTTAGCGTGTATTGCACCTCACCTAGGAGAAGAGTTATGGCAAATCTTAGGCCATAAGGATTTAATTGATTTTGAACCTTGGCCAAGTTTTGACGAATCAAAAATTGTTTTAAGTAATGTTCAAATCGCAGTGAGCGTGAACGGTAAGCTTAGAGCGACTTTAGACGTTAATAAAGACTTAGATGATGAGACTGTGAAAAAACTCGCTTTTGAATTAGAAGCAATTAAACGTCACACCGAAGGAAAAGAAATAAAGAAAGTTATTGTTGTTAAAAACAAGATTATTAATATCGTCGCAATTTAAATGAAATTATTAATTGATATTGGAAATACCGCCACAAAGTTTGGTGCTTTAGATAGTGACTTCTTATTTTTAGGAAGATGCTTTAATAGTGAAATAAGCGAAGACAAATTAGATGCTTTATTATCTAAAGATAATATTGAATCAATTTATGTTAGTAGTGTGGCTCCTAAAATCACCGAACAATTAAGTGCATATTTTATTAAAAAATATCAATTAGACATCTTAGAATTTGCTGTTAGCGATCTTTCTAACTTAAAAATAAAAATCGATAACAAAAATGAATTAGGATTAGATTTATATTTTGATTTAGTGGGAGCGGTAAATAAATATCAATCTCCTATATTAATTGTGGATATGGGAACAGCGACAAAAATTTTATTAATTACTAAAGAAAATGTCTTTAATAGCTGCGTTATTCTTCCTGGTATGGGAATTAGTAAACGTATATTAAATGAAGCAACAGAATTACTTCCTAACACTGATTTAGATGAAGTGAAAAAGCTCAGTGAATCTAGAAACACAATTGATGTTATCAATAGCAGTGTTTATTACGCGCATGTTGAGATGATTAACGGTTTACTTGAGCGATATGAAAATGAAATTGGATATAAGTGCTTACATATCTTTACTGGAGGTAATGCCCCAAAAGTTTTAAAAGATATTAAAGCCCCATATATTTATGATGAGAATCTCTGTTTAGAGGGACTCTCAATTTATGTAGAAAAGAAGGTTGAAAAATGAAAAAGACGAAATTCGATAAGTTGACATCGAAATATCAAAAAGAGTTACTAAAATCATTAGAAGAGTTTGTCTCTATTGATTCAAGTTATGACCCTAACACCGTTAATGAAACCAACCCTTTTGGAGCGGGTGTTTCTGACGCTTTAAATTACATCACAAATTTAGCTAGAAGTGATGGCTTTGAAGTGACTAATTATGATAATAAAATAGTGGAAATTTTATATGGAAGAGGAAATAAGAATTTAACCATCATGGCTCACGCGGATGTTGTTCCTGCTGGTGATGGTTGGATTGACCCTCCATTTAAAATGACGGAGAAAAAAGGCGTTCTATATGGTAGAGGCGTATCTGATGATAAAGGACCATTACTTGCCTCATATTATGCATTAAAAGCTCTTAGAGATGAAGGCTTATTAGGGGGATATGAGATTAGATTTCTAGTTGGAGGAAACGAAGAAAGTGGTTCTCTAGGTATGTATCATTACTTTAAAGTTCTTAAAAAGAAGCAACCTACTTTAGGATTCTCTCCTGATAGCGATTTCCCTTTAATCTACGCTGAAAAAGGTATTACTAATTTTACTGTTAAAGCAAAAGTTGAAGTGCCAGGATTAATTTCTATTAAAGGTGGCACTGCGAGTAATGCAGTTATCGATAAATGTGAACTTAAAGTTGATCTTAACTTAGACTTCTTAAAATTCATTATGGAACATTTCCATCGTAACGAAGCTGAAATTCTTACGGTTGATGATGTAACCACTGTGACCTTCTTTGGAAAAGCAGCGCATGGCTCTACTCCTGAAAAAGGTGTTAACGCTGGAATGATGGCCCTTAAATCAATTGCAGAATTTTCTAAAAATGAGTCTTTACTTAGACTTGTGAAATTATATGAACCATTAGACGGCAAAGGATATGGCTGTAGTGCCACAAATAAGGAAATGGGTCATAACTCCTCTAATATGGGTTTAATTTCTTATAAAGATGGTGTTATTGAATTAACTATTAACTTCCGTTATATCAATTCTTGTGATTATAAAGAATTGGTGGCTTCTATTAAAGAAGCAAATAAAGGGTTTGAAGTGAAGTTAGGAGAAAATAATCCAGTCCTTTTCTATCCTCAAGATAGTGAACTTATTAAAACTTTATTAAAAGCTTATCAAGAAGAGACAGGTGATTTAAAAAGTAAGCCTCTTGCTATTGGTGGAGGAACTTACGCGAAATGCGCTGATAATGTTGTCGCCTTTGGAATGCAGTTCCCTGGATTTGATAGTTTGATGCATTCTCCAGGAGAAATGACTAAAAAAGAAGACTTATTTAAAGCAATGAGTATCTACGCTAGAGCGATATATGAACTTGGAGAAGTTTTAAAGAAATAAAATGCGCACAAAATTTAAGGCTTGGACCGTTCCATATCTAGAAGAACATCAAGAATACTCTTTAACTGATGAAGAACTATCTTCATTAGATGATTTTTATTTAGAAATTGGAAGCGGTAAAGGTGACTTTATTATCCAAATGGCGGAGAAATATCCTCATCGTCTATATTTAGGTGTGGAGAAAAATGTCACTTGTGCAGGTATCACTTTAAAAAAGATTGTGGAAAAAGAATTAAATAATGTGAAATTTCTTTTTAAGGATGGTGCGGAAGTTATTCGTCTATTAAAAGATCATTCAGCCAATAAGATTTATCTTAATTTTTCTGATCCTTGGCCGAAAAAAAGACACTCCAAAAGAAGATTAACAAGTATCTCATTTTTAGAAGAATATAAACGTATTTTAAAAAATGACGGTCAATTAATATTTAAAACTGATGACTTAGACTTATTTAATTTCTCTTTAGAGATGTTTAGTGAAGCTGGATTTAAAAAGATTAATGTCACTTATGATTATGATGCTTTAGATGAAGATGATGCAGTGACTGAATATCAAACTAAAGCAATTACAAAAGGCATCAGTATTAAGCGAGCGGTATTAGGGTTATGATTAAAAATTACGGGCTATATAACAATCATGAATTAGATAACACTGTCTTAGTGCTTTTTTCTGATAAAAAGGTAGATAAATCTACGTCATTAGGTGAAGTTGATATTTTATATCATGAGCAAGAAATAGTAGGCTATAAACTTAAAAACTTCATTAAATACGCGAAAATCAAATATAGTGGAATTATTTATTTACCTGCTAATCCATTAATTGACGTCATTAACGGCATTTTAGCTAGATATAATTTAGAACTATTAGATTATAAACACGGCTCAGGATATATCACTAAAATTAATAACAACAAATTAATGGTGTTTTGTGAGCCAGGAACATTTATGAGAGATTATCAAATCTCTAAAGGTCAATATTGTTCCTATTACGATTTATATATTAAAGATGAAAACGATAAAAGATTATTTGAAATAGATGAAAAAATAAAAGAGAATATGGATTTCTTTCTCTCGGAGGTCAAATAAATGTTAGAAGTAGAATTAAAAAAACAAGGTAAGATATCTCGACTTACCAACAAAACATTTAAATTTGAAAAGGAATTAGGCGAAGGATTTTACGCGGCTAATTATTTTTTAAAAAGTAATCGTATTGTTAAGGAAAACGTTCCTGGACATAAAGTTACAATGCAGTGGTTTCAAAGAAGAGATGACTCTATGCTTTGTGGAGTAGATGAAGCGATTGCTATCTTACACGAATTTGCGATTCACCCAGAAGAGTTAGAAATTGAAGCTCTTAATGATGGGGATATCATTAATAATATGGAACCAGTTTTAAAAGTAACTGGTAAATATGAAAACTTTGGTTTTTTAGAAAGTGTCATCGACGGCATTTTAGCTAGAAGAAGTAGTGTCGCTACTAATGTAAGAGAAGTGCTTAGAGTGGCAGGAGATACCCCTGTATTTTCTATGGCTGATAGGCAAGATGATTATCATACTCAAGTAGGAGACGGCTATGCCACTTACGTAGCGGGGATTAATAGAGTTTCTACTGACGCTCAAGGAGCGTGGTGGGGAGGATCCGGCATGGGCACCATGCCACACGCTCTAATTCAAGTATGTGGTGGAGATGTCGTAAAGGCTGCACAAATATATCATAAAACCTATCCAAACGAAAAAGTTACAGCCTTAATCGATTACAACAATAATGTAGTTAAAGATTCTTTAATTTTAGCGCGCGCATTAAAAGAAGATTTAAACGGAGTAAGAATTGATACTTCCAAGTCTTTAATTGACCATTATTTTGATGATAAAGATACATCAGGATTTGACCCTCACGGAGTGTGTAAAGAATTAGTGTTCGCTCTTAGAGAAGCGTTAGATAAAGAAGGATTTAACTATGTTAAAATCATCGTTTCTTCTTCTTTTGGACCTGAAAAAATTAAAGAGTGGAAAGCTCTTGGTGTACCAGTTGATTTATATGGAGTTGGTACCTATTTTGTAAATAATATGACATGTGGCTTTACCGGAGATCTTGTGATGCTTGACGGTAAGCCTCAAGCTAAAGAAGGTAGAGCTAATTATCCATCTAATAGATTACAAAAAGTAAAATATCCAATATATTAAAAATAAAGACCCTCTAGGGTCTTATTTTTTTATTACTTTAAGGAAGATTTTCTTTCCTTTTTTAATTTTTATAGAATCACTAATCTTAATTAATTCATTAGGGTTAGTCTTCTTTTCTCCGTCAACTGAGATACCGCCTTGTTCTACTAATCTACGAGCTTCACTTTTACTAGTAGCGAGTTCTGCTTTCACTAATAAGTCGAGGAGATTAACTTCGTCATCAAGCTCTAGTTCAACGCTTGGCATAGTGGAGTCATCACCAACACCCGCAAATAAGTTTTTCGCGGCTTGAAGTGCTTTATTAGCTTCTTCTTCCCCATGCACTAACTTAGTGAGTTCATAGGCAAGAATTTCTTTTTTCTCGTTAATACGAGAATCATCCCAATGTTCCATTTCGTTAATCTTATCTAAAGAGACAAATGTTAAAAGCTTGAAACATTTCATAACATCAGCGTCTTCAACATTTCTCCAATATTGGAAGAATTCAAATGGAGTGGTTTTATTTGGATCAAGCCAGACAGCACCTGATGCGGTTTTGCCCATCTTCTTACCTTCACTATTAAGAAGGAGAGTGATAGTCATCGCATAAGCGTCTTTTCCGGTTTTCTTTCTAATTAATTCGGTACCCGCAAGCATATTAGACCATTGGTCATCGCCACCAAACTGCATATTGCAACCATAGTGTTCATGTAAATAATAGAAGTCATAAGCTTGCATAATCATATAGTTGAATTCTAAGAAAGATAAGCCTCTTTCCATTCTTTGCTTATAGCATTCTGCTCTTAACATATTATTGACAGAGAAGTGTGGACCAACATCTCTAAGGAGTTCAACGTAGTTGAGCTTAAGTAACCAGTCAGCGTTATTCACAACTAAAGCTTTATTGAAATCGATGAATCTAGACATTTGCTTTTTGAAACATTCGACATTATGGTCAATAGTTTCTTTAGACATCATTTGTCTTAAATCGCTTCTTCCAGATGGGTCACCAACGTGACCAGTACCTCCACCTACTAAGACGATTGGGGTATTACCAGCTTCTTGGAGTCTTTTCATTAAGCATAAGGCCATGAAGTGTCCAACATGTAAAGAATCAGCGGTTGGATCAAAGCCAATATAAAATTTCGCTTGTCCTTTATTAAGAAGTTCTCTAATTTCTTGTTCGTCAGTGACTTGCGCGATTAATCCACGCGCTTGTAACTCTTCATATATGCCCATAATTATGCTCCAATCTACTATGTAGAATTATAACATAATATTTTTAGATATGTATAAAAAAAGACTCGCCATTTGACGAGTCTTTGTAAGCAAGTTTTTAGATTAGAGCTTACGGTTGTAGTATTCAACGATTTGTGATTCAGTGATTTGTTGAGTTAATTCGTTTCTTTCTGGTTCACGAATGTATTTACCAGAGAGTTTTTCTTCATCAACTTCCACCCAGCCGACTTTAGTAGCGATAGAAGCAAGTGATTCTTTAACTACTTTCATTTCTTTGGCGTTTTCTCTAAGAGCGATAACGTCATTTAAGGAACATAAATAGCTTGGGACATCAACTTTCTTGCCGTTAACTTCGATGTGGCCGTGATTCACGAGTTGTCTAGCGCCTCTTCTAGTACGGGCAAATCCCATACGATAGACGAGATTGTCTAATCTAGATTCTAAGAGCTTCATGAAGGCAAAACCAGTAACTTCTTTGCTCTTAAGTGCGAGCATGAATAATCTACGGAATTGTCTTTCATTAACACCATACATCTGTCTTAACTTTTGTTTTTCGACTAATTGTTTGCCGTATTCAGATGGTTTCTTCTTTCTTGAAGCACCGTGTTGTCCAGGACCATAAGGTCTTTTTTGGAGTTCTTTACCAGTTTCAAGAGTGGAGAATCCTAATCTACGACTTTGTTTCCAGTCTGATCCAGTGTATCTCATGTGACTTCCTTCCTTTCTTTATTATTTGCAAATAAATTGAGGCATTAATTCCTTGCTCCGGGTGTTTGAACTGGCATTTCACCGCATAGCTTTGGTTACTTTGTTTGAATATCAAACATCAGTCGAGCAGTATTAATGTGCTGCATTACATGCAGTGAATAATATAAAGGATTTGCTTAAACTAATCAACATAAAAATTAGATTTTTAAAAAGTAGTGAGGACTTTGAGTGTTTTGAACTATTTTTTTAGCGGATATTTTTCCTTTAAGATATAACCTACTTAACTATATTTTTGTTTATATTTTTTCTTTAGCTACTAATTTTCTTAATAAAAAATATTTTAATTATTTTTATATTAACTTTATTTTGTAAGACCGAAGAAAATAATGGATATAATAATTTAGAAATGTATGATGAAGATCCCCTTGTATTTGAATCATGGGAATTTGTAAGAAATTTTTATAAAAATAGTTCATATATAAATAATGATAAAGAAATATGTAGTTTTTTTTCAGGTAATTGGAAATATGAAAATAATAATATATATATAGAATATTTATTTGCTACTAAAAATTATAAAAATAAAGAAATAAATATATATAAAA
>DDQE01000001.1 GCA_002342545.1 Caryophanales bacterium UBA2450
TTTTGAATATATTCCCTAATTGCTTCTTCTGATACTGATCCAATCGTTTCTACATAATATGAAGGATTCCATAATTCTCCATTCCATAACTCTTTAGATATTTCAGGAAATTTTTTTAATAACAATCTTCCAGATATTCCTTTCATCATCTTAGCGATATAAGAGATTGATATTTTCGGTATAGCAGAGACAAATACATGAACATGGTCTTTTGTTATTACTTCAATTTCAGCGATTTCAAATCCTTTTTGTTTACCAACATCAATTAATATTTCTTTTAATCTTCTCTCAATATCAGTGTTTAATACTTTCCTTCGATATTTAGTAGACCAAACAATATGATAGTTAATGTTAAAAACACATGTTCGTCCATGCCTCAACTTACCCATATCTATATCCTTTACATATAGTATATCAAAAAAGTGGTATTTATACCACTTAATATTTATATTATTTCCACATATTTACTCACATATGGTGATGATGGTGTTCTTATTGATTAAGGCTCATTTTCATCTCTGCAGTTGAACAACCAAGGATTCCCGTTCAAATTCCTATACTTTGGGGCGCTATTAATTATTGTTCAAAGATTCTACCAGGGTAATAAACTTCGGAAATTCCTTTCTTTCCTTTTTTAACATCCTTAATCGCATCAAGCTTAAGTTTATAAACTCCATTGCCATTTTTCTTATCTTTTCTAGCGGATAATTTAAGTTGGATTTTTTTAGCAAGATAATATCGATAAGGAAGATGTTTCTTTAATAAATATAAATGGTTCCTAAAGCCATAATAATCTTTCCAAATATATTTTAAATTTGGAGTATATTCATAGTCATGATCAATCACAATAGAAGGGACCAAATAAGATTTATATCCACTTTTCTTTTCATATGTTCTTAAAGAATATTCGGTATCGTCATACCAAATAAAATAATCTTTTTCTGGTAGGCCGCACTTTAACATCAATTCTTTTTTAATAAAGATACCAACAAAAGTATAAGAATCAATTTCAAAATATGGCTTTTGATAATCTAATTCAGTATTTGGAACTTTTTGCATGTGAATGAAGCTACGATTAAAGTTGCTTCTAGCCGCATAGGCTGTATTTCCTCGCATTAAGACTTTACCCGCGACTAGTCCAGTTTTTGGATCATCTAATTTTTCAAAGTTTTGAAATATTTCAATGCCCTTAGAATCTAAATAGGCATCATCATCTCCTAAATAGACCCAATCACAATCTTTGACAGTGCCAGCATATTCCATTCCGGCGTAAAACCCACCAGAGCCACCATAATTTTTATCTAGAGTAATTACTTTTTTACGATAATTACCTTTTTGCTTAACCCAAGAAGATAAAAATTCTTTAGTAGAATCAGTAGAGGCATTATCCACTACTACGAGTTCAGTAATAGGAACAGTTTGACTATCAAAAGCGTTAATCGTGTTTTTTAATTTATCTAAACGATTAAAAGTAACGCATACCGCCACAACATTTTTATTCATGTAAGCCTCCAATAAAGTTAAGTGCTTCTAAAATCACTTTATCCATATCTAAATATTTGTATAAACCTAATCGTCCCCCGAAATATAGATTTGGATATTTTTTAGCTTCTAAAAGATATTTCTGTAATAATTCAGTATTTCTTTGATCGTTAACTGGATAATAAGGCTCATCTCCTAATTTCCAACTAGCGGGATATTCTTTAGAAATAACAGTTTTAGGAGTTGCTAGATTAAATTCAAAATGTTTATGTTCAATGATTCGAGTATATGGGATTTCTTGTTCAGTATAATTCACTACCGCTACACCTTGATAATTAGGTGTATCTAATACTTCTGTTTCTAATCTCACTGTGCGATATTCTAGATTTCCAAACTTATAATCAAAATAGGAATCAATCGTGCCAGTATAAATAATGTTATGAGCGATTTGAGAATATTCCTCTTTTGACTTTAAAAAATCAGTATTTAATCTCACTTCAATCCCTTCAAGCATCTTGTTGATGATATTTGTATATCCTCCTATTGGGATACCTTGATAAATATCATTAAAATAATTGTTATCAAAAGTAAATCTTACTGGCAAACGTTTAATAATAAAGGCAGGTAAATCTTTACAATCTTTTCCCCACTGTTTAGCGGTATATCCTTTAATTAATTTTTCATAAATTGTTGGACCCACTAAGTTAATTGCCTGTTCTTCTAAATTATGAGGCTCTTCAATATGATATGATTTCTTTTCTTGTTCAATCTTATTTCTTGCTTCTTCTGGAGTTTTGACGTCTTTCCATAATTCACAAAAAGTATTCATATTAAATGGGAGATTATAAATCTCATTTTTATATCTCGCTAATGGGGAATTGATAAAATTATTAAATTCAGCGAATTGATTAATATAATCCCATACTTCTTTATTTGAGGTATGAAAAATATGCGCCCCATAAACATGAACGTTTATACCTTCTACTTCTTTAGTGTAGACATTACCGCCTACATGATTTCTTTTATCAATTACTAAAACTTTATAACCGCGTTTATGTAATTCATAAGCGCATATAGAGCCATATAGGCCACTACCAACAATTAAATAATCATATTTAGCCATAAAAAACCTATATTAATAATACAGGATATTATTTAATTTTAGAATTAAATTAAACGCTTTCCTTGTCTTTACGAAGTTGTTTAATTTTATTTCTTAACTCTTTTTTAAAATCTTCAAATCTTAAACCAGCGAGTTCTTTATAATATTTTGCTTTTGTGGCTAAGTGGATCGAATAGGCAAAGTCCACTAGCATTGCTCCAATTACTGCCCCAACAAAATATGTATAAATAAGATTTTCACTAATCCAAGAGATACCGCTAACTAAAAACGGATTGATAAGGAAATAATATAAAGATCCAACCGCTAACCAAATCAAAGAAAACGAAGGACAAATAATCCCCATAATATTTCCTTTACGGTTGCTATAATCCCAAAGCTTAACTTTTAAGCCTTTAATAAATATTAATCCAGCTAAAAATTCCACAACTGTCATTCCTACTCCAATAATTAAAATACGAACAACAATATCAACCGCGTGATTAGAAATTCCAAAAGGAATATTACTAACCGCATATAGGACAATGACTCCAAAGCCATAAATCGGTAAATATGGCCCCATTAAAAAACCAGGATTCATCCATTTGTGTTGCGATACAAATCTTCTAAAGAATAATTCAATAACCCAACCAATTATAGAGCCAATCACAAATAAAGTAGAGATAATAACAAGATATTTCATATTCTCAACTATTCTAATACTAAAGTAATAATAAAGAAATAAAAAAGGCTAGTGCGATGTTATCTATCAATCCTCTTAAACATTTTTTAAAAAACAATTGTATGTAGCTCAAGATTGCTAGAATCTAATTTTTGCTTTGAAAATGAAATTAGGTCACAACCTGTTATCCAAATTCCGTGGAGCATCATATATTCAAATATCATTTAAATACAATAATTTATTAATAAATAAAATTAGGTCACAACCTGTGACCCAAATTCTTTGTAGCGCTCTATGTTCAAATGTTATTTAATATAATAATTTATTAATAAATTAAATTGAGAATAATTATAGTAAATGTTATTATAAAAATGTATCTATTAGCAGACTATCGGCGCTATGAACTAGCTATAAGCAAAGTCGACCATACGCAGGTACACGCTAGAACACCCTAATAGAGACTGCAAGATTGGACGTGTTAGGATCTTGCATTGTGGAAAGCATCGCCCAGAAGATAACTTAATGTGTTAGTGGAGTAGAAAACAATGAATGCTCACACATTATTATCCACGCTCCACACAAATATAATTATTTGAATCAGAGGCCATCCAACGAAGGATGAAACACCAGTAGCTATGGTTGATAGGGATGTCAGCAGTTAGCTACAAAAGGTGTTTTGGAGTTGGATGGTTTTTTTCTTCTTTAAAACACATAATTACGTAAAGAAAGGAGGTTTAAATAGTTCGTCTATAATTATGATGTAATTATTAAATATTTATGTTAAAATTTGAATGGGATGAAAACAAAAACAAACTAAACATAAAGAAGCACGGGATAAGCTTTGAAGAAGCCAGTACTGTGTTCTATGATGACGAGGCATTAATAATTAGTGATGAAGCACATAGTGATAACGAAGAAAGATTTATAATGATTGGATTTTCTTACAAATACAATTTGTTAGTAGTATGTCATTGTTATCGTCAAAACGAATCTATAATTAGAATTGTTTCAGCTAGAAAAGCCACCAAAAATGAAAGAAAAGAGTATCTAAAAAATGAAAAGTGAATATGATTTCTCAAAAGGAAAGAAAAATCCCTACGCTAAGATCTTAAAGAAACAAATAACGATTAATATTAGCGAAGAAGTTTTAGAATACTTTAAGGAAATGTCAGAAAAAACATCTATTCCTTACCAGTCACTCATAAATTTCTATTTATTAGATTGTGTCAAAAACAAGAAAAAAATAGACATTCTATAAGACTGACAATATAAAAATAAGTGATAGTAATACTATCACTTTTTTAATAATGTTACGAAATATATAGTAGTTAATTATGATGTCCTTCATGACTACAATAGTGAACTGCGTTGTAGTTAGTCACTAAACTTCCATATAAGTAAGATTTAATAACTTCTTTTACGTCGCCTGCTGCTCTTGGAATGAGATTTAGACCGCTAGAAGTAACTGCTTCTACGCCGTGGCAACATTGAACTTAAAAAGGCTATTCTTAATGCCAAAGGATTTAATCATCAAAATCTAAGATATGCGGAAAAGTTTTATACAAAGTATAAAAAGATTTTCCCACAAGTTGTGGGAGATTTAAAATAACCGCAGCCAAAAAAGTAATGCCTTCAAATATTTCCACAAGTTGTGGAATAATTGTTACAGGACCGCTCAAACAAAAAAGGCTCTAGCAATTCTAAGGTGGAATGAAATAAATTGTTCCACTCTAGATTTGAAAGAGCACTAAATAATATTATTTTACGAATTTAATTCATTAATAAAGGTCGCGAGTTTCCCCATGTTATAAGCATTTTCAAGAGCGTAAGCATAATCTAGAGGAACACCATTTTCATTATAAACATAAGTACCTTTGCCTTTATCTAACATAAATTGATATGGGGATGAGGTATTAAATGTTAATCCATCAAACGTAGTAAAAGCATCAACCATACAACTTCCACCAGCAGAAAGTTCACCAATGATTTTTGCTTTTTTAGAATTTTTCGCCATCGTTGGGAAAGCGTTTCCGCAAGAGAATGAAACCCCACCTGTTAAGAAATAGAAATTCTTCTTTCCTTCAAAAGAGTCGTCCTCTGTAGCATATTCCCCGTCTCCATTAAGATCTGCTTCATAATGCAAATCAATAATTGAACCATCAATATTGTTTTGAATAATTAGGTTAGGATCACGGTTATAAAAAGCAGTTAGAAGTGGCATTACTGCTACTTGTCCGCCAGTATTTAAGCTGACATCAAAGACAATATTTTTAATAGAGCCATTCTTTACGATGTCGTTAAAAGCAATCGCGATAGCTTTATAAGTGTCTTGATTGGTCCAAGCTTTAAAATATTCTTGCTGGGCCTTTTCATAACTATCAGTCATATAAACACTATTGTTATACGCTAAATCATTTTTATAATAGAAATTATCAAATTTAAGAACCGCTAAATCATTATATACTTCATAGCTTTCTCTTTTATTTCCTTCTTGATTATATAAATCCGTGAGCCTTCTTATCTCATCTAAAAATTTCCTATTTCTTTGTCCATAATATCCAACATGACCATCAGAATCATTAGCTTTGCCAGAGAAATATGTTCCATCATTGAAGTCTCCATAATAAGATTGATCAAGTCCGACAGAATGCATCTCATCAAAATCAGTGTAAATCACTTTTGCCATCGCATCTTGATAGGTTTCTGGATTGGTAGATAATAAAGCCTCTTTTCTACCTTTTGAAGTGAAATATTCATCAAAAGAAGCAATCTCTTTAAAACTCTTTAATCCAAAATTTAAATCAAGATCAAAACAGAGTCCGCGATAATTATCTAGCGCCATAGAGGCGCTTCGGGATTCTTGTCCATAATAAGATGAATCGTCTTTTCTAATTTTAATATGACGAGTATCACCTGCTGGTTCACCCATCAACATTTTAACGAGATCCATAGAAATAATATTTCCGTCTTCGCTCCAATTGATTGAGAAATCGACAGCCTTAAGAGGTGAACTTTCTCTAGATAAAGCACTACCTGTGCCATCTTTATTTAAGACAAAATCAATTTCAACGTTACTACTACCTGCATTGTTTTTGCCTAAATATCGATAAGCTTCAGATTCACTTTGTACTGGAACCGCTTTATAGGCTTGTTTAACTGACCCTCCAGCAGAGACTAAGGCAAAGCCTTTATCACTTGAAAAAGCTAGAGAAGAGATATCCACGTTATCTAGAGATTGTCTTACAAAATAATCGTGTCCGTTATAAGTAAATCCAGTAACTGCAGGAGCAAAGAGCAATCCACTTACTAACGAAGCTGGAACATATAATCTTTCATCTTGAGATTCAATGCGGTAGCCATAATTTGCTAATTTAATAATTCGAGGCGTACCTTCTTTAATAATTCTTGTTTTTTTAGAGCCTCTAAGTAATTTTGCTCCACGACCGAAATCACCATATCCGTTATTTATACCAAAGACATCGGTATATATACCCGCAGCATTTGTAATAGTAATTTCTTGCTTTTTAGTATCAAAAACAATCGAACCATTTTTATCTCCAGATGGACGTGTTAATTTATAAACACCATCACTAACTTTTTCAAAAGATCGAGAATATTCCACAGCGGAGAAATACGGAACTAATATTTGTTCGAAATCAATAAATGGGGCGTCACCAAAATCTTTGTGATGATAAGTCATCAAAAGAAAAGTTTGTTTTTCTTCGATAGACACAAAATACACTTTAGAGTCGCTTTGATATAAGGTAATTGGGCGATATTCTTCTTCTAATATTGTTACTTCAAAAGAGTCGCTTTTACTAATATTGTCTTTAGTATAGGAAACAGTAACAGCACATTTACCAGGAGTTTGACTTGAGAATCCGCTCACTTGATATTCGCTTTCTTTAAGTGCTTGAGTAGAACCATCGCTAAAGACTGCTTTAACAACCATACCAGTTAAATCAAGACTTTCTTTAGGGCGATATTCAAGCTTAGTTGGGGGAATAACAATAATCTCTTTTAAAGTGATGACTTGAACAGGAGGATCACTAGGAGAAGAACCACAACTCACTAACGCCATTGATGACAACATCATGAAAGATAACATTACTCTACGTCTTTTCATAAAAATAAACTCCTTTAAACTGATTATATAATATCAAATTGTTGTCACAATAGTGTCACAAAAAGAAAAAAGGGTTGATGTTACATCAATCCAATTATATTTATAAGACTATGTATTATAAGTAAATGTGGTGAGGATTTCCAATAATGATACAAACCGAACAGGTGCTACACTTACCAGAACAGGCGCTACACCACTGTTATAAAATTATTATTTTAGCTTTTTAAGTGCCTTCTCAATATCGTATGCATCTTCGATTTTGCGGAGGAATTCATTAAAATTTACCCAACCATCGTGATTAGAGTTGTAATCGTGATAATCTCTTCCTTCAAAAAGATAGAATTGAGTGCCTGATTGGCAGACAATGCCACCGACTACTTTTGGATCATAACCACGATTTTGATTAATGTCATAGAGATAATCACGGAGAGCTTCATTCTTAACGGTTGTGTCTATAAGATTTGTTTCATCATTAGGTTTGGTATCAAAGATGCCAACGCTTCCGTCTTTGAATTTAATAATGAAGTCTGGTTGGAATGTATTCATTCCGTTGTTATAGGAAATACCGAAGTTAATTCTCATTAATTCACTTCCATTTTCCCAGTACCACTCTACTGCGTTTTGTGTATCAAGATATTGAAGGAAGTTCTTTTCTAAATAGTTCACTTGTCCGCTTGCGTTCTTTAAAACAAACAGAGGGTTGTAGAGAGATTTTATTCCTAATAGAGTTGTATGTGTTTCAGATGAATAAGCACGGCTTTCCTCAATCTTAAAGTCATATCTGACACCTTTTTTACCAGCGTTAATAGAAAGCATTTGCCTAAATTCAGCTGTAGCTTCAGAAATAACTTCGGCAAACAAGTCTCTATTATTGACCACTATTTGCATATATCTCTTAACTTTTTCGCTTCTGGTGAATCCTTTTATAAATGTGCTAAGCACATCCATAATTGCGGTGTTAATTGGAGATTTAGATCTGACATAGGCCAGGCCATTTAAATTGTCTTTAATAATTGCGTTATATTGGGCTTGAACGTCATTTTCGGACATTTGAACATCAACAGCATTACCTGTAATTGTTCTTTCTTCCGCAATGTTTTGCATGCCTAAATTTGTTTCTTCTAGAACAATATCACCAGTATTGGTCTCTAATTTAAGACCAGCATCTTCTAATCTTTCTGGGTCATCGAATAAAACATTTTTTCTGTCTTCTTCAGTAAGGCTCATTCTTTTCATAAATGATTTGAATAAATATTCACCAAATCTAGAGTCAGCAGAGTTATAGTCCTCTTGTCTAGATCTATAGAATGATTTGAGTTTTGTTTGAGCCCACACTCTTAATTGAGTATAGCCATCTCTCATCTTGGTCCATTCTGTTTTAATCTTGTTTGGATTATAAGTATCTTGTTTTGTTTCAAAAGTCCAAATGTTAGTAAAAATATAAGCATTATCAAGCAAAGCGTCATCATAAGACTTAGCTTCTGCAGTTCTTAAAATACGTCCAATAGTCTGAGTCTCAAATGTTTCAGATTTACCTTCACGGAATTTAACTAAAATATGCGCTCTAGGACAATCCCATCCAGTAGCAACTGCAGTTTTGAAAATTAGGTATTCGGTTATATCGTTGTTTTTTCTAATTTCTTTTTTGTCAAATGGATCATGGTTGTCACACCACAACTTCAATCTGCCATTAGTTTCAGTTATTCCTTTATCTCTTAGAAAGTCTTTAATAACTAGCTTTTTTGCCTCACCTTCGTCCACATTTGGAATTTGGATAAGCACTAATGGATTAACATTTATATTTAACTCAGCATATTTTTTAACAATTTCTTCACGTTTTTCAAAACCTTTTTCTAGAATTAATAATTCGCTATCCTTTTCTGCCAAACTTTTATCGTCTTTTTTGATGCCTTCATTAACAATGACATCTTCCTTAATCATGCCTTCTTTAATGACATCCTCAGGATTAACTTCTACATCAATATGGTCATTTAAAGGTGTTGCCGACATTTCCAAAAGTATATTAGGAATAATAATTGTATTTATAAATTCTTGGATTCTAGTTTTTGCTGAAGATCCAACATGAGATTCATCAACGACTAAAACAACTTTGGTGCCATTTTTCTTGGTTTGATCAATGACGTCAATGAAATTCATGCCTTCTTGTTCTTTCATTAAATTGTTTGCCCAAGAGCCAGTTCCTTTATCTTTTTGAATTAGTTTTTCCCAGTTAATGAAAACTATTTCTTTATTTTTAATAAATTTTCTACTTCCAAAGAAATCTTCTTCAAGCAAAGAGCAAACAGGATTACCTCCTAAATATGTTTTAACTGCATCATGTGATTGTTTGTGTAATTCGCCTTTACCTGGACATGCCCATAAAATGCAAAAGTTTATATCTCCATGTTCTCCAGCAAGTTCTTCAAACAAAGAAGCCGCCATGAAAGTTTTACCACTGCCAGTAGGAGCTTTAAACACCACTTCTTTTCTGTTTTTGGATCGGAAGCCTAATTCAATGTAGCCTTTTAATTCATCTACCGCATCACGTTGATAATTCTTAAGTGTATAAATCATAATTATTCGTCCCTCTTGATGTCTTCAACAATCTCTCTATAAATCTCATAAATTTTGGAAGGAATTGGTTTCACAACAACATCCTCGCTGTCAATGAGAGTTTCATCTATATTGTTGTCGCTCGAATAAACATAAACTATTTTTTCGCCTTTAGTGGACAAAACCCTGCCCTTGAATTCCTCAAACTTTTGAGCATTGTAATAGTCGTTATAAATGAACAAATGTCTATCGTTTCCATTAACAAAATGAGAAGAATAATCATTTCTCTCTATCTCTTCAAAAATGTTTTCTGCTATACAAAGCAGAGCATCGACTTTTTCGACCAAATTGTATTTTGCCTGTTCGGTATTCGCTTCGTTTTTTATAAAGTCGGTTTTGTAATAAAACAAGCTTGCTGGTACACCGTCGCTATATTTGGAACCATCCTTTTTAGTACCTGTTATCACTGTCTTAAGCCTTGGATATGTTATTGTCTTGGCAATATCATTGTCTTCAGCAGATTGACATAAAATAAAGCGCCTATTCCCACCATCTTCTTGGTTTGCCATTAAAACAGCTTCACCAAAAGACCCTGAACCAGCAAAAAAGTCCAAGCATAAAGCATCTTTGTTTTTTACAGTTGATATGATTTTAGATAATAATTTTAGTGGCTTTTTCCCATTCTGATAATCTACTCCACCTTCTTTGTTTAAATTGATTGTACTAATGTCGGTCCAAAGATCTCCTTCAAAAGTTGTCGTGTAGTCAGAAAGGAACAGCATTTGTTTACCTTCCCACCAAATATATTCAATGCCAGTAGCGCTTATAATCTTCTGAACCGGTTTATCGCATTGTATTTTTTCAAAGCTCTTGTTGTTGGTTCTATAAACCATTCTTTCTGCATTATCTAGTTTAAACTTTAATATTTCTTTATCGCTTAAATCGGTCTTTCCGATTTTTTTCAGGTATTTGTCCAAAGGAACTATTTCCCACTCTTCAACAGGTTTGTTTTTATCAACTATTATTTTGCTGTAATACTTTGCATATTTCGCAAAGTCATCTAAATTATCTAATCGGTTATTTTTGATTGGATTCATAGAATAAAAGAACCTATTTTTTGAATAAACCAAGCAGTACTCTTTTAACTTAGGAAGTTTTTTCTCAACGTGAGACATTTTAACTCCAGACATTTCAGACATTTTTACGACAACACAATTAACAAAATTTTGAGGTCCAAAAACTTGGTCACAAAGTATTTTTAAGTTTGCTTGTTCGTTATCATCAATAGATATAAAAATCACTCCATCTTGTTTCAAAAGATTCCTAGCTAAAGACAGTCTTTTTTGCATGAAATTTAACCATTTACTATGCAAAAAGGTATCATCACTATTTATGTAATTGTCGTTATAAAGAAAATCTTCGCTCCCAGTATTATATGGCGGATCGATATAAATTAAATCAAATGAATCTTGAAGGATGTAATTTAAACAGGTCAAAGAATGAAAATTATCTCCTTCAATCAAGCAGTGAGAAATACCTTTGTTTTTAATGTTGAGCTCTTTAACTGGAGACAGGGTTGGTATATATTTTTCACACAGCAAAACAACATCTTCTTTAGTGTTTTCTTTATCCCAAACCAAACCATATTTTTTTGCAGCTTTTAGTTCTGCTTCCAATTCTTTAATTTGCTTTATTAGCTGTTCAACATCAAAATCAGTCATAGCTTAACCTCGTAGAGAATAAAATCAAGGTTTCCTTGAATTCACCCTATATTCTACAAAGTTTAACTTGATTTATCTATATTCAAATCAAGGTTTCTTTGATTATTGGATTATGAGGTATAGATAAATGAGATTAAGAGAACTTCGAAATAAGAGTGGTCTAACTCAGAATGAAATAGCCAATAAACTTGGTGTTTCTGGTCAGACAATACTGAATTGGGAAAATGGGATTTACGAGCCAAAAATCAATCAACTCATTCAGTTAGCAGATCTATTTAACGTGACAGTTGATTACTTAATTGAGCGTAAAAACAACGACAAAAAAGCTGATGATATATGTAGAGAGCTAGAAAGAATACCTAAAGAAAATATAATCGACTTTATAAAAGAAGAAATTAAAAAGCTTTAATCTATTTTTGAATAATACGAGGGCTGTAATCACAGGTTCTCTTTTTCATTCGAGCTTAATATTGGGTAAAAATGAGAAGTGTCAAAATCTGTATTTTTTTTGACAAAAATCAACATTTTCAGGTATAAAAATAAAAAGGAGCTGTTGAAAAACCTAAAAGGTAAATGACGGCTCCTTTTATTATGAAAAAGAGGTGAAATCGCAAGAAATCACCTCTTTTGTTACAATATCTCTTGTCGAGGGAGGTATTGATATGTCTTATTTTACCATTGAAAAGCAATATTTGTTCATACCTTTTGAACTTAAAGTTAAGCAAAAAGAATTATTAAATCATTTTTTAATAATGCTTGAAAACTCAGGTGTTGGAGATTTGATTCAAAAGTATGTTAATAACGACACTGAAGTAGGTGGAAGACCTAACTGCAATTATCATCGATTATTCGCAGCTATAGTATATGGGTTTGCTTTTGATAGGTTTACATTAAGAGAATTAGAAGATGCTTTTCAATATGATCTTAGATACATATATTTAATGGATTTTATACAGGTTGATTTCACCACGATATGCAAATTCATTAATAAAGTCATTGTTCCTAACGAAGAAAAAATCTTCTCTTTAATAATGAAACAACTAGCAACAGATGTTGGTCTGGTCTTATCTAAATCCGATGCTTTTATTGATGGAACTAAATACCAAGCTAACGCTAACAAATATAAATTTGTTTGGAAACCCACTAAAAGGCATAGAAAGTTGTCGATTAAAATTAATGATGCTATTGAAAAATATGGGTTATTGCCCAATCCTAAACATGAAGAATTTATGTCTATAGACACCGCTATAAATGCATTAATAAATCTAAAATATAAAAGAGATGAGTTAACGCCAAAAGAGTATAAAGATTTAGAGAAATTCCTAACTGCTGCATCTATCAAAATTAATGATTATGAAGAAATGTATAAGATTATTGGAGATAATCGAAAGTCATTTTATAAAACAGATAAAGATGCTACTGCAATGGTATTAAAAGAAGATTATTATTCTAAATCCAGTTATGAATTTCATGCTGCTTATAACGTTCAGCAACTAGTAATTCGTGGATTTATCTTCGCGTATTATGTATCTAATTCTAGAACTGATATTAATGATTTCATACCGATAAATGAACAATTTTATCGATTATATCAATGCTTTCCACTAAATGAATGTGCTGATGCAGGATATGGGTCACTAGATAATTATTCATATTTAGATAAACACCACATTGGTAATTATGTTAAACACCAATCATTTGAAGGAAATAAATCAGCTTCTAATCCAGATTGTTATCATTTATTAAATAACGACAAAATAGTTTGTTTAAACGGATTAATTGGTGAAGAAGTTATTTTAGAAAACCGTCATCATAGGAAGAAGGAATCTGTATTTTATAAAGTTGAAGGATGTAATAACTGTAATTGGATGCCATTTTGTAAACGTTATATGAGAAGGTGGGATGAGGATTTTAAGATATTTGAAGTTGTGAAAAAGTTAGAGAGATATAAATATCAATCTCAAGATAATCTATGTTTACCAAAAGGAATTGAATTAAGAGTAAACCGCTCTATCCAGGTTGAAGGTGATTTTGGAATTATTAAACAAAACTATGGATATACAAGAGTTAGAAGAAGAGGAATAGAAAAAGTAACAACAGAAATTATGCTAACCGCGCTTGGATTAAATATTGCAAAACTCATAAGGTTCTATGAAACAGGCAAACTTAACAAATACTGGAATGCACCAAATGATTTAGAACCAGAACAATTTAAAAAGCCTAGTTGGAAAAGACTTGCTAAAAAAGGAATTAAGATAAACAAAGCACAATACGAAACTAAATAGGTTTTTCAACAATGTTTCATTGTTGATTTTAATAGAATATGATATTTGAAGGTTAATAAGACAAAATAAAAGGAGCTGTTATTCACCTTTTAGGTTTTTCAACAGCCCC
>DDQE01000002.1 GCA_002342545.1 Caryophanales bacterium UBA2450
AAGAAAAGAGGTTTAATCGACCCCTTAGAATACTATCTCAAATCGATAGTAGCATAGAATGTTTATTTAAACCGCCTAGTACGGAAGACCGTATGCTAGGTGGTGTGAGAGGGAGCAAAAACTCTCTACTCGATTTTCTAAAAAGAATAAAAGTATCTCCACTTTTTAAATAGATTTTACTACAATAGAGCCATGAATATTGATTATACGTTTCATTCTCATACATATCGATGTGGTCACGCAGAAGGAGATATAGAAGATTATGTTCTTTTAGCTATAAAAAACCATTACCGTATTTTTGGTGTTAGTGACCATGTTTTTCTTCCTGGAATATTTGAACCTCGAATAAGAGGAGATTATTCTTTATTAGATGAATATATAGATGCATTCAATGTTTCTAAAAATAAACATAAAGATGAAATTGAGATGCACCTGGGTTTTGAATGTGAATACGCGGATGTGTTTGTTGATTACTATAGAAGTTTACTAGTTGATAGCAAAGTAGAATATCTAATTCTTGGTCAACATAATGGGTTTGATGAGAATAAACAGTTTGTTAAATACGTAAAGAATCACGCGGAAGACACTGACGAGGATCTTGATAGATACGCGTTCGATCTTATAAAAGGGATTAAAACTGGATTATTTATGTATGTTGCTCATCCTGACTTGATGTTTATCAGCGCTAAAGAGGTTACCCCTCAGCTTAAAAGACTTACAAAGGAGATTATCGATACTGCTATAGAATACGATATCCCTCTAGAAGTAAATATCCACGGATTTATCAGGCAACAAAAACGAGAAAAATATCACGTTATTGGCTATCCTGCTAGTTACTTTTGGGACGAAGTTAGCAAAACTTCTTTAAAAGTTGTTTATGGAGGAGACTTCCACGAACTAAATGAAGTAGGTGATACTTCTTTAGAAACTAAATTTTTAGAATTTATAAAAACCCATAATCTCCATCTAACGGATATCAAAGAAGTATATAAAAGTTACCGTCAAAAAATAACAAAAGTAAAATAAAACCTCCACTCGCAATTGATTAGAGGTTTTTGTTAAATTAACGCAAAGGTTATTTCTTTTAAATTCTATCTTTATTTTGTGGCATTTTTGTGACAGAGGTTGTGATAACATATTCTATGTAAGTGATGATTCAAACAAGAAAATACACTAATTAGAGGATTAAAAAATGAATAAAAAGAGTTTAGCGTTTGTAACAGGTTTATCATTATTATTAGGTTTAGTGTCCTTAGCAGGCTTTAAAAACAGTACTGTTTTACCAGCTAAAGCAGAAATAATTGAAAGCAAAATTACTGTTGACCCTAATAACTGTTGGGGCGGAGGTAGTGAAAGTTATAAAGTTGCCGCTTATATATCTGATGATGATTCGCATAGTGTGTGGACTGATTTAGTGACAATTAATGCTCCTAGCACGTTTATTGAATTACCATTTAAATTAGAATTTAATGCACTTTATATTATGGTATATAGATATAATGTTGATTTTTCTAAAGAAAATTGGGAACTTGATCCTAAAGGAGAGCATTATGTTAATCATGGTTGGACTGTATCTCCAGTATTAAATAAGACAAATAATATTGAATTTACGAATTCAAATAATTTGAGCGTTATAAATATTATTTTGGAAAATGATAACTATGGATTAAATAGAGTGCCAAGTATGGTTCACCAAATATATCTTCCAGATGAATCAACTTGGAGTAGTGAGGATGTATATTTAACTACAGTTAAAGAGAATAGCCTTCATCACACTGAATATAGTGTCGAAGTTGAATTGAAAGAAAATGATCTAATTAGATTAGAAAGATATTTTGATAATATTAATGAATCTAAAATCACTCTCGATGATAGTGTTTCTGATACTGATTTAGAATATTGGGATAATGGAACAAACAAAGGGTTTGATTGTAAGAGCAAGGGTATATACACATTAAGACTAGATTATAAAGATCAAACTATTGAAATTTCTAAAACCCCTATTCCTGCCCCAATCCCAACTCCAGAGAGCAAAACGTATATCTATGTTGTGGTTATTGTTTCTAGTGTGGCCGGTGTTGCTTTAGTAGCAGGTCTAGTGCTAATTTTAAGAAAGCACAAAAAGAATAAAATTAAATAATGAACTTTAAAATATTTAAGCAATCTTGTGGCACATCTGTGGCGACATATGTATTAATATAAATACATGCTTAATCAAGAAACATTAACTTTAATGTATAAGGACTATGAAGTTCTTTCTTTTGTTGTAGATTACGTTAATAGACCAAAAATTAGAATTATAAAAGAATTAGAACATTTTGATTTAGCCCCTTATTGTGTATCAAAAGGCAATGATAATAATGATATGAGATTACTAAGGTTTTTTAATTCTAGAAAGATAAGTGAGAACCGTTGGGATTACGATTTAATTATCAAAAATACCGGTGTTAAAGATTCCTTTGAATTAGCCTTTAAAGGACATGGGTTATCTTTAAGTAACCATTATTGGTTTAAAAGAGCTGGAGAAGATTTAAAATATGACAATATTAATTTCTTCTCTAATAAATGGGATGATAGCTTTGCTAGAGCGGTACTTAACGGTAAATACGAAGAGCTTAGTAAGTGTGATTTAAATGTCCCTGATATTGTCACTCAAGGCTGGGCAGTTAAAGGATGGGTCTACGATAACGGACCTAAATTAATTAAATTAGGAATAGTCAAAGATCAATACGAAGACTCTTTAGGAGAAGTATTAGCTTCTAGACTCGCCTCACGCATCTTAAAAGAGGATGAAGTACTCAAATATGATTTAGTGAAAGTTAATGATAAATACGGCTCTATTTGTAAACCTTTAATAGGGATAGATGAAGAGTTAGTGCCTCTTAGTGTAGTTCTTCCTAACGACTTATATCAGCTTTTTTTAGGCAGGAATAATAATAAAGAGAAAAATAGAGAATTCTTTAAAATGGTTTCTGAATTTGGAATGCCTGAACTCTATGATTTATTTGTGAAAATATTTTGCCTAAGATCATTATGTTTTATCTCCGATTTACATTTTGACAATATCTGCGTTATTCGTAACATGAAAACTGGTAAATTAAAGCCCGCTCCAATACATGATTTAGCGGGAGCGTTTGGCACCAGCAAAACTGGAAAAGAATTTATAACAAAACTTAATAAAGGTAGTTATTTTATTATTTATTTCTTATTTAGTTTTTTAGAATCTAGTTGGGACTATTCGTGGTATGATCCAACTAAATTAGATGGATTTGAAGAAGAAATTAGAAATATATTTTCTAAAAGTAACTTCTTTACACCAGAATTAATAGAAAAAATAATAGATGTCTATCAGCACCAAAAAAGTGCATTAGATGAAGTTAGCAAAATAATTAATTAAAAGCTTAAATAAAATAGTCATCTCCAAAACTCTAGGAAATTAAAATTTTAAGA
>DDQE01000033.1 GCA_002342545.1 Caryophanales bacterium UBA2450
TTCAAGTTTTACAAAAACGCAATTTGATTTCTTCTATTATATAGAAATCTTCTAATTTCCATTATTTGTGGCTCATCTGGAATAACTACATAATACACAATGAAATTTTTCACGTAGATTCGATAATAAGGATATTCACGCTCTTTTGATGAATGATACTGTTCGAAAGCTGTTGGGTTATTACTTCTATTGATAATTGCTTCTTCAACAGTGTTAACTAAGTCATCAGCAGACTTATCGTTTTGCAAAGTATCGCGAATATATGATACAGCTCCAGTCAAATCATCTAAAAATAATGGCAAATATCTTATTACTGTTTCTTTCATATTATTTTTTAAAATGTGAGAATACATCACTATGGCTTAGTCTTTTGGAGCTACTTTTTGCCGCTTCGTCAGCTTCATCTAATGCCAATTCGACATTATTGACTAGTCTTGAATATTCTTCAATTGAGATTACAACCATACTTCCGTAACCATTCTTTGTTAAGAAAACATGCCCATTTGCTTGAACTGCTTTTTCAATTTCAGGATAATTGTTTCTTAAGTCTGACACTGGTCTAATATCCATCATATCTATTTCCTCTTTTTCTATCATAATTTTATCATAACTTTATCATAATGCAATCTTTATAAATAAAAACAGGTGTTACCCTGAATATTTTCTAATGTAGCAAAAACCTATTTTTTGAATGCTTTAAATAGTAACACTCCTGGGATAGTGCCGATAGAGTTACAGATTGTTGCTAAAACGATATTTAAGAAAGCGTAGCCCGTCCAAGAGTTAGCAAAACTAAAATAATACATATTAGCGACACAGTGATCTCCACCTATATAAACGAAAATAAAGATAAAGACAAAGATTAGGAAAACACCAATGATCTTATTTTTAATAAGTCCATAGGATTTCACTGCTAGATAGACACATAATCCAGTGATTAATGACTTAACAATTAACATTAGATAATATTCATATCCAGTGTCTAAGTTGGTTTTATTTATGGCAATCGCACTGATTCTAGAGAACAAGTCAGTGCTTCTAAATATTGCATAGCAAATATAACCTAAGATTAATGAGCCTATAATGTTACCGATGTACATAAGTGGGAGATTGATATAAAAGTCTTTGCTTTGTTTTGACTCGAATACTAAACCAATCTTTCCGGTGAATAAGAAAAGTTTACATACACAAACAATACTTAATCCAATAGGGAAGAGCAACGCTCCTAAGATTTTCCCTAACTCATTTGGTAAGGCATAAGTCATAAGAGTAAATAAGAATCCACCTAATCCAATAGCTAGACCCGCTAAGATACCTTTATAGACTGCTAGAAAATATTTCATGGAGATTATCATATATTTTTTAGTCAATTAATTGAACTAAAATATTATTTGGATTATCATTTATTTATGGAAAAAGTATTACTTAGAATTGTGGACTCCAAGCCATATAAGCTTGATGATCTTTTAAATAATCCTTTGCTATCTGAAAAAGATGAAGCTGATTCTTTAAAATATTTAAGAACAGAGAACAAAAAAGAAAGAGCGGTCGCGAATATATTGAGAAATAAATATATTGGTAAATGCACTATTTCTAGTAGAGGTAAACCTTTATCGAAAGGTAAACACTTTAATATCTCTCACTCTAAAGGCATAGTTTGTTTAGCAACTTCTAATAAAGATGTGGGAGTGGATCTAGAAGTAATTAGACCAGTAGATATTGATTTTAAAGAATTTATCTCTTCTAAAGATGAAAAGAATTTAATTCATGATGATGAGACATTCTTCATGATTTGGACTAATAAAGAATCACTTTTAAAGTGTATGGGTTTAGGAATGAAATCTTCTATGGATAAAGTTCCTTCTTTACCTTTTAACAACATTAAATTTTTTGATAAACAATATTTCTATTCAAAATCTATAAAATATAAGAACTCTATTATTACAGTTACTAGAGTTTCCGCTGAACCATTTGAAATAGAAATTTTAGAGGAAACTATTTAACTTTATAGTGATATAATATCAAAAGTATGAAATTCTTAACCAAATTAAAATGGATATTTGTTGGTGTACCAAAAGAGCAATTATTAAAGATCAAAGCAAAAAGAAACGCTAAGTTGGTTGCTAAGTACACTAGCACTGAAGATATTAAATATCGCGGACCTTTGTCTTATCGATATTTAAGAATTATTGCGTGGATTGCTTTTGCCATGGCGCAATTAGTTTCTTTGTATGGTGTTTTCTCTAACCCTATTCTTGATTGGAAATTCCTTCCTAATCCAGTTTTCCAAATGCTTACCATTTTTGCTGATTTAGGAACCCCATTATTTATTATTGCCGCCTTTGGACTTGTATTAAGTAAAAGTAAAACCTTTAAGAGCATGATCATGTTTTATGCGGTGGCATATGTTGGGATGGCGGCTGGTATAAATATTTTTTACTATCGATATTTATTAGGCATATTAAGATCTAACGCCGCTGCTACTAGCGTAGTGTCTTCTATTGGATTTATTATGAAGGCTAATGTCTTTGGTGATTTATTAGCGTTCTGTTTATTCCATTTCTTTGTTACTTATCATCCAAAGAAATATTTTACTGGTAAGAAAATATATATTTTCCGTTCATTTATTGTATTCCCATTAGCGTTCGTTTTAGTTTCTTATATTCTTAAAGCTTTAGCAGGATATGGAACAATTGATGTTCCGTTTGCTATTGTTCCTTTTGTTGCTACTAAACCTCCAATGGTCTTTATGCTATTTGTTTTTGCTTCATTATGGTTTAAATATCGTGAATACAAATTTAAAAAACTTGGTTTATCTAGACTTCAATATCACGAATATTTAAAGACTAATCGTAATTCGTTGTCATTCTCTATAATGCTTTCTATTTTAATCGGTGTTATTGCCTTTATAGAAATTATTATTATTGGTGTTATGGCGGCAAAACTTGGTTATGAAGTTACTATCTTGCATATATATAACTTATCTATTGGTCAAGTTATTCCTCTAGTTTTAGCGATACCGTTTATTATGCTTTATAGTTACACAAGGAGTCATAAAAATGGTGTTGTTGATGTCCTTCTTCCACTTGCAGGAATTGGGATATCCGTACTCGTATATGTAGAAGTTATATATCAGTTCTTTAACCAGGTTATCTGGGCTGGTGTATAACTTAACTAGTTGACTTTTCACTGGCGACGGTTTACTTTAATGATGTGGTGGGGCCTACCTAGATAGGCCTTTTTTAATCGAAATATAGAAAACATCTAGCTTCGATTGGCGACATTATATAGAGGGGATTTTTGTAAAAGAAGCTATATTGTAAGTTCGTTATTACAAGTAATAAAAAATTTTCTATTGTCATATTTATCTATAAATACTAATATAATGATAGATTTAATATCATATTGGGAGTAAGACTACCATTTTGAAATTGAAAGATGTTAAAAAGAATTTTTTAGTCGACACTGCGATTAAGCTTTTCTTATCCGAAAGTATCGATAAAGTCACCATCAAAGACATTGCTAATGAAGCAGGTGTAGGAGAGATGACTATTTATCGTTATTTTGGTAAAAAGACTAGTATTGTCGCTGAAGCTGTTATGCAACTTCAAGATGTTGTTTTTACTGATTATTTTAAAGTTGATACCTCTAAGACTGGATATGAGATGCTAGAAAGCTTCTATAACACTTTCTTAAATGTATTTACTAATCGACCAGAATTCTTCAAATTTATCAAAGAATTTGATGCTTATATGATGAATGAAGATAGTTCTTTACTTCAAGATTATGAAGAAGAACTAGATAAATTTAAAAACGTTTATTTTTCTAGTTATTACACTGGAATTAAAGATAAAAGTGTGAAGAAAGTGAGCGATTTAGAATTATTCTATTTCACTTCCACTCATGCGTTAATTGAGCTATGCAAAAAGCTATCTTACTCTAAAGGAGTACTTCCTCAAAATGAAAAGATAGTGAAAACCAATGAAATCAAATGCTTAATTAATGTTTTTTTAGCCACTGTTAAAAACTCGTAGTCTAAGCGAGCTAAATAAAAAAGGAGAGTGCGGGAATTTAGACTAAACGCACAATAAACATCATGAAAAAAAGATTAACAAAGAAACAGATGATTATCTTCTCTCTTGGCCAATTTGGTTGGTCATTACTTGGAGGAATTATCTCTGCATGGTTAGTTACCTTCTTCATGCCTACCGCTGCTGATAGAGCTGCTGGAGCAACTCAATTCATTGCTGGTGGACTTGTGATTGGAGGATTTTTAACCATCATCGGATTAATTACTGCGTTAAGCCGTATTTTTGACGCTGTGACTGATCCACTTATTGCTTCTTTAAGTGATAGAAGCACAAACAAACGTGGAAGAAGAATTCCATTTATGCAATTTGCTGCCATTCCATTTGCAGTAGTTACAGTCTTATTATTCTGTATCGACTTTGGCGCTGGTAGCTGGGCCAATATTTTATGGGTCTCTATTATGATTGTCTTATTCTACTTATTTATGACAATGTATTGCACCCCATACAATGCTTTAATTTCTGAATTTGGCCAAAACCAAGAAGATAGAATGTTTATTTCTACTTCTATTTCATTTACTTACTTATTTGGTACCTTATTTGCTTATTTACCATTTGTTCTTGCTGGTGGTGGATTGAAAGAAGATGGAGTAACCCCTGCTCCAAAATTATTTACTGGTTTACTTTATAAATGGGGCATGGATTATCAATCTGCTTATGCTTGGAGCTTTAGAATTTGTTTCATTATTTTAGCGGTTATTGCTGCCATTATGATGCTTTTACCAGCTTTCAAACTTAAAGAAACTGAATTTATTGATCCAAAACCAACAAATGAAAATGTCTTTAGATCTTTAGTCTCTACTTTCAAAAATAAAGACTTCAGAGTTTTTGCTGGTAGTGACATTATGTACTGGGTTGGACTTACCATGTTCCAAACTGGTTTACCATTCTTCGTTAAAGTTTCAATGGGCTTTGATGCGGGACTAGTTATTGTCTTTATGGGTGGTATGTCCATTTTAGCGGCGGTGTTCTATCCATTTGTCACTAAGTTCGTGAAGAAATGGGGCAAAAAGAAACTCGTTATTGCCGGTTTCTTAGGCTTAGCGATTTGTTATGCGATTACCGCGATTAGCTCTATTCCAGGTTTACTTCCAGGAGAAGGTCACGCTAATGGATTAAGCTGGGTATTTGGTATTGTTATTATGCTTTTATCCTCTTTACCAATGGCCTTACTTGGTATTATTCCTCAAAGTATTGTTGCTGATGTTGCCGAAGCTGAAGCTAAGACGACTGGACAAAATAGAGAAGGTATGTTCTTCGCTGCTCGTACATTCGCGATGAAATTAGGTCAATCAGTGGCGATGATTTTATTCACTTCTATCGCCTTAATTGGTGGTGTTGAAATTGAAAACGATTTATATCCTGCTAAAACTGGTATGTTAATCGCCGCGATTGTCGCTGTGGCCTTCTGTGTTTTAGGTGCCGTAATTCTCATGTTCTATAGAGAAAAGAAAGTCATGAAGATTATCGCTAAAGAAGAAGATGCCGAATTCTTAAAAGCAATCGAAAGTCAAAAAGAATAATAACATGCAAATTTATTATTTAAAAAATAATAAGAAGTTGAAGACTTCCGTGTCAAACTCTGACATGAAAGTCTTTTCAACTCATCATCACGCTCGTCACGTAGTAAAAATTAAAGCTAAAAAGGATCTTACTTTATTAAAAGCGGAAAATAAGATTGCGTTCTATGTAAATCATAAAGATAAATATTTCTTAAATGGCTATCAATCTTGGACTGACACTGCAGAATTTTATTTATCTAAAAGAGAAAGAAACATTAAAAAGTCCCCGCATATCATTACCCATATGTTTGCGATGGATAAATATGGAGACTCTTCCTTTTATCATTATTCTATTAGAAAAAGCCATGGTTACGATATTTTTTATTCTAAAGGAACATTTGAATCATTCTTATATTCTTTAAACTTTGAGACAGCGTATTTAATAATTGAATTATTTAAAGACCAAAGATGTCTAAAACTTATCTCTGATGTTAAAGGGATTGAAATTAAAGAAGGTGAAGAGGTCACAATCTTTGATTATCGTTTCTTTAATTCTTATGAAGAAGGAATAGAAGAATTCAATGAGGACTTTCCACTTTTAAATAAAGAAAAGATTTTTGGCTATACATCTTGGTATAACTATTATCAAAACATCAATGAAGAAATTATATTAAGAGATTTAGACGCTTTGGATAATAGATTTAACGTCTTCCAAATTGATGATGGCTATGAAACTTATGTTGGAGACTGGTTAGAAGTTGATAAAACTAAATTTCCTAATGGATTAGAGCCTATCGTTAATAGAATTAAAGAAAAAGGATTTAAGCCTGGTATTTGGCTCGCTCCTTTTGCGGTTGAGACTAAATCTAAAATCTTTAAAGAACATCAGGATTGGTTAGTAAAAGACTCTAAAGGTAAACCAATAAAAACTGGTGGTAACTGGTCTGGATTTTATTCTTTAGATATTTATAATCCTAAGGCTAGAGACTATATCAAAAAATGCTTAAAGCATTATATGGATATGGGCTTTGAATTCTTTAAATTAGATTTCTTATATGCATCTAGCTTAATCCCTTGTAAGGGAAAGAGTAGATGTCAAAATCAATTAGATGCCTATAAATTACTAAGAGACACCTTAAAAGATAAATTAATCTTAGGGTGTGGGGCAAATATCATTAATTCTTATAAGAACTTTGATTATTTAAGAATCGGACCAGACGTCTCTTTAATTTTCGATGATGTCGCTTTTATGAGATTGTTCCATAGAGAAAGAATCTCTACAAAAGTTACTCTTCAAAATACGATATATCGTCATATCTTTGATCAACATTTATTTGGCAATGACCCAGATGTCTTCCTTCTTAGAGACGATAATATCAAACTTTCAAATAAACAAAGATATGCCTTAACTAAGATTAACGCATTATTTGGTAGTGTCCTTATGACTAGCGACGATATCGCGACTTATGATGATAAGAAAAAAGAAATCTTAGAAGAGGCTTTACGTCTATTTAAAAACGGAAAAGTCATTAATGTTAACCGTTTAAATAAAAAGAAAATCGCTATCGAATATGAATTAGATGGCGAAATCCATCATATGGTGTATAACACCAAAAAAGGAGTGTTACATGAGTAAAACAAGTTCAATTTTTAACAATCCTCAACCTAAAAAGGTTGTCAAAAAAGCTTATAAAAGCAAAAAGAAATTTATTAAGTCTTATGGAGATGATTCTTCTAAAGACTATAAGATTTCCTTTAAAGAAATTCCTACTTTAGATTTTATTAATGCCTCTAATATTGTCTTTGGTGAACAAAACCAAGAATTTGATAAGAAAGCATTAATTGTTGGAAATATCAGAATGGGATTTGGTCATTACCGTATTTCTATTGCGATGGCTAGCGCTGCTAGAGCGCTTGGTTATAAACCTTATTGGTTAGACTTAGCGAGTTTTGATGCTACTGGCTCTAAAATGATTAGAAAACAAAATGACATGTATTCTTTAGCGAGCCGCATCTCTCAAAAATCTAAACTATTCAATAAGTTAGTGTGGGAACCACTTAACTCTGAAGGTTTTAAAAAGATAAGTTATAACGCGAAAGACCAGGCTAATAGTGAACTCTTAGTGCCTATATTTAGAAATATTCCAAAAGATATTCCTTATATCGCCACTCACGTCTGGCCATCTCAAGGAGCGATCCATGCAGGTATGACTCACGTGGTGAACGCTATTCCAGATAACTGGCCAATGGGCTTACATTTATCAGAAGGAGCAATCCATACAGTACAAACTCCATTTGCCTATTTTGGTTATAAGACTTTAAGAGGCTTTGATAAAAAGCCATTAAACGGTATTCCTGAAGAGCAACTTAAGATGGTGGGTTGTTTTATCGACCACGAACTTTTAGTGGATCTAGAAGGCGATAATAAACGTAGAAAAGATAGAATTTCTAGCGGTAAACCACTTAGAATCCTTATGACCGTAGGTGGAGCCGGTGCCGGATTTGATATGTTCTTATCAATGGTGAGACACCTCTTACCTTACGTTAAGGAAAAGAAAGTGGCCTTATTTATCAACTTTGGTGATCACTTAAATGTTTATGAAAAGATGATTAAGAAAGTCGAAGTGGAAACCAAGAACTACTTTAATGAATACGCTAAATTAAAAGAATTAGCTAAAGACATTAAAGAAGGTGATGCAGAAGGTATTTACTGTATTTATAACAAAGACATCTTTGAAGCAGTCTATTCCACAAACTTATTAATGCCTGTGACTGACTTATTAGTTACTAAACCAAGCGAATTAGCCTATTACCCAATTCCTAAACTATTTATGCGCCACATCGGTGGACATGAAGTCTATGGAGCGGTTAACGGACAAGAAAATGGAGATTCCACTCCAGAATGTCCTACCAAAAAAGAAGCTAATGAGATGCTAGACCGTGTGATTAACGATAAAGAACTCATTCCACATCTATGTGACCGTATTGATGAACTTAAGAAACAAGGTCATTATAACGGCGCTTATGAATGCGTAAAGCTCGCAGTTGGTAAATAATATTAACTAACTTAACTCCCAGCAAGATCTAGTTGGGAGTTTTTTAATGGTTATAATAAGGATATATTGACAATTCACTCGCGATGGTTTACTTTAATGATGTGTTTTGGGGCCTTAACCCTTAGGGTTTGGGCCTTTTATTATGCTGGCGAGCAGACACAATAGGAACAGAATTAGTAATGTTTCCATACGTCATTCCTCCATTCACATTCCTTCTAAGTAATTTTCACTACCGAAGATATAGAAGCAAGACCAACAAAGAACATTCTCTTCAGTAAGTTACTCACTTACCTAGAAGAGTAGAAACCATCTAACTGCGTCTAGTTATGATAAGTCCCTACATTATATATAGAGTAGTTTTTTCGATTTTTTTGTAAAAAAAGTTTTTGATAGTACAAAAAAACTGGAGTTATACAAAGTATAAAAAAATCTCACTTTTTTCGTGAGATTATTTTTTGACTTCTAATTTGAAGATGTTTGAATAAGTGAGATCTGTTAACTCTTTAACAATATCTTCTTTGTTGCCTTTCGCGTAGACAATCCACCTAGACATCACTCCATAAATTCCAGAAAGAATATAGATAACTCTATTCGTGTTGTTAGGAGAATCTAACAAATATTTTTTTAGATGCTTTTGAATATCGGAAATAATGTTAATAGAGTAGCCACTAAGACTATTATCAGTTAAAAAGATACGGTATAACTCGATATTGGCGTCGATTTTGTTGATTAATTTTTCAAAAAGACTATACAAATCTGACTTATGAATCCTTTTTACAAATAGAGAATCGATGTCGCTAATAAAGGCATTTTCTCCATAAGTATTTTTAACAATAGATAAGGCAATATCTTCTTTAGATTCATAATGTAGATAAATAGTGTTTCGATTAACTTGAGCCCTATTTGCGATATCAATGATCTTTACTTTGGAGTATCCTTTTAATTCAATTAAATCCATCATTGCACTTTCAATCGCGGCTTTAGTTTTTCTAGTTCTTAAATCTTCCATACTAGGCATTTTACTATAAATGTCGCTTAATAGGCAAATGCTAATTATTGTCTATTGATATATTAGTTATATTTATATATAAATAATCATTGTGTGCAAGATAGGAGGACATGTATGTCAAAATTTGCAATTATTGGAGATTCAACTTGTGATCTCACAACTGAATTAAGAAAAGAACATGATATTGATTATGCGAGAATGAGAGTCTCATGGACATCAAAAGATAAGAAAGAACACGAAGTCTGGGCCTCATTAGATTGGCAAGAAGGTATTTCTCACAAAGAATACTTTGATATGCTCGCTAGTGGAACTAGAGTCTTTACTAGCCAAGTTAGTGAACAAGAATATGATGAAGTCTTCGGACGTCATTTAGAAGCTGGGGAAGATGTATTATACATTTCCTGTAGCTCTGCTTTAAGTGCTTCGGTTCAACTCGCTACTAGATTAGTTTCTAAATACGAAAAACAATATCCAGGAAGAAAAGTGGTTATTGTTGATCCACTAAATTCCTGTATGGGCCAAGGTATGATGCTTTTAAAGGCTGATGAAATGAGAAAAGCTGGCAAGAGCTTAGAAGAAACCGCTGCATGGTTAGAAGAACATAAACTTGAATATAACCAAATCGCTACTGTTGAAAACTTAACCACCTTAAAGAATGCTGGTAGAGTTAAAGCTTCTAAAGCCTTCTTTGGCAACTTATTTGGTGTTAAACCAATGTTAATTAGCGATGCTAAAGGAAATAACTACGCGATTGAAAAACAAAAAGGTAGAAGAAATGCCTTATTAAGAATTGTAGAAATGGCTAAAGAATTAGCAATCAATCCAGAAACTAGTACTTGCTGGATTTCTGAAGCAGAATGTAAACCAGAAGATATTGATTTATTAGTTTCTAATTTAAAGACTGCTGTGAAATTCAAAGAAGTTAATGTTGTTCCTATGGGACCAATTATTGGTGGCACCACTGGTAAAGGTACAATCGGTGTTTATTTCTTTGGCAAAAAAGTTGAAGTTGTTGGTGAATAATTAAAATGATCACTAAAACATTAAACGGAAGCACTTTTAAATCACTCGTTGTTTCTGGCGCTAAATGTTTAAGAGATAATATCGAAGAAGTTAATAACTTAAATGTTTTCCCTGTTCCTGATGGCGATACTGGTACTAATATGTGTCACACCATTGAAGGAGGGGTAGCATCTGTTAAAGGTGTTAATTCAGAAAAACTCTCCGATATTTGTAAACCAATGAGTAGTGGAATGTTACTCGGAGCTAGAGGAAATTCGGGCGTTATTTTAAGTCAAATATTTAGAGGCATTTGTAAAGGCCTTCAAGATAAAGAAGAAGCAACTGCGCTTGATTTAGTAAGAGCCTATGAGCTTGGAGTTAAACAAGCTTATGGTGCAGTTGTGACCCCAGTTGAGGGAACAATTTTAACAGTATTTAGAGAAGCTACTGAATACACTGCTGAACATATTGACTTTAACAGCACAATTAATGATTTTTATCATTTTCACCTGCAAAAAGCCGCTCAAAGTTTAGCAAATACGATAAATTTACTTCCTGTTTTAAAAGAAGCCGGTGTTATTGACTCTGGTGGAGCAGGATATGTAAGAATCGTTGAAGGAATGATCAAATTCTTAGAAGGTGAAGAAGTTGATTTATCCTTTATTGAAGATAGCAAATCCGAGACTAGTGTAGAAACTTCTTCCACAGTTGATTTCTCCGCTTTTGGACCAGATGATGAATTAAAATTTGGTTATTGTACTGAGTTCATTTTAAGACTTCAAAACTCCAAAGTTGATATCGAAAACTTCGACATTCAAGAAGTCATTGATATCTTAAATGGAGATGACATTAAAGGTGATTCAATTGTTGCCTTATGTGATGATAGTGTAGTCAAAGTTCACGTTCACACTAAAGATCCAGGAAAAGTTTTAGACCATATGCGAAAGTTTGGTGAGTTCCTCACTATTAAAATTGAAAATATGGCTCTTCAACACAATGAACAAATTGGTGATACCGAACTTGAAGCCGAGAGACTTAAAGAGCATAAAAAATATGCAGTTGTCGCTGTCGCTACTGGAGATGGCATTAAACAACAATTCACTGAATTTGGAGTTGATGCCATTATTGATGGTGGACAATCGATGAACCCATCTACTGAAGACTTTATTAAAGCCTTTAAATCATTAGATGCCGAAAATATTATTGTCTTCCCAAATAATAAGAATATTATTATGGCCGCTAAACAAGCTGCAGCCTTATATAAAGGAAGCCATGTAGAAGTAATTGGTTCTACAACCATTCCTCAATGTTATAGCGCTTTAACAATGCTTGATTATTCTAGTGATGACTTAACAATCATTGTTGGTAACTTCAAAGAAGCGATTGACCGTGTTAGTAGTGGAGAAATAACCACCTCTATTAGAAATACTACTGTTAATAAGGTAGAAATCAAAAAAGGTGATTATATTGGTATATTAGACGGTAAGCTTTTAGTTAGTAACAAAGACAAACTTGAAGCTCTTAAATCTTTAATTAGTAAAGTTAAAGATATTGACGAGAAAGAAGTATTAATCATCTTGTGCGGTAAAAACGTTTCTGAAGAAGAAAAAGAATCACTTCAAGAAATGTTATCAGACTCCTTTCCACAACTTGAATGTGGTGTGATGGATGGAGGACAAGACGTCTACGATTATTTGTTCTCGATCGAATAAAAAGTAAGACACTCCTCGTGAGTGTTTTATTTTATATACTTTTGTCACAAAATTATAAAATATTTATAAATAAATATTATTATAAAAATATTTTGTCACAAAATTTACATTTTTAATTAAATAAGTTATAATTGAAGCATGAATACGATCAACTATTTAAAAGAAATTTATGGTTATGGAGTTCCTATCTTTCTTAAAGACATTCGCATTGGTCAAAAAAGCAAATTGTCGATTAGAAAGGATCTTTCTCGTGGCGTTGAAAATGGTGACATTTGTAGAGAATCACAAGGCATTTATTATTTTGATGCCAAAAAGGATTTTCCTACAGTTATATCATTTATAGATATTATCGATAAAAAATATATAGGAGAAAAAATATTAGACACTAATGTCTATGTTGATATTTTTGGCTATTACACTGGACTGTCTTTCTTAAATCAAATTGGTATTTCTCAACAAGTACCTGCTGTTATTGAAATAGTCACTAATAATACAAGTTGTAAAAGATATATAACCATTAATGGGTTTAAAGCTCTATTAAGAAAGCCTAAGACAATGATAAATAACTCGAATTGGAAGGTTCTGCAGTTTTTAGATTCGTTTTATCTATTAAATGCTGATGATATAAAAAAGCATTATAAAACAATATACGAATATAAAATTAAAAACATTAACGATAAACAAATAAATGAATATCTTTGCTTATATCCAAAAAGAACCGCTCTCTTATTAACTGAGCTGGAGGTTTTAAATAGATATGAACATAAGTGATAACAAAGAATTATTCAAAGGTGTCCTAGAAAACACATCAAAATACTTTAAGATTTTGCCAGAATATGTAGAAAAGGATTATTGGCTTGTTTCTATATTAAAACAGTTGTTTTCTAAGGAATTACCTTATGTATTCAAAGGTGGGACTTCATTATCTAAATGTTATCATCTTATAAATAGATTTTCAGAGGATATAGATATTTCGTATTCTTGCCCTTTTAGTGAAATAAATGCTGGTCTTAAAAATCGTTTGTTCAAAGGAATTACTGGATCAATAAAAGAAGTTGGGCTTGATATAGCAAATAAGGACAAACTAAGAAGAAATGCATATTTCAATCAATATGTGTGCCCATATATTTCTACATTAAGTACTTCTCATATTGATAAAAATGTAATTATTGAATTAGCAGGTCAAACTCCGTCTTTTCCATCAAACAGTATGCCAATTCAATCATTTATCGGAGAGTATTTATCACAAAATGGTTATGAGAAAATGGTTAAAGAATACGGTTTGGAACCTTTCATAATTAGGGTTCAATCGTTATCTAGAACATTAGTAGATAAAGTATTTGCAATTTGTGACTACTTTTTATCAAACAAAACAAGTAAACATTCTAGACATTTATATGATTTAAATAAGATTGTTTCTACCTTGGAATTAAATCAAGAAATCGCAAATATTTTTAAAGAAGTTAGAGAATATAGAAAACAAATTGTTATATGTAAATCCGCTAAGGATGGCGTTAAATTACATGAAGTTCTCTCATTAATTATCTCTAATCATTCATTTGAAGAAGATTTCAATCTAATTACAAAGCCATTACTATATGAAGAGATTCAATATAGCGAATGTGAAAAATCCCTGATACAAATCAAGGATTTCCTAGAAGAATATAATTTATAAAATTATTCTAATTCAAATGCACCGGTGTATAGCTTGTAATATACACCTTTTTGTTTGATTAAATCATC
>DDQE01000023.1:0-26947 GCA_002342545.1 Caryophanales bacterium UBA2450
TGAATTTCATGCGTTTCGCATAAACAAATAATAAATAATATTTGAGAATAAGTTATAAATTGATAAAATTATATAGATTATGAAAAAGAACAAGGTTGTTAACTCTTTAAAATTACGTTTTTTATATATTCCATTTGATTATATTGTCACCGCATCAATTTCTCTTTTAATGTTCCTTTCAGAACAAGGGATAACTAACTTTGTTAATAATTACATTCCTGGTTTGGTGTATTCACTATCAATAGGGCTTCTAACAGTAATTGTATTTGCAATTTTCAAAGTATATAAAATTATTACTTATAACCTAGGTTTATATGAAGCACTGAAAATGGTAATAATTGCATTTGCTATTCAAGTCGTTGGCTTTGTTGCTATTTTAACAATTCCATATTTACCTAATTTTGGAAAAATTATTTATGGCTGGTTGCTATCTGCTGCATTAATAACATTGATTCTACCTTTTTCTAGATTGGTAACTAGAATTTATATCTTGGCAGTCAACTTGCACGCCAAGAAAGACAAAGTTCGTACTCTTGTTATTGGAGCAGGATCTGCTGGTAAAGTAGTAATTGATGAAACTAGAAGAAATTATGAGAACAAAAACTACATTGTTGGTTTTGTCGATGACGATAAAAACAAAATAGGCAAGTCCTTTGCAGGCGTTCATGTTTATGGACCAATATCTAATATTGTGGATATCGTAAATAAAACAAAAGCAGAAGAAGTTATTATCGCTATTGCAAACATTGACTATGAAGCATTGCACAACATTATTGTTAAAGTTAGAAACGCACCGGTAAGAATCAAAAGGTTGCCGCTCCTTATTGAAGGTGGTATGGACGCTAATGGTAAAGCATTAAATATCAGTATTGATGAATTATTAGGTAGACAGCAAGTGCAATTAAATAACTCAGAATTAAATACTGAACTAAAAGATCAAGTGGTCTTAGTTACTGGAGCAGGCGGCTCTATCGGCTCAGAATTAGTAAGACAGATTTTTAACACTAAACCATCAAAACTCATTCTTTTTGATATTTACGAAAATAGCACATACGAAATACAGCAAGAATTAGTGAGAAGAAAAAGAAGAGAAAATCATCCAACTGAAATCATTACTTTAATAGGTTCAACATATAATGAGAAGCGAATAAATTCTATTATTAAAAAATATAAACCAAATTATATATATCACGCGGCCGCGTATAAGCACGTGCCGTTAATGGAAGATTCTCCTGCCGAAGCAATCAGAACTAATGTCATAGGTACATATAATGTTGCTAAAGCTGCAGATAAATATGGTGTGAAGAAAATGGTTTTAGTATCTACTGATAAAGCGGTTAGACCTACAAACGTTATGGGCGCAACAAAAAGATTTGCGGAGACCATCATCCAATATTTTGCAGAAAAATCTAAAACCACTGCTTATGCAGCGGTAAGATTTGGTAATGTATTAGGAAGTAATGGCTCTGTAATTCCTTTATTCGAAAAACAAATAAAAGAAGGTGGACCAATCACAATTACCGACAAAAATATCATTAGATATTTTATGACTATCCCAGAAGCAGTATCTTTAATATTACAATGTGGACTATTCGCTACAGGCGGAGAAATCTTTATTCTTGATATGGGCAAACCAGTCAAGATTATCGACTTAGCGGAAAAGATGATTCGTCAATTAGGTTTAGTGCCTTATAAAGATATTCAAATTGAAGAAATTGGTTTAAGACCAGGTGAAAAACTTTATGAAGAGCTTTTATTAGATAAAGAAAAACAAACTAAAACTGAAAATGAAAAAATCTATATCGAACAAAAAGAAAAAATCTTCCCAATTGAGGAAGAAATATCTGAAATTGTTAAAGTGTTCGATATGGAAGAAAATTCTGATATTAAAGCCCTATTGTCCAAAATAATTTCTACTTATAAAGTTAGTAGTTAAAACTTATCTACTAATTCTTTAGCATATAAGACTCGCTGATTATAATAATCAGCTTTTATTTTATTTGTTCTTAATAGATAATCTCCGAAATCTTCATCAGTGGCAAAGCCCTCTTTATCAATATCACTTCTTTTAAATACTTTACCTATCGTTTTAAAAAATATGCCACAGTCTTTCAAAAACGTAACTTTCTTAACGTATTGTAAGTCATATTCAAATTTATTTTCCCAAGAAATATTATTTCTACCATTTACTTGAGCTAGTCCAGATAATCCTGGTCTAACCGATTGTCTTTTCATCACTTCTTCATCAAAAAATACATAGTCTTTTACAAGTTGAGGTCTAGGACCAATAAAAGACATGTCGCCTTTTAAAATATTAATAATTTCTGGTAATTCATCTAGAGATGACGCTCTTAGTTTTTTTCCAAAGTTAGTTAATCTTTCTTCATCTGGTAATAAATTACCATTTTCATCTGTTTTATTAGTCATAGATCTAAATTTATATAATTTAAATAATTTGCCGTTTCTACCAGGTCTAACTTGTTTAAATATAACTGGGCCACCTAATTTAACTCTCACAAGAATAATTAAAATTAGATACACCAAGCACAAAAAAAGAAGCGCTAAGATAGCAAATAATATATCTAAAGCCCTTTTAAAAAAATGTCTATACATTTATTTAGTTAAAAATTCCTTAATAATGCTAATAACGTAATCCTGTTCTTCTATACTCATCATAATGTCAGATGGTAGACATAATCCACGTGCAAATATATCTTCATCCATTGGGTGTTCTGGAGAAATACTAACAAAATCCGAATCTTTATAATATGGCTGCATATGCATAGGCTTCCAAATTGGTCTAGATTCAATATCGTGTTCTTTTAAATAATTCATCAAATCTAAAGGTGACTTATTAACACCTTTTTTAATTAATAACGCGCTAAGCCAGCAATTAGATTCCCCATAATTAGCCAAAGGCATCATATAGGCATCAGTACCTTTTAAACCTTCTAGATATCTATGATATATTGCTCTTTTTTTGGCAATTCTATTTTCAATATCAGTAAATTGTGCTCTACCAATCGCTGCACAAATATTAGACATCCTATAATTATATCCTAACTCAGAATGTTGATACCAAGGGGCAGGGTCTCTAGCTTGTGTTGATAAGAATCTGATATGTTTGATACCTTCTTCATCGTTAGACAAGACCATACCTCCACCACTAGTGGTAATAATCTTATTACCATTAAACGAAATTGCGGAATACTTACCAAATGAGCCGCACATCTTTCCTTTATATGTTGAGCCTAAAGCTTCGGCGGCATCTTCAATTAAAGTACAGTTATATTTTTCACACAACTCCATAATTGGATCCATATCACAAGATTGTCCATATAAATGGGCAACTAAAACAAATCTTGCTTCTGGATGTTTTTGTAACGCTAATTCTAGTGATTTAACATCCATATTAAATGTTTCCTCATTAGAATCAACAAATACCAATTTAGCACCAATGTATTTAACTGGATTACACGTAGCGGCAAATGTCATATCAGATGATATAACTGTATCATTAGGTTTAACGCCAGCTTGAATTAATGCTAAATGAATAGCGGCAGTACCGCTACTAGTTGCTGAGGCACATTTAACACCTAGAAATTTTGCTAGTGTTTCTTCTAAAGCATCAACATGCGGACCTAAAGGAGCGACCCATCCACTATCAAAAGCGGATTTGACATATTCTTCTTCTTTTCCAGTTAAATGACTAATAGCTAATGGGATGTGTTTCATAATTATTTCACTGTCTTATATTTCTTTAATCCATAGAATGCCCAATGTATCAAACAGTGGAAACTATAAAATACATTTAAGTGTTCTACTTTCCTATAAACATACCACATATGTTTAATAAATTTAATTTTATTATGAGATTTTGATGTTTTTAATATGCGATAAGTAGCTAAAACGTTTTTGTTACCTTTAGCAACGTATCCTTCTTTTAATATTGAAAGCCAAAAAGCAAAATCCTCATTCTTTCTCATATTTTCTAAGAAGAATCTCTCACCAATCACTTCTTTATCAAACATTGTTGTTAAGCATGACAAAGAACATCCTTTTAAAGTTTGCTTATAATTGGCAGAATCAGGAACAATGAATTCTGAAGATGAATTAGGCGCTAATCTTCTATAAGAAGCCGTAATTAATGGGCCATTATTTTTGATAAACGCAAGCTGCGATTCTAAATAATTAGAATCTAAAAGATCATCACCATCTAAAAATGTGATGTATCTTCCTCTAGCGGCTTTTAAACCCCTATTTCTTGCTCTTGCGCATCCTAAATTTGTTTCTTGTTTAAGCAAAACTATGCGCTTGTCTTGTTTAACAAATTTCTCAACCACCTTCACTGTATCATCACTAGAAAAATCATCAACAATAATCATTTCCCAATCTTTAAAGGATTGTGAAATAACACTACTAATTGTTTCACCAATAAATTTAGCGCAGTTATAAGCTGGGGTGATGATTGAAACAAGTGGTTTATTTTCCATTATAATCTCCAGAAAGAATATCCTTCAGACATATATTTATCTTTATTTAAAACACTCTTAACATCAATAATAACTTTTTGAGAATTATCAACATTCTTTTTAAACAATTTGGATATATCTAAATCCTTAAAGCTGTTATGACCAACCGCAACAATTACACAGTCAAAATCATGTAACTCTTCTTTTTTAACTGGAGTAACCCCATATTCATATTCTATTTCTTTATCAATCGCATTATCGTCATAAATAGATGGGGTAATGCCAAAGTCTTTAAGTCCGTTATATATATCAAATACTTTAGAGTTCCTAATGTCTGGGCAATTCTCTTTAAAGGTTGCACCTAAAATAAGAACCTTGACTTTAGAAGAATCTAAGCCGGCCTTTATAATTTGTTTAACAGTCCTGCCTGCGATAAAATTCCCCATATCATCATTAACTTTTCTACCTGAAAGAATGATTTGAGAATGATAGCCTAATTTTTCTGCTTCATAAGTAAAATAATATGGATCAACACCAATGCAGTGCCCGCCAACTAGGCCAGGCATAAAACCTAAAGCGTTCCATTTGGTATTCATGCCTTCAACAACTTCTTTTGTATCTATTCCCATACGGTCAAACACCATTGCGAGTTCATTCATAAAGGCGATATTTATATCTCTTTGGGAATTTTCAACAACTTTGATGGCCTCAGCGGTTTTAATTGTGGATACTTTATGCACTCCAACCTCAACTACTAATTCATATACTTTAGCGATTTCATCGCATGCTTCTTTGGTACATCCAGAAACAATTTTTTTAATATTCCATAGTCTATGAACTTTGTCGGCAGGATTAATTCTTTCTGGTGAATATCCTATCCACCAATCGGATCCACATTTTAAGCCAGAAATCTTTTCAATAATTGGAACGCAAACATCTTCAGTAACTCCAGGATAGACTGTTGATTCAAACACAACAATTGCACCTTTTTTAATATTTCTCCCAACAACTTCAGAAGCACCCACTACAGGAGATAAATCTGGAGTCTTATCTAAATTGACTGGAGTAGGGACAGCAACAATATAAAAACCAACATTTTTTAAATCAGATTCTTCGCTTGTAAAAAACAATTTAGTTTTCTTAAGTTCTTCGTCACCGGCCTCACCAGTAACATCGTGTCCTTTTTTATATTCCGCAATTTTAGCCTTATTGATATCAAAACCAATAACATCTATTTTTTTAGCAAATTGCACGGCGATAGGCATACCAACATATCCTAACCCAATGACTGCTAATTTTGATTTTTTTTGCAATAAAGATTCATAATTATTCATAATTATTCTTCCTCCACCCCACATACATATTTTAAGAATTTTTCTCGTTCATGTTTATATAAATATTTCTTTCCACTTTCTAAAGCATTCTTTCTCATGTTAAACAAAATGTCTTTGTTATTAATGCAATAAATAAGTTTTTCTTTTAAATCATTAGTGTCAAACATCTTAAATAAAATAGAGTCATATCCGTCTTTTAAAAGATAATTTGCCTGAGGAAAGTTAGATGATAATACTGGGGTGCCTGCAATTAAAGATTCTGCTATCACACCAGGAGTGCCTTCATATACCGCATTAGTAGGGAAAACAAATAAATCGTATTTTGATAAAGTTTGAATAACTTCTTTATTATCAATTGAACCTTTATAAATAATTTGTTCATCAAGAGAATCGTTAAAAACTTTCAAATCTTCATCTGACAAGCTTTTATCTCCATAAATATCTAAACAAAGTTTGACCCCATTTTTATTAATACTTTTAACCACTTCTATTAATTCAAAAATTCCTTTGAGTCTCATAACTCTAGATAAAAATACCAGTTTTAAGGGATTTGAAATTTGATGATTATCAACTTTTTCATCAAAGACTCTAAAATTATTAAGAACGATACAATTATCTAAATGGTAATATTCCGAGTAAACTTTTTTCATTAATTCAGTTTCAGGGAGAATATATGTCATTTTCTTTAATTCTTTTTCAATCTTTTTTTGTCTTTGCCCTAAAGAATAATTGCCATCAACAATAAATTTAACTTGCTCTTCATCTTTTAGATGATCAATAGAAAAATGTAGCACTCCAGAACCCACTATCGGAAGAATGAAGGGCTTGTTGTATTTTTTATTATGCTTGTTGATAAACGGGATTAATAATTTGCAAGCTCTTTCTCCGCTTATTAATACTATTCGATCACAAATTCTAATGTTCTTTTTAATTTGTCTTAAGATACTAAATGGATTATGAAAAAATCTTTCTAAATCAATAAAGACAATATCAATTCCTTCTAGCTCCATTGTTTTTTTATATAAACGAAGTTTTGTGGTTTGACCATCCTTATAATTGTTAATAATTCCAGAATTACCTATTAATAAAATTTTCATTTTGATAATTCCTTTTCAACTATTTGTTTTATAAAATCTAGCCACAGTCTACTGATGTATGCTTTGTCGTGAATCAATCTAAAAGAATCGACATTGTTTTTATTTATGGAGAGGTTCAAAACTTTTTCCATTTTTAAAGATAGATCTAAAGGATCATTAATATTGCATAAATATCCATTAAGTCCATCCACAATCAATTCTTTTGTTCCGCCTATTGGACAATTTGTACCAACGCAAGGGATTCCTAAATAAATTGCTTCCGCCAACGCGTTTGGCATACCTTCATAATCGCTAGAAGAGACAAACATCATAGAATCAATTTCATTAGCATGCCACGAAGACGACACACCCATCAGTGAAATAAAATCACTTAATCCTTTTGATTTGATTAAGGTACTTAATTTTTCTTTTAACGGACCATCTCCATATATTTTTAATTTGAAATCAGGGTGATTTTGATGAAACATTTCAAAAGCATTAATTAAACAAGGGTAATTCTTTTGAGAAGTTAATCTTCCAACACTTAAAATTATATTATTCCTATTTTGCGATATCTCTTCATTAGAATTAACTTCTACAGGATTATGGATAACTGCACTCTTTTTTTGAATAGAACTAAAGAAATATTTTTTCGCGTCTTTGGTTTGAAATACGCATCCATCAGCTTTCATATATACATATTTTTTTAACACTCTTAATAATTTGCCTTTTGGATCTAAATGCGGATCATTTCTTTCTGAAACAATTAAAGGTGCTTTGATGCCGTACATAGAAAAATATGTATAAACAATAACGTGAGGCAAAAACGAAATTACAACATCAGGTTTTAATTCTTTTAATGTTTTATGAAGTTTTCTAATTCTTTTGAGTCCACTTAGTTTATTGTCTATGCCTTTATGTAAATTTAGATATTCAACACCTTCATTTAATTTATAAAAAGATTCTTCCACACGACTAGCAACGCCAATAATAGTGACTTTATATCCTTCTTGAGCAAAAGAATTTGATAAAGTAGCGATTACTTTCTCTGCTCCACCATTTTCCATTCCTTCAGAGGTAAAAACAATGTGATTAACTTTTTCTTTTAGATCCACTAGTTCAACTTTTTTATCATCATCATAAAATGTTAGATAATACATAAACGCCAAGTTGAAATAATAGAACTTGTTGTAATAGAAAACATTAGAGAAGCTTACAAATAGGTAGTAAGCAAAAATAGGGAATACATATGATATTGTTGCTTTTTTGTTCTTTATCGAACTATATAATAAGCAAACAAGCGGTGCATAGAAAATAAATAACCCGATAATACCAAAATCACAAATCACTTCTGGAAGATTAGAATGTGCATAAGTTCCTACACCAGAATAGATGCCAAATCCATCGACTCCATAACCGGTGATAATGTTTTTAAAACCCAATACAAAGGCATAATCAAACCACACAATTCTTTCGATCGCAGATGTATCAACTCGACTTGTGTTTGTAAATAATGTGCTAAAAAATCTTTCTAAACGTTGTTTGAGTGTATATGCAAATGGAAGATTAAGCAAAATAATTGCAAACACAATAAGTAGAATAACAACCAGTAAATACAATAATTTATGCTTTCTAAATTTAAAGAAAAGCATTGTTAAAATAACAACCGCTAGAGCAACCACAAATGTTCTACTTCCAGTAGAAACACCAACAAGAGAAATAGCTAAAAATGGAATTATGGCAAAATATTTAATCTTAGTTTTATAAAATAGGAATAAATATAGGCTGGCAGATAAACCAACAATACAAACGCCCGCAATCGCATTTTGATTGTCAAAATAAGTTCCAAGCCTAAACCCTTCATTGCCATAATTTGAGAAGTTTAATATTTCTTTTCGATAGTGAAAAATGAAATAAACAGCAAACCCAAATATTGCCAGAGACAATATAGCGGCAACTATATTTCTATCATCAATTATTTTAAACGCTAAAAGCAAAACGAAGAAACTTGCAGCAAGAAACACTAATGTTAGCCAGTTCCTAAAAGAATGAGAGTAAATTGCAGTACCAACGAAAGCAAAAATCACAAAGGCAGGTATTAAATAAATCTGCCACTTTTTGAAATTTAATTTGTTCTTAAACAATATAAGATGAATGGCTACGGCTGCAGTTAATAGCCCCATGAATCCATACATGACTAAGTTATAGGTGGATCGACCTCCAAAAGAAGGAACAGAAAATGCAAACAAAAATACCGATGCACAAATAATATACTTAAGTGCACTGCCTATTTTCTCGGTTCCGAATTTAGATCTCAACATCTGCAGGCCCATATAACTCTTTTCTCTTCTTGATGGTAAACTCAAACACGCAAACAAAAATAATTGCGGCAATATAAACAATCATTAATATTCCGTTTATTCTTGTGCCTGTAATTGAAAATAAAACAATGTTTTTAGTAATAAGATAAATGATTTTAAAAATCAAATAAGGCGTAAATACAGCTGCAAAACATAACAAAACAGATAATTTATTAGTGTGAATCTCAGAAACAATAAATAACGCTACCGAGACAAAAGCCAATGCAATAGCAAAAATAATAAATAAAGTTTCAAAAACAGATGTCTTTTTTAATGTGTTTAAATCTCTAAATTGTAAAACGGTCTCCTTATCTATAGTTCCTTTTATAATATTTCTGGTAGCAACATCAATACGATATTCGCCAGAAGCATAACATTCATTTAAATAATCCATAAAGTATTTGGTTTGATATGCAAAATCAGTAAAGAAATACATTCTTTGAGACGGAACATATTTATTGTCACTATATTTAGGACGGAAATATTCGCTAAAAATAACAAATTCACCAACAACTTCGTTTATACAGTCATAATAATAATCTTGTTCGTAATAAATATTTTGGATTGTGTATTCTTCGGTGTGGGTTTCGCTAGAATCTGGTGAAGATATTGTAATATTGGTTTTCTTGCCAACAACGTATTCTTTATAGTCAGTATCAACAAACTCAGATTCTTTTTTTTCGGGAAATAGTTTCAGAAGCATTTGAGTGGCTTTTGATTTGCTAATAGAAAGGCAATTTTGCCAAACGCTTTCATCTCTAACAAGCGGAAACATAAAAACATAAGGATATGGATTATGTTTGTATCCGTTTTCATATGGGTCGGATAAACTCTGACCAACATACATAATTGATTGGTTTTCATCCGAATCAAAACATCCAATAGAAATCGAGTACTCTTTATCTAAATTATAACCGGCTGCGAAAGTTGCTCTCTCCTGTCTAAAAACACCATATAGTCTTCTAAATTCAGCCTCATTATCTTGTGCCGAAAAATTTGAATTTTCTTGTAATTTCTGTACAGTAACACCAAGGTAATTAGAACTTACAGTGTTATTCTTAACAACATTAGCAACATAATCAGCAGATTTTTCTTTTTTTGTGTCGTTAGAGACAAGTCCAGCCAAAAGAGATATTGTTAAAGAAAGAAGAATGCTACCAAAAGCAAACCAATGCATTTTTTTTGGTTTTTGACTAAATGCTTTTTTTATTTTGATTGATAAGTTTTTGGCCGATATTTTCATTTTAAAGTTTATTTTTAATTATCTTATTATAGAATAATAATTAATGGAAACACAATTAAGACCTAAAAAAGATAATATTCTTATTATTGCTTATAATGATTTAAACAATAGCGGGGTACCGAATGTTATATATCAAATCATCAAATCTCAATGCGATAGATATCATTTTGATATAGTCACATTCGGCGGCAATGAATATTATTACAAAAAACTTTTATTAGAAGGTATAACTAATATCAATATAATTAAATTTGATATTAAAAAACCGAAGTCAAGATTTGCTAGACTATTCTTTTATTTGTTCGTAGAACAAAAAATACAATTTAAACAAACAATTGAATTATTAAAGAAAAAGAAATATATAGCAGTTCATTCTTTCAAGGAATACGATAGCGGACCCTTTTTAAAAGCTGCAAAAAAACTTTCGATTAGCAAGAGAATAGTTCATTCAACAGTTATTCATTCAAGCACAGACGATTACATCACTAAAAAGCGAAAAAAAAGCACATTAAAATATGGCAATATTTTTGTGGGTGTGACCGATCTATGCTGCAAAAACGCTTTTCCAAAAAAAAAATATAACGTCATTCATTTCAGTTATGATGAATCCATATACAATATGGGTGTCCCAAATAGATTAACTGGTGAGGAACTCGTATTAACTCAAGTCGGAACCTTTTCACCAAATAAGAATCAACTTTTTTCTATTGACGTATTAAATAGTCTTAAGACAATTTATCCAAATTCAAAATTAAAACTTATAGGTATAGAAACCGGAAAGAATTATTTAACAAAAATAAATGAAAGAATCAAAGAACTAAAATTAGAATCAAGCATTGAAATAATTGATGGCAGCAAAGGGGTCGGAGATAGCTTGCAGCACACTTCATTTACTCTTTTAACTTCTTTTAAAGAAGGGGCGTCTTTGGTTGTTGTTGAATCACAAGCGTGCGGAATTGATGTTTTTGCCTCGTCTTGCGTTTCTGAAGAAATGAACCTAGGAGGTATCACATTTTTAGATTTATCTAAGGGTCCTGGATTTTGGGCTCAAGAAGTATATAAAAAGTGGCTCACAAATAAAAACTCAAGGCATCTATATAATACCTCTAGTTTCTCCAAAAAAACTTTTAAAGAAAATATAACAAATCTATATAGTGATTAGTCAATGTTTCCAAATTGTTCTGATAAAATTGCAGACCATTTTTTGATGTCGTAATCATTTAGTAGTTCATTATTAACTGTATTATCTTTTTTATGACCACTATTATCTTTGATTAGATTATCTAATTCTGAGCTGTTATTAATATTGAAGAAAGAAACGTTTTTATATTTCTTTGACCATTGCACACCGGGAATATCACTAGAAAGTACTTTCAAATTAAAATACAACGCTTCTAAAATCGAGTATGAAAATCCTTCAGATCTGGATGACGATATAAACACATCACACAAACGATACAATGTGAATATATCTTCTTCAGGTTTTATAAAGATAATTCTTTTGTCTTTCAAAAAATCGTTATTTCCTATTTTATCGTTTAAGAAGTCAATGCATTTTTTATATCCATCATCTTTACCGTGAACCACTATTAATCTGTCGGTATCTTTAGCACTATTCATAAATGATTTAATAGTTAAATCGACACCCTTAATAAAAGGAGACCAACCAAATATGAGAAATAGAGTAGAGTCTTTGGAAATTTTGTGTTCTTTAAAAAATGCGTCTAAATCAAATTTTTGACAAGGAACACGATCAAGACACAAAGCATTTGGCAAATAAATATATTTGTCATTCGAAAACTTATTTCTTTCTATTTCACTAACAAAAATATATTGAGCGTCTTTTCTTAAAATTTTATGCTCAATAAATGATTTAAATTTCGTAGAAACTGATGCTTTAGCACCACCAGTAAAATCAGAATGAATATGAATTAATAATTTAACTTTTTTTGAAAAAGGATAAAGTAGCTTTACTCTTAATCCGGAAAGAAAATGAGTATACATAACAACAACATTATTATTTTTGTTAATGCTCTTTATCTGTTTTTTAAAGGTTTTATTTGAAAAATCAATATATACAGTCTTGTATCCCCTCTTTTCGATATATCTCGCCCAATTTCTATCTTTAGCTTGAATAGGAAGGGTAAACATTATCATATATTTGCTGCTGTTTTCATTTGCAAAATATAAAATTGATGGAATAAAATTCCCTCCGTAAATCGAAGCGTAATGACAAACTATATTAATTGTTTTCATTTTTTAAAATATCCAAATATTCTCCAAAATCTCTTATATATTCATCTTTGTCATATAAAGAATCAGATAAAACAAGAAGAACGCAGTCTTTGGAAAAGTTGGTCATTGTCTTCCACACCATTTTGTCTAAATAAAGCACTTTATGTGGTTTGTCTAATACATATGTAACTTTTGATAGTCCATCTTCCACTATTACATCACAAGATCCAGAAACAGCAATTAAACAGAATCTACTTTTTCTATTCGCGTGCTTCCCTCTTAAACTATTTCTATCTACACCATATTCATAGAATATTCTTCTAATCTTAAAAGGAATTTGCTTTTCTTCTTCGATGACCGCTAAAAAACCATCTTCATCAGAAAAAGGTTTAATTTCAAATAAATAATGCTTCTTATTTTCCATATGAATTTACCGCCTTTATAACTGAATCAACTTCTTCACTAGTCATGCCGTTAAAAATTGGAAGATCTACAACATGCTTAGCTAAATACTCTGCTTTTGGATATTCTCCTTTATGATGATTTAAAAATTTATAACATTTAGATAGATGTGGAGGAATTGGATAATGAATATCTGTTTGCACTCCACATTCATTCATATGTTTAATAAATGCATCTCTATCATCAACCTTTAAAACAAATAAATGCCAAACGCTCTTAGATCCTTTATCAACTTTTGGAAGTTCCACTAATGGATTATTAATCCCAACTAAATATCTATTAGCAATTGATGCTTTTTCATCAGTGATCTCTTTTGCGTGTTTAATTTTTACTCTTAATAACGCCGCTTGGATTTCATCAAGTCGAGAATTGTGTCCATTTTCTAACTCAAAATCATATCTAATGGATGACCCATAATTTCTTAACATCTTAATCTTTTCATATAGATTTTCGTCATCAGTAACAACGGCACCACCATCGCCAAAGGCACCGATATTTTTTGTTGGATAAAAACTAAAGAATCCTAGAATTCCAAATGTTCCAACCTTCTTACCATTAAATACAGCGTAATGCGCTTGAGCGCAGTCTTCTAATAAATATAAATGATACTTTTCACAAAGCGAAATAATCTTATCCATTTTAGTGGCTTGTCCATATAAATGAGTAACGATGATAGCTTTAGTTTTATTTGTTATTCTATGTTCAATGTCGTTTTCATCCATGTTATGGAATTCGTTTGGTTCAACAAAAACAGGAGTCGCTCCGTTCGCGGTGATTCCTAATACAGTTGCAATATAAGTATTAGCTTGAACAAGTACTTCATCACCTTTTTTAATCCCTAATGCTTGCATTCCAATTTTAATCGCGTTAGTGCCGTTATCCACTCCAACACAAAATCTAGAACCAATTGAGTCTGCAAATTCTTTTTCGAATTCTTTAACGTTATTACCTAAAACATAGCGTCCACTTCTTAAAACACCTAAAGCGGCAGCTTCAAATTCGTCTTTATATTGTTCAAATAGTCTAATAGAGTCGTTACATGGAATCATATATGATTATTTCTTCTTTCTATGAACTAAATTATACAAATGAGGAAGTCTATATTGCAATTTCAAACTAATTCTTTGCTTCGCTGGCAAACGCTTCATAAACCTCTTATACTTCTTTGAAAAAATTTCCTTAAAGTTTTTATTTATATAAGAAGCTCGGAATTCACAGCTTTCAATTTGTTTGATAACTAGTTCATGATACTTATAATTTGTTTGCTCATCAAACATCTTGCTACCAACAATAAGACCATTTAAATGGGTTAACACCCTCTCTTTATTGTTGATGTTTTGACTAGACCAAGATCCAGATGAAAATTGTCTATAAACTGACATAGGTTCTTTAAATCGATGAACTTTTCCATAAAGTAAAGCTGTCATATACATCGGAACATCTTCGACCGGGAATGCCTTTCTCCAATCGCTGAAATCCTTAAATACTTCTGAAGTTAAGAAAATTGATGATGTCGCAATTTTAATTCCTGGGTGATCATTAATTACATCCGACATATTAATATCGCCTTCATCATCAAAAAACCATCTGCTAGACATATCTCCATCTCTTTTTAATTGATATGCAGGATGAAAACACATCGAATATTCAGGATGAGAAATCATAAAGTCATATTGGAGTTGAAGTTTATTATCGTCGCACCAATAATCATCGCCATCTAGATAGGCAATATATTTACTATCAACAAAAGGCACAACATGATTATAAATCATCATATTAAAGCCTTCTTTTAAAAACCTTCTCTCGTCTTCCTTGATAATTTTAATTTTGTTTGAAAACTTATCTTGATAACTACGTATTATTTGATAAGTCCCATCATCAGAACAGTCATCGTGTATCAAAATATCAAAATCAACATTTGTCTTTTGTGACAAAACAGAATCTAACGCTTTTGCGATATAATCCTTTTGATTATATGTCATAACAATAACAGTTAATTCCTTTTTCATTTTTTAACAGCCTCACAAATCGCCAAATAAATACGTTCACAGTTGTTGCTATCAAACAATGGGAAAAAATCCTCTGAACGAGATAGATAATTCTTATCCATTTTAAAGTTGTTATTTATGATGTTTTCCAAAGAGGAAACAACATCATCTTTATTAGAAACAACGGGGCCAAACCCATTATCTCGATAATCAAAATAAGCCTTAATATAATGTGACTCAAAATATTTATCCTCATCAAACTGAAAATATATAGCAGGCTTTCTCATATAAGCAAAATCAAAAAACACACTCGAAAAATCCGTGATCATAATCGCAGCATCTTTTAAATGCTGTTGAACACTATCGCCGCTTTTAGAATTTAAGAATTTAACATGACCATGCAAAGAATCAAATGATTCTAAAAATCTATTTAACTTCGGGTGAACATAAAAGCACACTTCCAAATTGTTTGAGCTAACTAATTTTAAGAATCTTCTATCAGCAAGTAATGATACCCAGTTTTTATAATAATCACTATTTTCAAATTCGCTCTGACTATTAACACCATCAAGCCACCTTCTCCAAGTTGGCATAATGAATATTTCTTTTTTAATGGTTAGATTATGTAATTCATCAAACCTAGCAAGACCTGTATATCGTGCCACACCTTCCTGATAGCTAAATTCTTTATTAATGAATTCAAATTCTGGTTTGCCCCCACAACAAATTAAGTCTAGGTGCGCATTCTTTTTAAAATAGTTTGGATGCAAATTTTTAAAAATGCCATGTTTTAAAGCAATGTTCTTACCAGTACAATGATGTTTTAATAAATGCTTTGTTATACACCAAGACGGAGAACACCCATGCACCGCGGTTGAAATTTTTGCTTTAGCGGCGATAAAAACCAACATATGTTTGTAGGAGTGAGGCTCTATAGTTTTTCCAATTTCTTTGACCATTTTATAGTTGGGGTTCTTCTTGCTTATTAAATATGCAATGTTTATATCAGGGTGGTTTAATCTTACAAACTTAAAAAAGTGGATTCCGTTATCTCTAGCGTCAAAATCTACCTCTGCTACAATCCAATATTTTTTATGACCATACAGGAGAAACGCAATGGGAAAAGAAACAAGAAATAGACAAGTAACTAAAATAAAGATGAATCCGTGATAAATCCTTTTCATTGTTTCTTTCTATATGTATGGTTATTTTCTCTTTTAGATAAATCTAACCTTAACATATCTCCTATAATCTTATTATATTCAATTGGCCTTGGCGCATCGAATCCTGCAGCACTATTGAAAGTTAGTTCTGAGAAATAAATTTTTCCATCAACAAGCATTAAATCAACTCTAACCATTGTGAAATTATCGCATAGTTTATCAGCGAGATCCTTCAGCTTATTAAATTCTTGCGGAATCGACGGATTATCAACAGGTTTATCAATTCCTAAATCAAAATTGAAAGGCGCCGTTTTTTGATTATTCAAGAAGGTAGTAGTATTGCGGAAGGAACCCACCACTCTTTCGCTTATCCAAAAGAAAGCCAGCTTACCATTAAAATATGTAAACTTAAATTCTCTCATATCATCTGCACCATCCAAAAATTGTTCGATGATGATACACGGTTTAATGCCAACATATTGTGTTTCTAGAGCGACATAAAACACATAGTCAGTTTTTAGCCATTTGTTTAATTGCTTTTTATATTTTTTAATTTGTTTTTTTGACAAAGAGGATTTATCCTCTACTAATATATTCATATGTGATCCGTGATTACACTTCAAGACAAATCTATTTGGCAACTTATTAAAATCAATTTCTTTAGCGTTATAAAAATGGTCTTTTCCATCTATAGAAATAAGAGGGACTAAATATTCATCGCCGATTGTATTTTTAATATGTTCTCTAACAGCGTATTTGTCACTATAAATAGGCTTTCTAGGATCTTGATCATATAACTTAATCCACTGGCATTTTTCAGTAAATGTCACAGGGTTCTCAAAATTTAACTCGCTTCCAGCACAATATGATCTTCTATTCATCATCTCTCTATAGCGGCAAACAAGATAATTTTCATATTCGCACGGATTCATTCTTAAAGCATGACGATAATGAGTTTTTTTAATTCTATCGTTTTTTATTTTTCTGAGTTTTTTCCAAAATGAACTATCCTTAATACTCATTTTTCTTTTTTAACCCTTTTAAAATTTTTTAAAAAATGTTTTTTGTCTAACGCAAATAAAATCATCACCTGCTTTCTTCTACCTAAATGATTAAATTCTTCATACTCGGTGAGTAGGTCTATCGTATCATAGGCTGATGATTTTTGTTCAGAACCTGTTTTATATCTAGCATCAAAATATTCATTTTTAAATAATTCTTTATATTCATCATATAAGTTTGAAAGCTTTGAAACATCATTATTTTTAGCAATAGATAAAACGCATTTTAAAAGATAATCATATAGTAATTCTGTGAAATGGAATGGATGATTTCCCCATTTGTGGCCTTGATATCCTAAAGCATATTCAGGTATCTCCACTACTTTACATTTAGGGCAAATCTCAACAAAATAGTCATATAATTTATCTAATAAAATGTCACATAACATAATACTTTCAAAGTGATTCTTAGAATAATAAGGATGTATGAAACCATTTTTATCAACAAAATATTTAGCAGGTTTTGTTTTAATTAAAATAATTTTTTCTTCTTTAAAAATGTCTAGTAACCTTGTTGCAAATTCTTTGATTGTTTGTTTCCAATAATCATCACTGTATTCAAGCGGATTAATAGTTTTAATTTTTGTTCCCTTTAGTATATTTTTGCTCAAGTTAGCAGAGTAGTGAGAGCGAAAAGAAACAGAATTAGAAACAAGCAATTTATCTTCCTTGTTTGGCCAAGATAATTCTGCTAAAGAAATTCTTGATTCACCAAGATCAAGAATTATATACTCTCCGTGTCTTTCCTTTAAGGCATCAAAAGAAGTTTTATTAATGTCGTTAATTAAATTCTTTTTGTACCAGTTGCCACCAACAGTAGGAACTTTCTTAGCAAAATTATTAAAGTCAGCCTTTATAAAGTTTACTGGCTTAGCCAACATAGAAATTGGAGATTGAAACCTGATGTCCGTATGAAAAGAAAAGTTTTCACCATTATCTTTTTCAAAGAGATCTCTAGCAACACAACTACCAATAACACTAACTTCAATCATTTATTTTTCTTCTTTCTTCTTAAATCTTTAACTAACGACAAACAATAAGGGAGCGATTTATTATTAAACATTTTGCTCAGAAAGAAATACACAAATATGCCCGCAACCACTTGAATTAAAAATACAATATAAAATGGTAACGAAATATTTCCTAAAGCAATGACCAAAACACCCATTAATATAGACACCAATAGAGAATCATACGAATCAACAAAACATTTCAAAAAATTAAATCTAGACAGATGCCATAAATAAATAAAATAAATAAGACAATTAATTGCGGATGAAATGAGCATACTATATCCAATAGCCATAACACCAAATGGAATAGCAGCAATAAGCAATCCAATATTAATTAGGCATTCTAAAATACCTAAAACCATACTTGCAGTGCTTTTGCCTAATGCCATAGGGCCATTACTGAAAATAGCCTCAACAGAATTAAAATAAACTACTATACAAAATATCTTTACGTATGGAACGGCTGGTAACCATTTTGCCCCAAGTAAAATATGAATAAATGATTCAGCAACACAGAAAAATCCAACACATATCGGAAGCATAACAAAAGTATTAATTTTAAATGATCTTTCTAATATTTCGTTGAATCTTTTTTTATCATCTTGTGTTTTAGCTAAAACAGGATACATTACAGAATTCACAGAACTTGTGATGTTTTGTCCAATCATATTTGGATAAGTTTTTCCTCTGTTATAAAACGCTAAATCTTCATCGCTATATTTTTTACCAATCGCAAGTTGTCTTATACTATTTGAAATATTGTAGATTATCTTATAGATAAGTATTTTTAATCCAAATGAAAAATGTTTTTTAAATAATTTAAATGAAAATTGGATTTTTGGTTTCCATTTAATAACAATCCACAAAATTAAACTATCTACAAAGTGATTAGCAACCCCTTGAACCACTAAGGCCCACGCACCATATCCTCTAATTGCTAAAATAATACCAACAATGCCAGAAGCGATTGTTCCACCGATTGTGGCAAAAAAGAATTTTTTAAATTCTAGTTTTTTGGCAACATAAGCATATTGAAGGTTTTTAATTCCGTTAATTAAAAGCGATATTCCTGCAATTCTTATAAGCCATGTCAAGGCTGGCTTAGCATAATATTCTGCAATCAAAGGAGAGCAAAAAAACAGTGCAACATATAGAGAAAGAGAAAAGCAAACATTGAAAACAAACAATGTATTGAAATCTTTATCCGTAGCAGTTTTATCATAAATCAACGCATTAGCAAAACCACCAGTAACGAAAACATCCAAAAAAGTAATCACTACAGTCATCAATGCAACAACACCGTAAGTTGACGGATCTAATATTCTAGCCAAAACAATAGAAACAATAAAAGAAACAATATAAGCTCCGAAACGTTCTAAAAATCTCCAGAGAATATTGGTGGATACTGTTTTTCTATTAACTTTAGCCTCGCTACCAACCGCTTCTTCAGACATATTTAAACCTGCGTATTGTGTAGTATAACACAATAAAAGAATATTTACATTATTTGTGTAGTTTTAAGAATTAATTTTCAAAATTAAAACATTGATTTTTAAAGCGACTAAAAAATATTTGTAACAACTATTTGTCCCTTTTAAATATCGCTATATTTCACTAAATATTTTTTGTATATTTCCACTAGTTGTTCTAGCGACATCTTTGCATTCGCACTAGAAGTTGAAGGCCCATATCTCACCTTAATATTTTGAGTGTCTATGTCTTTCAAAAGATATTTCTTAAATAATTCTTTAGCCTTATTACCATTAACAATAATTCTATTTATATTAGGGAATTTATTTAATAATTCTTTGATATTTATTGGAGTCACATTTCTAATAGAGGAATCATCACTATTAGAGATATCGCAAGAATAAATTACATCATATAGTGCGATATGATATTTATTTAATAATTCTTTCTTAGACTCTATAGAAGTAGGTAAAGGTTCAAAAAATATATTAGATAATACTTTATAGAATCTATTACTTTTATGCGCATAATAAAATTCTTCTTCTCTAGATTTAACACTAGGAAAAGATCCTAATATTAATATATAAGAATTATTGTCTATAAATGGTTTAATAGATTCGTGAGTAATAAACATATATCTAAAACGCAAGTGTTGTGCCTATATATTTTTCTAAATAACTACTAGTCAAATCTAACAATCCTTTAAATACACCATCACCAACAAATCTCTCTTTTCCATTTATAAATAAAGTTGCCATGTCTTTGAAAGTGGCAATACTAGTCTTTGGTTGCTCAGATAATTAAAGTAACGCTATATACTTGTCTATTGCATTAAGAATTTATTACATTATTTAAAACAAAAAGATTGTCATTAATCAATTTTCTCAAAATAAGAAATTAAAGCTTGAGTATGCTCTTCAGAATAATCCTGAGCGGTAAGCAATTCTTTCTTGGCATTATCCAATTCAATGACATTAATATGTTTGATGTCGCTTTCAGAAATATAATTTGTTGCATTTACAGAGGCAACAATTAGTTGATTACTGTTAATTCTGTGATTCAAAATGAACAGCAATATTTTTTCGCTATTAAGTTCATCTTGTTCTCCTTCTCTAGGCGAGTCAATTATTAAAGGTAAATTAAAACTTTTGTTATTATATTCTTCTTTAAGCTTCATAAAACCAAAATAGAGTGATAACGTTGAACGAGAAAACTGGCTTCCGCTAAGTTGACATTTATAAAATGGGGTTATCATTGAAGAATCAACACCGGAAACATCTAATTCGTTTAAATAATTACAATAATAATCTGCAAATTTGAATCTAACTTCTTCAGAATTGCGCTTGATATCGTTTTTCTTTTTTTCGAGTTCCTTTCTAGATTCATCAGCTTGATAAATACTTTCGTCATAAAACCTGATTTTTTCAAGCAAATCCTTTTTTGATTCTGATATAGTTTTCCACGCCAAATAACTTGCATAAGTACTGTTCTTGTTTTTAACATCATTATCGGAAGAAGATATTTTTTCTGTCAAATAACTAATTTTGTTTTTCAACTCCAAAATTCTATTTTCAATATCAAGCAACTCAGAATTGAGGCTTTTGTTGCTGTTTTCCAGGACAACCATGTTATATGTATTAATTATCGATGATTTAAGTTCCAAATCATATTGTTTATGACAGAACGGACACTCTGTAATGACCGGAACAACCTGATCATTTTTTTCTAAAAGTTCAATTGTTTTTTTATTTTCTTTTATTCTTAATCGTATTTTTGATTTGTTTTCAATCAATTTATTCATCTCTATAATGTAATTATTTTGTTCGTTCAATAATCCATTTATTTTCGAAGTTTCACTTCTTAAAAAAGATTCTATTTCTGTTTCATTAATTAGATAATTGTTTAAGCCAACACTGTCCTTAATTTGAGAATATGCTTCATCGTACTTTGATCTTTCGCATTGAAGATTGGTTATCTTATCTTTGACTGAATCGATTGAAGCCTTCAATTGACCGTAAGATTTATCAAATACCCCCAAATGATATAGAAATAATTCATTTGCAGAGGTTTTGTAATAATGCTGCATACTTTCCTTTGCGAAAGGGTATTGTTCTTCTTTCCAACTTCTATCTTGATCGAGGTAGTAAGGAATAAACAAATATGCAGGAGGAGCAAGCTCTGCGCGTCCCTCGCGACTTCTTAAATAAACACTCATACCTAATTCATCTTCAAAAAACTTAGCCATTTCATTTCTATGACTTTTGTAATAGCCATAATAATTTCCGTTCTTTAAAATGCAGAACAAATTATTATACCTAATGCAAGTGTATTTATTGCTTCCGAATAGGAATTCCGTTTCAATCAAAAGATTCTTTATTTTTTTAAAATTTGCATCAAAAAATGAATCAGCTCCTAGTGAGTGGTAAATTGATTTCATGATTACAGATTTGCCAACAGAATTGATCCTGCTTGTAATAAGATTTATTCCATCTTTAAAACAAATTTTTTTGCTTTTTTTGCCGTCGATATCAGTTATTAATATACTTTCAATAGTTAGTTTCATATTTAATCATTAAACTTTTTATAAACAAATAATGCTACAATTTGAATTGCATATTTTTTGTAAAAATCATCCTCCGCTATTATCGAATTTCTATCGAAAACACTTAATAAATTTAAAGAATATGTTTTAACATCACTATTCAAATCAAGTGAAATTTGATTTTCTTTAACACACTTTCTGCATTCTGAAAGAATTGTATTACCATATTTTACACCATCTTCCCTAAAATTCTCATATTTAGTCAAGAAGGCGATGACATTATCATCACTACCAAGATAAAGACTGTAAGACGAATTAAACACTGCAATATCTGATTTCGGTGGTATCTCAATATCTTTTGTGATTTTCAAAATTTCGTTAATATCATCATAATTAATCGATTTCTTTTCTAATATAATTGCAGGATTTTTCTTTTCCTCGACACTCAAAACATAATCTCTTTTTTTAATCAGTTTGTGATAGATTGTTTTGTACGCCGCCTCAACACCATCGATTGTTAAACTTCCCAATTTATTAGCAAGCAAAAAGTTGTGGAATTCTCCCATTAGTTGAGTTTCAAACGCATCAATAGATAACGTACATTTCATTAAATAAAAGTCATCTATTGATCTATCGTCTTTAATTGATTCTTTTATTACCTTGAGAAGTTTATCTCTATCACTTGATTGCTCCAGTTCAGAAATACGCGACATAGAAACATCATCTATAATCTTATTGTTCACACTAACTCCCAAATTAGTTAGAAAAATATTCTTTACATTTGGCTCGTTAAAACAAACATAATTATCAGCCTGCTTTTTAAGCCATTCATTTTTTATGATTGCATTCACGGTGAAAGGCCTATTTTTTTGTGTTTTTACTTGAAAGAAATAAACAACTTCATCTTCTTGACCTTCGTTTTCAACAATAACAAAATCGTCAATCTTCTCAACCATTAGGACAATGTTGGCTGAATCATAAAGAAAACTAAGCATCATCAAAAAAGAACAGGCTAATTGATAATCAAATCTGGATGAAGTGTCCGACCCAGAATCATCCAAAGCCCTAACGTCAATTTTTACAATCCCATCTCGAAACATTGATATAATTATAGCATTAGTCCTTAATACTATTAATACTATATATATGATTATCGAAATATTATAACTTGAAAAACTAAATTCCGTTTTTTGAATTAAAACATTATTTTTCGGAATTTTCTCTTACAAATGTTATGTTTATTTTGTCTATGCTTCCGTCGAAAGGAGGTCATCATATGAAACAAAAGCATATGACAATTGAAATGAGAGAAAGAATCGAAAAAGGTATTAGAGAAGGCGAATCTTTAAAAGAAATAGCCAAAGCGATTGATAAAGATCCGACCACCATATCAAAAGAAGTGTTGAAACATAGAAGCGAACTTGTACCTGAGACTAATTTTCAAGATGTTAGTCCTTGTACGAAATGCGAGCTATTTCATAAGTGCAAGTTAATGAAAATATGCAGCAACGAATGTCCAAACAAGCAATGTAGAAGTTGCCATAGAGTTGATGTTCCAAACCGCTGCACAATGTTTATAAAAACAAGATGCAAAAGGATAGATAGATTCCCATATGTCTGTAATGGATGCAAAAAAAGAAGCAGAACTTGCTTATTAAGAAAATTCGATTACATTCCTATAATCGCTCAAAGAAGTTATGAAAAAGAACTCCATGAATCTAGACAAGGTCTGAATCTAACAGGTGAGGAATTTAAAGCAATTGATGAAGCGTTTAAAAACGGATTTGATAATGGACAATCTATCAATCATATAATCGCTAATAATCCAAGGTTAGGAATATCGGTTAAAACAGGATACAACTATGTCAATTCTGGCAACTTCCAGGTAAAACACAACGATCTTCCTAATTATTTGAATCATATTCTCAAAAAAAGGAAGATTATTTCTAAAGATTATGAATATCAAGAAAATAGAGNNAGTGAGTATATCGGTTTAATTAGCCAGGCGTATCAGCTTAATTAGCCACGCCCCTTAACACAAATAAATTAATCATATTTTTCTTATAAATCAATCACTCCTTTCTTTTTTGGAAGCCCTTCTCTTCTTTCCGCTGGCTTTCTTATCCGGCTGGGGAAGAGAAGAAAGCGATATTTTTTTAATTCTTCCTTAAGGAATCTCCCTTTAGTTCGATTTTGGTACTACTTGAGAAGAGTCTATCCATAATCGCATCCGCATAAGTACGATCTTTAAATACCTGATACCAATCCGATATAGGTAGTTGAGAAAGAATTATAGTTGAACTTACTTGATATCGATCCTCAATGATTTCTAGAAAATCTTTTGTTTCATCTAGACTCATTGGACTCATACCGAAATCATCAAGTATTAATACCTCAGTTTTCTTTAAGGAATTCATCATCTTCCGATAATCCAATGTATCCTTGGTCATTGCTAAATCGGTAAACAATCTTGGAACTCTAATATATTTAACGGAATGCATATTTCGACAAGCTTGAATACCTATCGCACATCCTAGATAAGTTTTACCTGTTCCTGTCGCTCCAACGATGATGATGTTGTTTTTGTTGATAATGTACCCTCCACTTATAAGATTGAGAACCATATCTTTTGATAAGTTTCTTTCGGCTTTATAAATGATGGAATTGATTTCTGGTTGATACTTAAACGCCGCTGATTTGATAAGTCGCTCTATTTTCTTGTTTTGACGATCCACTAATTCACGTTCAAATATAAGACCTATTCTATCAATAAAAGATAATTGATTTGATTCAGGAATCGATTCTTGTTCGGCGATAACTGAATATACGGTTGGAAGGTGTAGTAATTTACATTGGTTTTTAATTTCTTCAATAGTCATTAGTTGCTCTCCTTATAATAATCTGGACCTCGGAGATTTGAATTGTTGACCATTTCTTCAAAAGAGGTTTGCTTTTCTAATCTTGTATAAATCGCTTTAATCGCTGAATAAGTATAAACGCCGTAATCATTAGCTTCATTAATCGCGGTAATGAGTCTAGGGAGATTTTTCCTTGATAATTCGATAATTCCTTGAGCTCCTTTATATCCTTGTTCTTCAAAAGGAATTTTAGCAAAATATTTGTTCAAAAATTCGCCGACATCATTATGAATTTTATAACCCCAAGATATGAGTTTATCTTTGCTCATCCCTTGATGTTCAATAGGCATATGTTCCTTGATGGTTGAATATCTTCCTTTATGTTCGTATAAACGAATATGTTCCGCTATTTTGAGATTTTCATAATAAATCTGCACTGTTTTTGAAGTTATTCTTAGTTCTACCTTCTTAGAAACATAACGATATGGAACAGAATAATAAAATCCTTTATACTCTATGTGGTAATTGTTATTTACTGTCGCAAGTTTAACGGTTACCAATTCGTAAGGTGTCTTTGGAAGGGATTTTAATTCAGACTTATCATCCTCTAAAAAGACACTTTTTCTACTTCCTTCTTTTTTAGAAAAAGGGGCATTATTAAACTTTTCTAAAACATCAAATACAAAACTAGATAATTCATCAAAAGAATAAAACTTTTTATCGTGCATTTTACCAATTAGATTACGTTCTGCAGCATTAAAGACAGCATTTTCCACAAGAGGTTTATCTTTAGGTTTTCTTACTCTAGCTGGAAGAATAATCGTATTATAGTAGTCTGCTAAAAAAGAAAATTCACGGTTAAAGATAATCTCGTATTTTCCATGATTAATGACCGCACTTTTATCATTATCAGGTACCAAAAATTTAGGGACACCACCAAAATAAGATAAAGCATGTATCACGCCCGTAAGAAAAGAAGGGGATTTTGTATCTCTAAATACTTCCATATAGGTATATCCGCTTCTTCCTATAACCGAGACAAAAACGTAACAAGGAATCGCTTCTCCTGTTTCTTTATCAAAATAATAAACTTTATCACCAGACCAATCGATTTCCATTCTTTCGCCTGGTTTCCTTTCAAAATGGGCAGTGATGGTTGAAGCGCTACTAGCTTTTAAAATCCTTTCTTTAAATTGAGTATATTTAAGTCCGTTGGGATATTTCTCAATATATTCGCGCCATAACAAAAGCACTGTGACATGTTTCTTTTTGAGTTCCTTAATGCAATACTCAACATTTGGTTCAGGAACACCTTGATAAGGATTGTTGTTTGGATAAAAGAGCTTATGAATTTCCTCTTCATTTAAATCTTTAATCTTTTCGTAAGTAATTGATAAGGTATCTGCTAAAGAAAGGATGACTTTAACTGTATCCTTGGAACAATTAACGATTTTTCCTATTTGTCGGTTACTAAAATCTCGATTTAACTCTTTAATTTGTAATATTCTTTTGATTTCCGCCATTTTCATACTCCTTGGCATAAATGAAATCCTCCTTGTTGAAACAAATATCAACAATTTGGATTTAAGTGTCAAGGGTAGGTGGCTAAATAGACCGCTATGACTGGCTAAATTCGCCGCTACAGGTGGCTAAATTGGCCGTCGCACTCA
>DDQE01000023.1:27026-27781 GCA_002342545.1 Caryophanales bacterium UBA2450
ATTACAAAAGATTATGTTGGGGCTTTACTCACTATCATTATTCCTAAATGGAGTTTCTTATTACTCTATAAGCTAGATATTAAGGATATGGCTCACGTTAACGAAAAGATCAATTTTGTTTATGACGCAATGGGCTATGACAAATTTAACAAATATTTAGGTGTTCTTCTTACTGATCGAGGTCCAGAATTTAATGATTATCAAGGGATTGAATTTGATATAGACGGAGTAAGAAGATGTCGCTTATTCTATTGTGATTCAGGTCAATCCACTCAAAAGCCATTTGTTGAAAGAATTAATCGAGAAATTAGAAGATACGTCTTTAAAGGACAATCAGTTGAAAATCTTACTCAAGATGATTGTAACTTAATCGCTAGTTATATTAACAATATGACTTTAGATGGCTTAGGAAATAGAACCCCTTATGAGTTCGCTAAAAGATTCTTAGGAGAAGAAATCTTAGAGAAATTAAATATCAAATACATCAAACCAAATGACTTAGTTGTTAAGAATATCGATTTGATAAAACACGAATTAAAAAAATCCAAGTAGAAGCCGCTACCTGGATAAGCATATGACGGAAGCATAGAACCGAATTTACTCTTACAACGGAATTTACCGTAATCTTTTCTTATGCTTTCCTAACTCTATTTTTATCGCTATTTTTATTACTTTGCAAGAGTTTGAAATACTAAATTCAGTTTTGATAAAAGAAAAACTCCGTTAAATGGAATTTAATCTTTCAAAAAAATTTT
>DDQE01000041.1 GCA_002342545.1 Caryophanales bacterium UBA2450
ATAAAAGCAAATTCCTAGTCAAATTTAAAAGCCCACCGAAGTGAGCTTTATATTTTTTTGGTTATTGCTTCGTAAACTACGCAATCTTGATGGCAGGGCGCACGCTGACGAACTTGTGGTTGACGGGGCGGCGGTTGCCGTCGAGGCAACCATCGTCGTTGACACACCACGCGCTGTAGGAGTGGTCGCTGCGAGGAGAACGAGTCCAATAGTAGCCATTATAGCCGGTTGAATACCAAGCGCCTCTTGCTCTAGCCCAGTCAGTGGTCCTGCAGTATCTGGTATTCGTTGAAGATGTTGAAGTTGAGAAGCCATAACTATCGTTGATATAGTTCTGATAGCTTGGCAGGAACACCTTGTCCTCGGTATTGGCGCATGCATATGGATTATCTTTTGAATTCGTTGTGGAAGCACCATTTTTAACAGTTGTTGTTTGAATATGGCTATTTCCTAAAGCAAATGCAGAACTATAGAAGCCATTATTAAGCCATGTACGAATATCGCTGTATTCGTAGTTGTTGGCATAAACAGTCTTGCCACCGATAGTTCTGCTAGATGTTTCATAGTAATAATAATGGGCGTCGAGCAAAACCGACGAGAGGACGTAGCATTTGCCGTTGCTATTGCTCAGGACGTTCCACACGATAGGCTCGCATTTAAACCAATAAGTGGTTCCCGTTACGATGGTTGTGCCATTGTCAAATTTGTAACTTGAATCATATGGTTTAGCCGCAACTTTAGCGTAATATTCATTATTATATAAATACCAGCCATTAGATTCTGGGTCTTTTAAAGCATTAAGAGCAGCAATTAGAGATGAATCGTTCACGTTCTTTTGTGGATATAAGCCATAGGTAACAGTTTTATTTTTAGCAGAAAACATTGGCGTGATGCCTAAACTTTCGTTTCCGCTTGGAACATATCTATCGTCATCACATGTTAGAGTGGCAAACGAATCATAAGTTGAGAAATTATGCTCAACACATGTAACTCCTGGATCGGTAAAGGTATGGGTAGCGCATCCATCAGTGCTGCTAGCCCAGAATTCTTTACTACCATGAGTAGTTTCGGTAGGTGCAACGGCGGCATAATGATGCCAAACCTCGCCATTAGTAGCGAAAGCAGATGAACTATTTAGACCACCATTAATAACTAAAACAGCACCGGTGACAGCAATCATTGATGTTGCAGTAACAGATAATAGAACTTTCTTTTTATTCATACTTACAAACCTTCTTTGTAATAATTAACGATAAAAATATATAGAAAATATATATTTAATTCAACATTTTTATGAAATTATTAAATTCCTTATGGCTCGTTGAAATATAAACTACAAACTAAAATAAAACTCGCTACAATCGTGTTTCTTACTGATTAATCAGTAATTTTGTAGCGAGTATTAACATTTCGTGGTGACCCAAACGGGATTCGAACCCGTGAATGTTGCCTTGAGAGGGCAATGAGTTAAACCGCTTCTCCATTGGGCCAGTTGGTGGTAATTATACCACCGTTTATATTCATTTAGAAAGAACTTGATTAATTCTTCTGTGACATTCCTCTAATCCAAGGACTTGCATCACATAATATAAATTAGGGGAATTCTTTTTCGTGGTTAAGGTGATTCTTAATATTTCAGCGACGTCACCAATCATCCCTTTATAGGCTTCTGGATTAGCCTTATAGGCTTTTCTATCACTTGAGAAGCCAAGAGATTCACCAATGGATTTCATTTGAGAGAACCAAGTTTGTTCATCTTTAGTAATATCTAGCTCTTTTAAAGCAGATAAAACTTCTTTAACTTGTTCTAATGAGAATTTCTCATTATAGATTAGTCCGTTAGTCTTAACATATTCTTCATATAAGTCCTTATAGAAGAAGGAAATAAGATCATATAAGCCACCTAATTTCTCATAGTCTTTTCTAGGATTCTCTTTTTCTCTTTCAATATTAATAATCTTTTTAAAGTATTCAGGATCACTAGAAACTAAATTATAGAGTTTTTCATCATATTCTTTAGAATATTTTAAAGTCATCTCTAACATTTCTTCTTTACTTTTCTTAGATAAGATTTCTCTAGAGAAGAAATTAAGTTTACCCATATCAAATAAGGCGCCTTCTAGTGACATCTTATCAAAGGAGAATTTAAATTCTTCCATATGCTCAAATTTATGTTCAAAGATCCATTCTTCAAAATTAGAATTAGCGATAGTCATTAAATACATAATAAGCGCTTCACTAGGATAACCGTCTTTTAAGAAATAGCTAACTGCTGCTTCATTATCTAATCTTTTAGATAATTTACGTTTATTGCCATTTTCTCCAATTTTCATAATCACTGGTAAATGCGCGTATTTAGGAGCTTGCCAGCCTAAGGCTTTAAATAATTCTAAGTGAATTGGAAGTGAGGCAATCCACTCCTCTCCTCTAATAACAGTGGTTGTTCTCATAAAGTGATCATCACAAACATGAGCGAAGTGATAAGTTGGAAGTCCATCGCTTTTAAAGATGACAATATCCATATCGTTTTCTGCGATTTCAAAATTGCCATGCACTAAATCACTAACTTTGATTTTATGAATATGATTACCAGAAGATTTAAAACGAATGACGTATGGATCACCTTTTAAGATTCTTTCTTTTCTTTCATCGTTATTTAAATAACGATATTTCGCAAATGGTCCATAATATCCTGGAATAATTTTGGCTTTTTCTTGTTTGGCTCTAATATCGTCAAGTTCTTCTTGAGAACAGAAACAAGGATAGGCTTTACCTTCTTCTAATAAATGTTTAATTACTACTTTATAGATATCCGCTCTTTCGGATTGGATGTATGGCCCGTATTGACCAACTTGATGGTCACCTAAATAGCCTTCGCTAGGGACAATATTAAATAATTTAAGTTGTTCTAATAATTGGAGACCACTACCTTCGATTTCTCTTTTAGTGTCAGTATCTTCTAGTCTTACATAGAAAATGCCATTAGAGTCACCAGCGACTTTATGACACACCATAGAAGTAAATAAACTTCCTGTATGTAAAAATCCTGTAGGGCTTGGAGCGAATCTAGTGACCTCAGCTCCACTAGGTAAATTTCTAGGTGGATATCTTTTTTCTAGATCTTCAATACTTTCTTTTACTTCAGGGAATATTAATTCTGCTAATTCTTTATCTGACACCATCTTAGCTTTCTCCTTTTTAAATAATTCTTACAAATTATATTGCATAATCAACTAATTTTGTTATAATAATTTAGCAATTTTGAATTGCAGGCGTAGTTCAGTGGTAGAACACTACCTTGCCAAGGTAGTTATGCGGGTCCGATTCCCGTCGCCTGCTCCAAACGCTAAATTCGACTCGAAAGAGTTGTTTTTTTATTTATTTTCCTCATTTAATTTATTAATAAATTTAATCACGCTTTCTTCATTAAGATTTTTAATGTTTTCTTTATCAAATTCTTTAATGGTCTTATTTAATTCTTTTCTTTTAATGATTTTAAATTGTTCATTATGTCCTACTATTTTAATAGAGGAATCATTATTGATTACCACTAATCCTTTAAGAAAAGATGTATTTAAGTCGTTAAATAAGGCTAATCGTTTAGCTAGATTAATATTATAGTTAATTGGATTAGCGACAATGCTAGTCCCTTTTTTATTTACATTCACTAATTCTTCGCCTTGAAATTTACCTGATAAGACGCCAGAAATAGAAAAGACACTGATAATAATAATATATTTATTAGATATCACTAAGTGATCAATTAATCCTTTATTTTTGTCATCAAAATCAATGTGATAATCATTTAATAATAAATAGTCATTATGTTCGCATATTTTACTTAACTTTAAATAAGTTAACTCTCTAGCGTGTTTGTTTCGATATATATTACGGAAATATAATAGACAAATTAAAAAAATCACTACTAATACACCGATAATAGCTAGAGAAATATATAAAGTTTGGCTAGTTGATAATAAAATCATGCCTGTATATTAACAAAAAATGACCATTAAATAAAGGTCATTTTAATCAAATATTGTTTCCCCGTTTTTCGCGGCGTTTATAAATCTTAGTAATTCACCTTTAGATGTCTTTTTCGATATCTCTGGAAGATTATTAATATCGAAGAATCCAACATCGTCAGTTTCATACTCATGTTCTTTATTAAGCTTAGTTAATCTTGCTTCAAAGATTGCGACAAATTCTGGAATAGAAGTTGGAGCTTTAAATGGGGTTCTACTAGTTAGACCGACAAGTCTAACAATTTCTATATCCGCTCCGGCTTCTTGTTTACATTCATTTTTAGCAGTTTGACTTGGAGAATCATATAAATCCGCCCAACCACCTGGAAGAGAATAGGCTTGTAAAGCAGCTTCTCTAACCATTAACACCTTAGTTTTGTCTTCATTAAAAATGATGGTTCTAACTGAGATATTAGGAGTTGGATAAATATCCCTTTGGAAATAATTAGGACGATCAAATTTAACTTCTAAAAAATCTTCTAAAAATTTAGTGCTTAAATCGTTTAACTCTTTGTAATTAGTTAAGGCGTAAGGGTCTTTAGAATAAACAAGTCCAATCTTGCTGATAGATTGAACTTTGAGGATAAAATCGTAAATTTGTTTAGAATCCATTTGTTAACCTATTATTCGGTTACTCCGTCCATATAGTTTTCAAACACTCTTAAGAATGATTCTTGGTCTACTGGATCAAGTTGTCCGTTAACCGCAAAGGAGATTCTTCCGGTTTCTTCAGAGACAACAACAGTAACACTATCAGAGATTTCTGAAATACCTAAAGCAGCTCTATGACGGCTACCATATTTACCAGCAAATGGTTTGGTAGTTGGAGTATAGAAAACACTAGCGGCAACAATTTCATTACCGTGAATAACAACCGCTCCATCATGTAAACGTGTGCCAGGATAGAAGATTGTAACTAATAATTCAGCAGAGACTGGAGCTCTAACAGCGACACCATTTTTAATGACATCTTGTAAAGAAGTATTCTTTTCAAAAGTCATGATCGCTCCAGTTCTAGTTTTACTTAAATTAAGAACAGCCTTTTCGATGGTTTTATAAAATAATTCTCTGTTATAAATCTTTTCAACTTCCATTTTTCCAGACTTCACTCTACTACCTTTAAATGGATTAGCAAGAAATTGTCTAAGGTCGCCTAAGTTGGTAAATAAAGTAATAGTTACTCCAACTACAGTTAAACCAACACAAGCAATAAAGACATAATAGAGGCAGAATAAATATGTAAGTAATAAAGCGACAAAAGAGATAGAAACAAATAAATATCCAGCAAGACGTTTAACAATTTTGCTATACATTAAGAAAAGGAATCCATACATTCCTATAAGCAACACTAGTGTAATTATAAATTGAGCGATACCGCTTTCCCATGCAAACGTCATATTTTCTTACCTCCTATAGTCAACTTTATAATTTTACAATTATTTAAAGTGACTATCAAATTATTACTTAATTTTACTTAAATCTAGTTTCACGATAGTAGGTTCTAAATTAACCTCTTTTTTTGTGAATTTATATTTATGTTTTTTATGATATTTCACTAATTCAGTTTCTCCTTTTGGAGCAACTTTTAAATAGAGTTTATCACTACTTGGGTCATACACTCTTTCTAAATAGTGATATCTTAAAAGCATCATAATTAATCGCGATACTTTTTTAGAATTATAAGAAATTAAAGTCTTATAAGTAGGAAGTTCATTAAATTTAACGGCCTCTTCATCATCTAGACCTACTAAGATTTTATATACTCCTTCTGCTAAAGGATAATAACTATCCTTATTTAAAAGCGATATAGTTTCTATTATTTTCAAATCGCTAGTTTCTAAGACATATAAATTTCTAACTTTTTTCATAAAATCAGTTTACTGATTATCATCTTAAACTTCAATACGAAAAAGTTTGGTGTAAACTCACTAATGTAGTAAAATATATGTGCTTATAAAGGAGATATTATATGGGAACACCTCATATCAACGCTGAAAAAGGCGATTTCGCTAAGGTTGTTTTAATGCCTGGAGATCCAATTAGAGCAAAATGGATCGTTGAAACCTATTTACACGATTATAAAGAAGTAACTAATGTTAGAGGTATCTTAGGATTTACCGGATACACCAAAAATAATAAAAGAATTTCAGTCATGGCCTCTGGAATGGGAATGCCTTCAATTGGTATTTATTCTAGTGAACTCTATATGAGTTATGGAGTGGAAATCATCATTAGAGTTGGAACTTGTGGAACATATCAACCTAATATCGAATTAAAAGATGTCTTAATTTGTGCAGGTGCCTGTACTGATAGTAATTGGATGAGCCAATATAAATTAAACGGCACATATTCCGCTATCGCAGACTTTGATTTAATGGTTACAGCCTACGAAGAAGCTAAAAAAGCAAACATACCTTATCACGGAGGAAATATCTTAGCCGCAGATATCTTCTATGATTATGATCCAAAAATATGGAAGAGTTGGGCTGCTTTAGGCGTAATGGGTGTAGAAATGGAATCTTATTCCTTATACGCTAACGCTGCTAGATTTAATAAAAAAGCACTATGCTTATTAACTGTTACTGATAGCTTTATCAATCGCGATGAAAGATTATCCGCCGAAGAAAGAGCGTTTGGTCTTTCTAGAATGATTGAACTCGCAATTGCTACTGCTGAACATTATTGTTAGTCAGTGGCGCATCTAATTCAATTACTTTGATAAAACATATTAAGGGTTGCAAATTGCAACCTTTTTTATGCTTTAGTTGGTGTCTTTAATCAGGCTAAGAAGTTCATCTTTGCTAGGGAGAATTGTCTCATATTTAGCCGCAAATATTTGATTATTATCTTCCGGTAAAGTAAGTCTTACAATTGCGTCATCCTTATCTTTACATAATAAGATTCCTATAGTTTTGTTTTCATCATTAGTCTTAATAAATCGATCATAATAATTCACATACATTTGCATTTGTCCAATATCTTGATGTGTCACTTCCCCTATTTTTAAATCTATAATCACAAAGCATCTAAGGAATCGATTATAAAAGACAAGATCAGCGTGATAATGTTTATTATTAAACGTTAGCCGCATTTGTCTTTTTACAAATGTAAAACCTTTGCCAAGTTCTAACATGAAATATTGAATTTTATTCAAAATTTCTGTTTCTAAGTCATTTTCGGAATATCTTTCTTTTTCGTCCAAATCGAGGAACTCTAATACAAATGGTTCTTTTAAAACATCTATAGGTTTTTCAATTACATGACCTCTCCTAGCTAAATCTAAAACACCTTGCTTGTCTCTTGATAGGGATAGCCTTTCGTATAAACAAGAATCAATTTGCCTTTTTAATTCTCTTTTGCTCCATCTAGAGTTATAGCACTCTATTTCATAAAATGATCTTTCATTTGGATCTTTTATTCTCATAAGGAATATATATGATGCCCAATTTAGAAAGAATCGATGTCCATCACTTGTAATTGGATAATTTTTAAAATTATTAATAATTTTAGATTGGTCAACCAGCGGTTGCCCAATTTGTTTTTTGCTATTATTGTAGGATAATGTTTTTGTTTTAAAATTATAAATAATTTTAGATTGGTCAAACACTGTTTGACTTTTTTGACTGCTATACACCAAATAAAACTGTCTAATCAACTTTAAATTAGTCAATGAATACCCTTTCCCGAATTCTTTTGTCAGCTCACTAGATAATTGGATTAACAATTCTTCACCATAGTTTGCCTTATTAGATCCTTTCTGTTCTTGCTCTACTATACGTCTTCCAATCTCATAATAGGTATAAACCATCGCAATATTGATTGAAGTCACTACTCTTTGCTTGGCAGAGTTGACCAATTCTTTAATTTCTCTTATAAAGTTTGTGTCGATAACTAGATTCATAAAAAGTCCTCTATTATATAAAGAGGGCGATTTTTCGATTTTTTTGTAAAAAATTTTTATAATTCTGCTTACCGTCAGCAATAAATATCTAAGATATTTAAAAAGGCCACTTTTATTGTGACCTTAATTTATTACGTGCCTCCGTTTACCCATTTTGATACACTGCATACCCTAGCCTAGTTTTTGCATACCCCTATTTCTGAACGATAAATAGAAATTTATCAGTATTACAACCTCTTTATATAAAGTTTTCATATCTGTTCCTCACAAATCCCGATTTATCGATATCCCGACAAATGCGAATTTGTTTTTATCTATGCTTTTCTAAGCGTATAAGACCTTCTTCATCCGGTACACTAATTCCGTTTTTATATGTGTATCCCATTTTTATATAAAAGGGAGTTGCAGTGATCGAGGCAGGTATTTCAATTCTGTTCGCGCGAAGGAAATATTCGTCTTTTTCCAAAGTATCTATGATCTTTCTTCCGATTCCCTGCCCTTGATACTCTGGTAAAACGAAGATAGTGAATAAACTACTTTCGTCAACTTTACCCCAGTACGGTCCTATTGCACCGCAGCCCACAATTTTATCCTCATCGCATACTACATAAAAATGAGTCCATTCTGCGCGCTCCAATATGTCTTTCGGCTGTAATTTTTGAACATCATTTTCGATATATTCTCTCGAATAATCTTTGGTGTTGACTTCTCTGAGCGTCCTAACAATCAAAGCTGATACATTTCCTGCATCTTCAGGCTCGATTCTTCTGATAATCATTGCACCACATCCTCACAAAAACCGATTTCTCTCCGTTTATTATACCGGCGATGTATGGACATTTCTACCGATAAAAACAGCCTGGACACCCCAACTTCCACAACTTACCTTTTGGGAGATGTGTCTTTCAAAGGGTATTTCCGTATTTCTAAAGGGTACTTCCGTATTTCTAAAGGGTACCTAGCTGAAGCAAGGATTCTATCGTATCCCTAAAAGATATCCACTC
>DDQE01000011.1 GCA_002342545.1 Caryophanales bacterium UBA2450
GAGATCGCTCCTGGTGGATTTGGCCTCATTATTGTTAAAGATTTAACTAAATCTCATAAATACCTTTATAAAGATGGTCACTCAATTATTGAATTAATTTTATAATCTTGACAAACAAGCGCTAAGCAGTTATCTTTTAGACGGTTGGTTTGGACCCTAACGCTTGTCGCTTGGGTCCTTTCTTATAAATTATGTGTATAAAGAAATATTAGCAGACTTTACTTTGTAAGTTTTATTAATTGTGCAATAATAGACATATGCCAAAATGTAAGAATTGTAATAATCGAATTGATAGATTCAACAAAGATCGTTGCCCAATTTGTGGAGTTACTTTTCCTTTTGAAGGTATGAATAGTGAGACAGTAGAAATCACCACTAATATTGATGTTGATGGAGTGGAAACCGATTATCGTCCTTGTAGAAAAAAAGAATTATTTCTTTTCTTTGCTTTATTAGGGATTTTTGGCGCTCCTTTCTTTTATTTAAAGAAGAAAAAAGAAGGTATTATTCAACTTGTTTCTAATGTCACTCTGATTGCTTTAATGTCGTTTTTATTAGCCTATTTCACTTCATTAGACGTTTTATATTCCATTCTTATTTCTATTGGCTCAATGTATTTATTTAATATCGTCTTTGGTCTTATTGTTATTGCTCAACCAAATTTAAAAGATGGCAATGACCAATTTGTTGTTTAATATGCAAAGATATTTTACTGACATTATTAATAATGAAGTTATCTTATCTCAAGATGATGTTTTTCATCTCACTAAAGTCATGAGAACAAAAAATGGTGACTATATTGAAGTGGTGGATAAAACCACTCATAATGCCTATTTAGCGTTTATTGACTCAATTAATCCAGTTAAAATTCATATTCAAGAACCAATCCTAAAAGATAATGAACTTCTTAAAGATGTTACAATCTTTTTTGCTTTAGCAAAATCTGATAAAAATGAGTTTGTCATTCAAAAAGCTACTGAACTAGGCGCTAAAAAAGTAGTCTTATTTCAAGGCAAAAGAAGCGTTGTTAAGTTCTCTAATGATGATTTTAAAAGAAAAGAAGCTAGATATTTTGCAATCGCTAAAGAAGCCAGTGAGCAGTGTCATCGAGAATATATTCCAATAATTAAATATGTCGACTCTATTAAAGGAGTTAAAGACTATTTAGAAGATCTTAATTTACTTGCTTATGAATTAGAAGCAGGTCAAGCCACAGCTATCGAAAAAGAATTAAAAGAGCATAAATCAGTTTCTATAATCATTGGTCCAGAAGGCGGCTTTGATGAAAGTGAAGTTAGTTTTCTTAAAGAGTTAGGATTTAAAACTATATCTTTAGGAAAAAGAATATTAAGATGCGAGACCGCTGCGGTCTACGCTTTAAGCGTTATCTCTTATTTACTAGAAAAATAATATGAAAACATATACAACTATTTCTTTAGGATGCAAAGTTAACGCTTATGAAATAAGTGCTTTAACTTCGCGTTTAATCGAACTTGGTTATAAAGAAGATAATATTAATCCAGATATTGCGATTATTAATACCTGTTCAGTAACTGCCACTGCTGATCAAAAATCTAGACAGCATATTCGTAAATTAATCAATAATTACCCAAACGCTATCGTGGTGGTTATGGGGTGTTATTCTCAAGGACAACATGAATTTATCAAAAACGAAATAAAACCAGCGATAATTACTGGTACTTCTAATCGAGATAAAATCATTGAGGCAATTAAAGAATATGAGTTAACTCATAATCCTATTGATTTAACTAGTTCTAATCCTAGAAACTACGAATACGAAGAATTAGGTTTAACTACTCATTTTGAAAATGTAAGAGCATACCTTAAGATTCAAGATGGCTGCGATAATTTTTGCAGTTATTGTTTAATTCCTTATCGTAGAGGTAAAGCCAGAGATAGAGACTCTCAAAGCATTTTAAAAGAAGCAGAATATATTGTCTCTCAAGGCTATAAAGAAATAGTGTTAACCGGAATTCACGTTGGTGGGTATGGCAAAAACAAAGAATATAGCTTCTCTTCTTTAGTTAAAGATCTTTTAAATATTAAAGGCTTATATAGATTAAGAATTTCTTCTATTGAAGAAAGTGAAATAGATGATGAGTTAATTAAACTAATTAACACTAAAAATAATCTAGCGACACATTTTCATATTCCCCTTCAAAGTGGGAGTGACACAGTATTAAAAAGAATGAATAGGAAGTATAACTCTGAGCAGTTCTTAAATAAAATCAATCTTATTAAAAAAGCTTGCCCTCAAGTCACACTTACTACCGATGTAATCGTGGGCTTTCCTGGAGAAAGTGAAGAAGAATTTAATGAGACATATGAATTTATTAAAAGATGTGGCTTTCATCAATTACATGTTTTCCCATTTTCTTCTAGAGAAGGAACTTTAGCCTCTCATATGCCAAATCAAATTGATCCAAGAATAAAAAAGCAACGCGCTTTAAAGCTCATTGAGTTATCCAATAGTTTGTGGGATAGTTACACAAACAAGTTTGTGAATAAAGAAGTTGAAGTTCTTGTAGAACAATATGACAATAAGAATAAATGTAATATTGGACATACTTCTAATTATTTAGAAGTAAAAATACCTAGTGAAATTGATAAATCAGGACAAATTATAAAAACCATTTTCAAAAAGTAAGATGTAACCGAGTAAATTTAAGATTATTTAGAAAATGTCTAAAAATATTTGCTTTCCATTCATATAATGAATATAATAATCCTCGACTATTAGGAGGTTATCTTATGGCAGTCCCACAAAGAAGAATTAGCAAAACCCGTAAAAGAATGAGAAGAACTCACTTCAAACTCTCTGTTGAAGGATTAGTTACTTGCCCAAACTGTGGTGAAATGATTAAAGCTCACCATGTTTGTCCAAAATGTGGATATTACGCAGGTAAAGCTCAATATTTAGATGGAAAATTAGTAAAAGAAGAAAAGAAAGCTGCTTCAGCAAAAAAAGCTCCAGCTAAAAAATCTTCTAAAGCTAAAGAAGCCGCTAAAGAAGAAGCAAAATAAGGGTCTAACTATAGACTCTTTTTTTGTTGTATAATATGAGATAGGAGAAAATTATATGTCATACAATAAATTAATTGATCACACTTTATTAAAACAAGACGCTCAACCTGAGCAAATCGTTAAATTATGTGAAGAAGCTAAAGAATATGACTTTATGTCAGTCTGTGTTAATCCTGCTTATGTCCCTTTAGCCTCAGAATGCTTAAAAGGGAGTAATGTTAAAGTTTGTACCGTAATTGGCTTCCCATTAGGAATGAATTTAACTAGAACTAAAGTTGAAGAAGCTAAATTATGTATCGCTCAAGGAGCAAGCGAAATTGATATGGTTATCAATGTCGGCATGCTTAAAGCAGGACACGATGAATATGTCAAAGAAGAAATTAAACTTCTAAAAGAAGTCGCTGGCAAATTAGTCTTAAAAGTAATTATTGAAACTTGTTTATTAACTGATGAAGAAAAAGTTAGAGCCTGTAAATTAGCAAAAGAGGCTGGTGCGGACTTTGTTAAAACCTCTACTGGATTCTCTACTGGTGGAGCGACTGTTCATGATGTTAAACTCATGAGAGAAACAGTTGGCCCAGAAATGGGAGTTAAGGCTAGTGGTGGAGTGAGAACTCACGAAGACTTACTCGCCATGGTGGAAGCAGGGGCAAACCGTATTGGTACCTCTAACGGAACCAAAATTATCTAAATCATTATTAAATGATTATTAAGGGCCTACAAAGGTCCTTTTTGTTACAAAAAGTGTTGACTTATATTAGTTAACACTAGTAACATAGTTAAAGCGTTATCGCTAAGGAGGTGAATATCATGCCAAAAGTCGTTGTTCGTGAAAATGAATCATTAGATGATGCACTCAGACGTTTTAAACGCCAAGTGAATAAAGCTGGTACGATCCAAGAAGCGAAGAAAAGAGAATTCTATCTTAAACCTGGTTTAAAAAGAAAACTCAAATCCGAAAACGCTAGAAGAAAAAATCGTAAGTAATTACGATAGGTCTGGAGGGCCCTTAGACGAGCTACTCCGGAAAACATCGCGGAGTAGAGCAGCCTGGTAGCTCGTCGGGCCCATAACCCGGAGGTCGTGTAGTTCAAATCTCACCTCCGCAACCATTCAAAAGATAACGAGATGATACCAAAAATTATCTCGTTTTTATTATATTTAGGGGCTTTTTTGATAGATTTAACTATTCAGAAGATTCCTGAACAGACAAAAATGTTCATCATTATTAGTGCTCGTAAGGTTCGCGTAGCATACCGATAGGTAAATAACTTAAAGTGCAACTATGCCACTCCCTTGATAGGGGGGACTTGAACTAAAGGCAAATTAAAACCCAGCAACTCAGCTGGGTGTTTTTGTCGTTTGCGAAATCATTAAATATTTACATATACCGATAGCTTAAGATGGAGAGTCGTTATCCTCACAGTGTAAGGAACCTCGACTTGCAATTCACCTGTAGTGGATAGTTTCAATTTCGATACGTCTTTGTTTCCAACAATGATAAGAATGTCATCTTTGCTTTTTGCGTATGCTCTTGAATAAAGATTCTTATAGTCGAAATCATCAAATGATTCTATTTTGTTGGGAAGCTTGTTAAATTCGCTAATTATTGCCTTTGCTCTGGTTTCTGCTGAATCGACTATCAGAATGGCATTTTCTAGATTCATTTTTTCAATCGTTAAGGAAGATATCGTTTCCATGATTTCCGTGGTCATAGAAGTGGAATAATCATCAAATTTACCGACAAATTCCTTTAATTGTTCCTTAAGAGAATTAATTCTCTCATCGATTTCATGGATCCTGTTTTTCTTTTCCTCTACATCGTTTGAGGAAAAGCCCTGGATAAGCAATTCTTTAAAGTAAGAGATGTTGTCTTTTATTTTTTTGGTTAGTAACGTAAGGCCTAATTTAAATTCATCCACAGGAATGTTCTCGCCTTCGCAGTTTTTGGTGTGGCGATTGCTGTTGCAGATTAGGAATCTTTTAGCTTTGACAAAGTCCCTACCGTAGTAGTGGTTGACTTTGGAGTTATAGTTGCAGCCACAATGAGCGCAAACCACAAACCCTGTGAATTCGCTTACTGGATTCTTACTTTCTCTATTTACCCTAAAATGCTCACACCTTTCATTAAGGACTGCTTGGACGTTATTCCATGTTTCTCTATTTACGATAGGAGTGTGGCCGTTTCTCACGAGAACCATTTCTTCCTCGCCTCTATTCTTGCTTGAACCAGTGGAACCTATGATTGGCTTGATTGTTTTTTGGATTAATGCATCACCCGCATATTTCTCGTTCCTTAGGATAGAACAAATTGTGTTGTGACCCCAGCGGCTATTTCCCGTAGGACTAGGCACATGATTTTGCTCTAGGTATTTTATTATCATTGAAGAGCCGCATCCTTCTAGGCACATGGAGTACATGGTCTTTATCCATTTTGCCTCTTCGGGAACGATGGTGATTTCACCGTTGATTGTTTTATAGCCATAAAGGTTAGGCGGTAGTGCATATTTGCCTTCCTTCTTGTTTTTTGTATATCTCCATTTGACGTTTTCGCTGATGGTAGTTAGTTCTTCCTCGGCGAATTTAGCGCATAGCGTTATCATTTGGTCGCATTTCGTATCCAACGATGAGATCCCTTGTTCCTCAAAATAGATTTCAATGCCCTTTAGCCTAAATTCTCTGACTAGTTCAAGCATATCGATTAGATTCCTTGCGAACCTTGATACTGATTTGACTAGGATGATGTCTATAAGGCCAATTCTGGCATTTTCTATCATAGTGATGAATTCTTTCCTATGAATCGCATCAGAGCCGCTTTTACCGTTATCGGGATAGATTCCAGCAAATTCCCAATGTGGGTTTTGGATGATAAGAGAGGTGTAATTTTTTATTTGCTCAGCCAAGGAAGTCTCTAAAACCTCTTTGTCATTAGATATTCTTGCGTATGCAGCAACCCTAAGCTTTCTGTCTTTAGGAATCGGATGTAATGATTTAATTTGCTCCATTTTTGCCTCCTTTCAAAACTACGACTTCATAATTCAGTGTTCTTTTTTCGTTTGAAACACTAGAAGAATAAGTGGGTACAAGTTGAAGTAGTGGATGAACCTCGGTAGTAGCGAGGCTATCTTTTGATACGATAAATCTTAATGAACCATCCTTTTTTCTAATCACCATTTTTATAACGTTTCTAATTAAACTATTAGTTGGATTATGGTCGTCATCATTTTCAAGCATGTGCTTTTAAAACCATGTCGATATCCTGGATGTCCTAATCTTAGTGATCAAGCGTATTGCGAAGAGCATCGCGGTAAAGTTGCTAGTGATTATAACAACTACGTGAGGCCTAAAGATTACAAACTTAGATATGGTCCCCAGTGGAGAAAGATCAGAAACCGTTATGCTAGCAAGCATCCGTTGTGCGAACAATGATTAAAAGAAGGAAGATACACACCCATGCAAGAGGTTCATCATATTCTTCCCATCAATCGTGGTGGTTCTAACGATGAAAGCAATCTCATGAGCGTTTGTCATAGCTGTCATGAGAAGCTTCATGTCCTTCTTGGCGATAGAAAATCTAAATAGGGCAGGGGGGATAAGAATCTTCCAAACCATTATTTCGATCATCGGCCCAGGGTTTCACGCAAAAAAAGTCAAAAGCAAAGTGTATCTTTGCGTATGGAAAATACACGATGAAATGCTATTTTTATTTTGTTTTCTTTTTTTCTATTAGTGGATAACTGGTTTGGTTAGTCTAATAATATTCTTAACGATTTCTTCTTCTTTTACGTCCATCCCATCTCTAAAGCCAAAATAAATCAAAGAAGTAACCGCACCAGAATAAAATAACGAAGAAATATTATTTTCTAATTTGCTATTAACCATTTCTTCTCTTTCGTTAAATGCTTCTCTAATCGTTGATTGAATAAATAAAGTCATCGCCCAATAAATAGATTTTGATTCATCGTTTTGCACCATTTTTTGTATTGGCAAAGAGCAACAATAGAAGAAGTGGACAATGACTTTGACTAATCCTCTAAATAATCTATGTCTTATTCCGTGCTTATATGAATCTAATATTGGTTTTACTTTTTCCATTAATTCTTCACGATATCTTTCAAAGACCATATTCAATAGTTCAACTTTGTCATTGAAATTATTATAGAAAGTATTTTTAGAGATTAAGGCAGCATCAGTAATATCTTTGATTGCTATTTCATCGAAGTTTTTTTCTTGTAAAAGTTCTTCGAGAGCGTTTGCTAAATCTCTTTTAGTCCTAATAGTTCTTACATCTTCTTTAAGAATTTTCTCTTCTTCACTCATAAATTTTGTCCTCAAAAAATTTTTCTAAATTATTTATAACTTATTCTTGCAAATTGTGCAAGAGTTTAATAATATTATTCGTGTTAAGAAAATGGACACGAGTCCAAAAAGTAGAAAGGAGCAAAAAAATGGAAAAAGTAATCGAAGTTAAAAATTTAACAAAAGATTATGGCCAAGGCCGTGGGGTCTTCGATGTTTCTTTTTATGTGAATAAAGGAGAAGTGTTCGGTTTTTTAGGCCCTAATGGAGCGGGGAAAAGCACAACAATTAGACATTTAATGGGTTTTAGTGTTCCTGATTCAGGAGAAACTTATATAAATGGTCATTCTTCCTTATATAAAAGAAATATAACTATGCGTAATGTGTCTTATATTCCTGGGGAAGTGGCCTTGCCTTTAAATCTTACCGGTCAAGAAGTCATTGATGAACAAAAAGAATTAAAAGGAGTGGTGGATGACACTTTATTGAATTGGTTAATTGATATCTTTGAAGTAGATTTATCACTTTTATGTAAAGAAATGTCTTTAGGGATGAAAAGAAAATTAGCGATTGTTTCCGCTTTTATGTCTGACCCAGACATTATTATTATGGATGAACCTTCTAGTGGATTAGATCCTGAGATGCAAGAAGTATTTGTCGAGCTAATTAAATTAGAAAAAAGAAGAGGAAAAACCATTCTTCTTTCTTCTCATATATTTGAAGAAGTAGATGCGGTATGCGAAAGAATTGCCGTGATTAAAGATGGAGTAATCGTCTCTTTACTTGATGCTAATGATTTAAAACATAAATCAATTAAGGAATATCACATCAGTTATAAAAATATCGAAGATAAAAATAACGCGATTATCATTTTAAAAAAGAATGATTTTCATGTTGAACAGCCTTTTGAAAATGAAAATATAGTTATCGTTAAATGCGATGAGACAAGAACGAATGAATTCTTAAAAGTTTTGCCTCCTTCATTTATTGATTTTTTAGAGAAAAAAGAAACTTTAGAAGACTATTTCATGTCTTTTTATAAAGAAGATAAGACATATGTGGGGTTATAAATATGAACGAGAAAATAATGATAGAAATTAATAACGTCACAAAAGATTATAAAAAAGGAAGAGGCAATTTTAACATCGATTTAAAAGTCTACGAAGGAGAAGCTCTTGGTATAGTCGGGGAAAATGGAGCGGGTAAAACGACACTTTTAAGACAATTAATGGGATATGTTAAATCTGATAAAGGAAATATTTCTATATTAGGATTAGATGCTTATAAAGATTCCGCAAAAACAAAAAAATATATTGGCTATATCCCAGGAGAAATCAATTTCCCTGATGTAAAAACTGGAATAATTTTTCTTCATAATTATGGGGATTCTCTCGGCATGAAAAAAGAAGATTATGCTTACGCAGAAGAAATTATTTCTAGAATGCAGTTAGATGTTAGAGCTTATCCTAAACGCATGTCTAAAGGGATGAAACAAAAAACCGCAATAGTCGCGGCATTAATGTTAAAAGCGGACATCCTTATAATGGATGAACCGACAATTGGATTAGATCCGTTAATGAGAGAAGAATTTCTTAAATTAGTATTAGAGCAAAAAGAAAGAGGCGCGACCATTATTTATACTTCTAATACAGTTAACGAACTTGAAAGAACATGTGATAGAGTGGTCCTCTTAACAAAAGGAAAAATCGCTTCTTCGGTAAAAGTCGATGATGTGATTAATCGCCCATATCGCGATTATAAAATCGAATTTAATAATAACGGAGATTATAAATTATTTTTAAGAAACAAAATGCAAATCATTCGTATGCAAGATAAATATAATCAAGTAAGTATCAGAATTAAGAAAAATGATGTCCCGATATTAATGAAAACTTTAACAAGATATGATGTGAAATTTATTAGTGAAATTAAATACGATTTAAATTCTTATTTTGAAGAAGTAAGGAAAGGAAGTGAAGAAAATGAAAGAAATGACTAACGGATTAACTTTACCGAAAAATTTTGATGAAACAAAAGTGACTGAAACAAAAAGAAATAGACTATTTTCGAGAGCTCTTTTTAAAGAATCTTTTGAATCTAGTAAAAGAGGACTTTTTATTGTAAGCGCGGGTAATTCAATTATCATTATGATAATTATTTTGATTTTATCCACTCTTCATGTGAATGCGACTAGTAGCGCTTTAAAAGATTTATTTTCTAACGCAGATATGGAAACGACGATTAAAGAAAGTGCAATATCTTTATATAGTGGTTTTTCTAATTTAGATAATGCATATCATTCTTATTATGATGGTAGTAATGCTTTAGAAACCACTTTAAAAAAAGCGATAGATGAAGTGGAAGATACGACCTTAACTTCTTCTATTTCTACAGTGCAGACTTTATATGATTTAACTTATCGCTTTTCTTCTGGGACAGAAATTGAAAAAACGTATAAAGCTAAAAATGTGGCGATGGTTACTGTTCGAAATAATATCGATAGTGATGATTCGATGAATGAAGAAGAAAAAGAATTCGCGATTAATGTTATTTCTAATTATTTTGATATATACGCAGAAGATAAAAGTCAAAGCGTTGAAAATATTTTATTAGTTGCTATTCCTAATACTTTAGTAAGCATGATTGATGACGAATATCAATTATCAAAAGATAATTTAAACGCTCTTTCTTCTTATATTTATAATGCATTTAACGAAGTATATGAAGAAGATAAAAATAGCGATAATGTTTCGATTGAATATACTTTTAAATTATTACCCTTATTAGCGGATTCTAATAGTGAAGCACTTATTAATCAAATCACTAATTCTTTAATGGAAGCATATCTCTTAGATAGTGAAGCTTATATTAATGATGAAAATATTAAAAAAACAATAATCATTAATAAAGCTGCTTCTTATATTGTTGATGTCGTTAGTGAGACAGCATTTTATAAACATTTACCTAATTTTATTGTTGATTATCAAACATCTGTTTTAGGTTATCCAATCACTTATGTTTGGACTGGTGAATATGATGAAAATGGTAACGAATATTATGATGAAAAAGAAATATATTATTATCGACCAGAATTATTTATAAAAGTTCAAGGAGATATGGGTACTGTTTCTACTATTTTAGAAAAGAAACATAAAGAAATATTAACTGGAGAATGTTATAGCGAAGAAGAAATCGAACAAGCTAAATTAGATTCTATTAGCGATATCGAAACTTTTAAAGAAAAATTAGATAGTTTTGCTTTAACTATCTCTGATACCCCAAAAGAAGATGAAGAGATTAGCGATTTTGCTTCTAATATCGTTATTGAAGAAATACAAAATGAAGTCATTAATCGTTTTAATGAGAAAAATAACACAAATATTACTGATATTAGCCAAATAACTGCAGAAAATTATTCGATGTCTGGGGAGACAATAATGAATGTTGCTAGAGGATATGTCGCTAGTGGAATTGCTTGTTATAAAGCATTATATAAAGATTATTTAGAATCAGGTTTATCACAAAGCGATGCCTTAGAAGCCGCTTCAATTAATGGTAGTAAAGGAGTAATTGATCAACTCCCTGGTAAAGTCGGGGAAAATTTATCTGAAATGGGTGATATGAACATATACGGCATTGTTGTCGGTTATATCGCTTTTGGACTCGCTGTTTTATTAATCCCAATGGTTTATACGATTTTATCCGCTAAATCGCTAGTGAGTGAAAAAGTAGAAACAGGTTCTCTTTCTTTTACCTTATCGACCCCAACTACAAGAAGATCATTTATTTTTACCGAAGCAGTATTTCTAATTTTTGAAGAAATCTTTATGGCGGTTACCATTTTAATTACTTCGATATTATCATTTCTCATTGGAATATTGATGGGGAGCGAAGATTTATTAATTTCTTTACCAATTCACGATATCTTATTATATGTTTTAGGTAATTTCGCTGTTACATTAGCAATATCTGGCATTTGTTTCTTATCTTCTTGCATATTTAACAAAACTAATAAAGCGATCGGTATTGGAGGAGGGATTAATATCGCTTTCTTTATCTTTTCTATCTTGGGTTTATTTGGCACAAATGCAATTCCAGGAACTGTAAGAATTTCATTAATGGGGATATTTAATTACGAGACTATCTTTACTCTTTTCGACCCCCTCGCCGTTATGGATAATAATTTAGGGGTATTCTTCTTTAAGCTAATGTTCTTATTTATTATTACAATTATCACTTACTATGTTGGTTCTAAAATCTTTGAAAAGAAAGATTTGCCTCTCTAATATAGCGGTCAAAAGAACGGCTTTGCCTAGAAACTGCAAGAGAATCGATTACCATGCTCGGAAACCATTTAAACAAATGCTACAAGCGGTCGGAANNGAAATGAAAATTAATCCATTTAGGTTTCCAGAAGCTTAAAACCTTAATATAAAATATAAATATGGCCTGGATCCTCGAAAGCAATCGTATACCTGTTGAGGTGGAAATACTGAAAAAGACTAGGGATTTTATCACTGTCAGGCCTTTAGGTACGGAAGGCGGCATTCATTTAAGAAGCAGTAGAGTTTTTAATACAAAGGAAGAGGCTCTGAAGTCGATAAAAAACGCTAGCTTCAGTAGTGGCTCACATCGTGGACCATTCGGAAATTTGTAACTTGCAAAACTAAATTCCGTTTTTAGAATTAAAAAATTTTTTCTAGCAGCACACCAAATT
>DDQE01000015.1 GCA_002342545.1 Caryophanales bacterium UBA2450
CCAATTTGGTGTGCTGCTAGAATATTATTTTATGAAAATTTCATTAGTATATAGTATTTTAATCACTTTCATCTCGTAGTTGAACAACCGAGGATTCCCATTCGGTGTCCTAAATCAAATATATATAATTTAGGAGTCATAATTAGATTATTAGTATACATCAAAATATATTTATGGGTGGTTAAGAATTATAAATAATGCAATAATTATCACTAAGAGGTATAGATATGAAAAAGAAACTGTTAATTCTAGGGGGAACTGGTTTTTTAGGTTACTACACCACTATGTTGGCCCTCAAAAAAGGATACGAAGTCGGATCTATCTCTTTAAACGATGTCAATTTAGAAGGCTGGTATCCTAAAGAAGTAGATGTCAGATTTACTGATTTATTTGAAACTGATGAAGATACCTTAACAGAAATGTTTAAAGGTTATGACTATATGATTTATTCTGTTGGACCAGACGATCGAGAAACTCCTAAAGCTCCTGCCTATGAATATTTTCATAGAAGATTAGTTGTCGAATGCGCTAAATGCTTCAGAGCAGCTGAAAGAGCAGGTATTAAAAAAGCTGCATGTTTTAATTCATATTTTGCTTATTTTGATAGAAGATATCCAGAAATGAAATTAGCGGAAAAACACCCATATGTCAGATGTCGTGTTGAACAAGCTAAATTATTAAATGAGCAAAAGAAAAATATGGAAGTTGTTATTCTTGAATTCCCTTACATCTTTGGAGTGATGCCAGAAAGAATGCCAATTTGGAAATCTGTCTTCTTAGATAGATACGCTAACGGACATAAACGCATCTTCTTCCCTAAAGGGAAAACCACTATGATTGCTGTTGAACATATCGCAGAAGCCGCTATTGGGGCAATTGAATACGGTAAGGACGGAGAAAGATATCCAGTTGGTGACGAAAACAAATCATTTGATTTTATGTTAAACACCATGACAGGAGCAGTCTTACCAAAGCCAAGAAAGATTATTCACCCAGCCAAATGGATGTGTAAGATGGGTGGTAATATGGTTGCTAAAGCCGAAAAGAAACAAGGCAATGAACCTGGCTTAAATCTCGGCTTGGTCATGAAAGAGATTATGTGTAGCGACACCGCTAGCTGTATCGAACCTGAAGTTCTTGATAAAGTGGCAGAAGAACTTCATATTGGTAGAGGCGGATTAAAAGAGGCTATTGAAAAGACCATGCACCGCTGCTATCCTGAAGGAACATTTAAATAATATTTAAAGAAATTAATGAAAATCATCTTCTAAAGAAGGTGATTTTTTTATAAAATATTCCTATGTCCGAAAGTAAAAAGCAATACATCGCAATCGATTTAAAATCTTTTTATGCGTCCGTAGAATGTAGAGAAAGAAACTTAGATCCTTTAAAGACTAATTTAGTGGTCGCAGATCCAACTAGAACTGATAAAACTATTTGTTTAGCGGTTTCTCCTTCTTTAAAACAATATGGCATTCCTGGAAGATGCCGACTTTTTGAAGCAAAAGAAGCAATTAAAAAGATTAATTACCAAAGAATTAAAAAAGCACCTCATCACAAATTTATCGCTAAATCATTTGATGATGATGAACTAAAAAGAAATTCATCTTTAGAGTTAGATTTTATTATTGCTCCTCCTCAAATGGCGAAATACATCGCTAGAAGTGTGGAGATATATAAAATATATCTTAAATATATCGATAGTGAAGATATACACGTCTATTCTATCGATGAAGTATTTATTGAAGTCACTAAATATTTAAAGACTTATAAAAAGAACGCTAGTCAAATCGCTTCTATGTTAATTAAAGAGGTGTATGAAAAAACTGGCATCACTGCGACTGCAGGAGTTGGTGACAATCTATATTTGTGTAAAGTCGCGATGGATATATTAGCGAAACACGCTAAAGAAAATGAAGATGGAGTAAGAATTGCTTCTCTAGATGAGATGAGTTATCGTAAACTCCTTTGGGACCATCTACCTTTAACTGATTTTTGGAGAGTAGGTCGGGGTTTAACTAAAAGATTATATAATCTTGGTCTATTCACTATGGGTGATATTGCTAGACAATCATTAATAAATGAAGATGTGTTATACGAAGAATTTGGAATTAACGCTGAACTATTAATTGATCATGCCTGGGGATATGAACCAGTGACGATGGATAAGATTAAATCTTATGAGCCTGAAAATAATTCTTTATCAGTGGGACAAGTTCTACCAGGACCTTACGAATATGAAAAGGCGCTTATAATCATTAAAGAAATGGCGGAATCTCTATCTTTAGATATGTCCGCGAAAGGACTTTTAACTGATCAAATCGCGATTTCAATTGGATATGATGTTAAGGATTTAACTCAAGACAATATCACTATTGAAAAAGATTGGTATGGTAGAGATATTCCAAAGGGTAATCATAGTTCAATAAATATTGGTCAATTTACTAACTCCACTACTTTAATTGAGGCAGCATCCGTCAAATTATTTAATAAATTAATAAATAAAAAACTTCATGTTAGAAGAATGTATATTGCCGCAACTAGAGTAATAAAAATCAGTGAAATAAAAAAATTTGAAAGAGACTATGAGCAACTAAATCTATTTGTTGATTATGATGAACTAGAAAAGAAGAAAGAAAAGCTTAAAGTAAAACTTGAAGAAGAAAATAAATTACAGCAAACAATAAACACTATTAAAAAGAAATATGGCAAAAATAAAGTTTTAAAAGGTCGAGATTTTGAGGAAGGAGGGACCACTAGAGAAAGAAACGCTCAAATTGGTGGTCATAAAGCATAATGGGCAAATACGACGACATTATTAATCTTCCTCATCACATTAGTAAAAACCATCCGCAGATGAGCTTAGAAAATCGAGCAGCGCAGTTTGCTCCTTTTGCTGCACTTGTTGGTTATAGCGAAGCAATAGAGGAATCTCAAGAATATAAAGAAGAGAAAATAATTCTTGCCAAAGATAAAAAAGATGAATTAGAAGAAAAACTCCACCAATTAAATAAAGGAAATGTTATTGAAATAAAATATTATTCTACGAATAAAAAGAAATATCTAATTTATAAAGGCACAATAAAACAAATAGATAAAGTAGAAAAGAAAATTGTTTTTATAAATCGAGATTCTATTCAAATTAAAGATATTATTGATATAAAATTATTAAGTAATGAATATTAGGAAAAAGAATTTAAATCTATTTTTCAATTTTCTTATTGTTGTTTTAGTATTGATCTCTATTTATCTAATGATCACCACTAGTGATGGCTTTATTAAAGGTTCAAAATTGCACGCTTTAAAATATTTTACTGTTCAAAGTAATATCTTTATTGGAATAAGCGCTTTTATATCTCTTATATATTTATTATTTAAAAATAGATATCCAACTTGGGTTGTAGTTTTAAAACTAGTTTCCACTACTTGTTTAACTTTAACTTTCTTAACAGTCATGGGGTACTTAGCACCACTTATGGGTATATTTAATGTGTTTTTAGGCGCTAATTTATATATGCACTTATTTATTCCGGTCGTTTCAATTTTCACCTTTATATTTATAGAACCAAAAGTAGATCTCAAATTTAAATGGAATTTATTCTCTATGATTCCTTCTGGAACATATGGCACAATCTATATCATTTGCTTAGCTGCTAATAATGATTATGGCAATATAGATGGTTGGGACTGGTATGCTTTTGGAACTTATGGATTAGGAGTTGGCTTTGTTATGCTAATAGGGCTTAATCTCGTCGCTTTAGGCTCATCTATTGGCTTATATCTCTTATATAAAAAAGTAATCGAGTAGGGAGTTTTTGCT
>DDQE01000038.1 GCA_002342545.1 Caryophanales bacterium UBA2450
GACATGCCTGTCAAACAGAAAAGGCCAGAAGGTTGTGGCCTTCTAGCCTAATTGTAAAACAATACTTAATTGGATGTGTATTATTAGGCTTCTGCTTCTGCCAAAGAAACTTCTGCTTGAATAACAAAGTTAAATGAATAACCAAGTCCTTCGTAACTGATAACTCCAACTTCAATTGAATAGTTACCATATACGATTGTGAGATAAATATCTCCCCAGGAATCTGGTGCAATACTAGTAGTAAATTCAGCATCTGGTAAAGCAGTTCTTAAAGCTGAAACAATAGCTTCAGCATATTCTTCCATTGTTCCTGGAAGTGATTCTAAATAAGCACTGCTGAAGTAATAATTTCCATCAATTTGATCAAATTCAACTTCAAGTCCTGCAGCAGTAGCAACAGCTTGCATAAAGGCCAAGACAGCTGGATCAGGTTCTTTTGGATCACACACAGTGATTCGAGCGGAATAATAGCCGTTCAAACTATCATCGTGGCCGACAGTAACTGATTCAAGGACGACTAATTTGCCATCTAATAAACCACTAACTTTATAGCTACCATATGAAGAATCATTTTCATCGCTAACTTCTGGAGCATTAAATTCAATGCCAGGAATGGCTTTTAATGTTTCAAGCATACCATTTAAATTAGTCTTTGCATCAGCCCAAAGAGTTGTGTCGTCTTCTTTTTCAGGAATAATCCAAGCACCCTCAACTTCACTATCTTCAACAAATTCAAATTTAGAAATTCCTATGGCATCAGCGATAGTGACAACTTGAGTTGGGAAGTTAGGAATTGCCTCTAAAGAAACATAATAGCCGTAATATGTTTGAGCTTCGCCAGATTCAGATGTTTCAGTTTCGGAAATAAGTTCGATAACCGCCATGGTGTTTTCGTTAAGAGCAACTCTACCGATACCATCTTCATATTGATTGTATTCAGTTAAGACTGTTGCGCCTTCTAAGCCTTTAATTGCATTAAAGACAGCAATAACATCAGCTTCACTTTCAGCTTCAGTACCAAATTTGAATGAACCATCTTCTTGTTCAAAGAATTGGTGAATGTTTGATGCACCGGCAGCAGCAATAAATTCGTTAGTTAATTCTTCTGGATAAGTCGGCCAATCGCTTACTTCAACACCCCAGAAGAAGTAATAAGTATATGCATAACCTGTTTCAGTTTGAACAATGCCAGACTTTTGATAATCTGCATAGACAACAACTTCTTTATCTTGGATATCTAAGACGCCTTGACCTTCAGCGGCACTAAGAATACCAAATTCAACAACTTCAGTTGCATTTAAGTTTTCATCTTCGACTAATGCACTATAAGCTGCAGCTGCACTCTTAAGTGATTCACCAGAAGGTTGAGCAGCGTTTTCAGAAAGTTCTTTGTATTGATATCCGCTTTCGCCTGATTCTGTATCTTCGAAATATTCGAAGTCATAAGCAGTAACTTCATTGCTTTCGAATAAAGCTGGTTCCATGTCTTTGATGACTTGTGGAATAGAAGCAGGAGCTTTAGCAACTCTAAACAATGCTGCTTCACCTTCAGCAAAATAAACATCAATTGTGAAGTATTTACTTGGGGAAACTAATTTGTATAAACGTCCAAGATAGCCTGGTTCTAATTCGTGTTCTTCGTAAGTATAGACATCCCAAGCTTGTTCTGCAGTTTTTAAACTTGCGGCATAGGCATCTAATTCTGCACGAACGACATCTTGCATCCAGAATTTAAGGTAACCATTTTCCGCGACTTCAGCGATGGCGTCATCGATATCAGGAATATAGGTTCCGCTAGATTGATAAGTAGCTTGACCTGAATAAGGAATGAGCTCTTCAGCAATTGTTTCATCTTCTTTATATGTTTTTTCTCCGGTTTTTTCTCCAAAAGCTCTGGAGATTAATTCGGTTGAATCAGCATCAAACCAAGAATAATAATATGGATCAAATACTTGAGCGTAGAAAGATCTCTTCTCTTCTGCTGGTTCTTCTACTGGTTCTTCTTCTGTCACTTCATCTGCAGCAGCGGCAGCAGTGGCAGTAGGTAATTTACCTGATAAACCAATACGAATGTATCTTGGACCAACTTTATCAACTTCAAATCTGTATTCCATAGGATATGTCCATTTAACTTGTTCGGCATATTTAGGATCTTCACGATAGTCATCGAGTAAATCAACAAATCCTTTTTCTTCTAGGAATTTAGCAGCAGTTTTAATAGGTTCTGACGACTCTAATTCGCCACCAAAGATTTCAGCGTATCCATAATCTTTGTGAATTTCATAGGTAAAACTACCTAATTCACTTGTTCCAAAATAAGGAACTTCGAGTCCGTAAAAGCTATCCTTTACGAATGTTTTGAATTCTGCACTCCAATCAGGCGCGGAAGGACCGCTATTCCCACAACCAACGATCATCCCGGCTGCGAGTGCAAGAAGTGCAAACTTTTTGTACTTCATGTTATTTTCCTCCTTTCAAGAAAAATGTAAATTTGGATTTATAGTATCACACGCGAAAAAGGAATTCAATTTTTTTACAAAAAAAATAATTCACTAAGTGAATTAAATAATTTTTTGTTCATTTTTTTGTATAGCAATAAATAAAATCAATTTATATTGATAATCTTTTTCTAAAAAAAGCTAGTTATAAATAACTAGATTAAGCAAATTCTTTATTTTTTGAGGTAACTTGAAGAAGGATTTTATATAAACTAGGAACAATAATTACAGTAACAAGAATCTCAAAAATAAAGTTAAATCCAATTAATCCTAAAAACAAGGCTGCTGCCATACTATCAGGATTAATTCCTGCTAATAAAGGCTTAAAGAATATAATTGTGAAAAAAGCGAAAATTCCTGTATTTAATATTGGAACAACTAAAGAGGACAAAATTGAAGATAATAAATCATGTTTCTTCTTTAATAGGTTAGAAATAATACCTGCTACAAGCCCCGCAATTGTGGTCTTTAATAAACACGCTAACACAGTGCCGACTGGACTAATAGTGAAAAACACCGACATAGTACTTGGAGAAAATAAAGTTAAAATTCCAGAAACTAGTCCAAGAAGAGAGCCAATTATTGGACCATATAATATCGCTCCTAAAGCAATAAAAATTAAAGAAAAATTTAAATTAGCAAATCCACCAGGAATAACCACATAGTTTCCAATGATTTGCAAAGCAATTTCTAACGCTAGTAACACACCTGTAGTAGCGATCATTCTTGTATTAAAGTATCTTTTTTTATCCATAAGACATACATTATACGAGATATATTTTAAAAAGAAATGATTTTATCAAATTATTTAATAAGATATTCTCTAATACGCTTTTTAGGGAATTTTTTATATTTAGGATATCCAGACACTGTAAAAGGTCCTCTAGGGACAATATAACTGCCATTACTAGCCCTACTAGAAACCGCTTCTAATAAAGTTAAAGAAGCCTTATCAACATTATGAAAGAAAGTAGATATAAATACTTTTCCAGCGTGCTTTAAAAAGGAATCTAAATTTCTAGTGATATTAGTGGAAGTAATTCCTGGTTCAGTTAAAACAAAATCAACATTTGGATAAATTCTTTTACTTACCAACTTATAAAAGTAAGCCTCAACACACATCTTAGAAATGTTATATTCTTTAAATGTTTTAAGATTATTATCTTCTATATTAGTCTTTTTATTTAAATGAAATCCCGCGACTAGAGATCCTTGAATAACAATTTTAGTTTTGCTATCTAATTTAGGACAGATATATTCAACAAAATATCTAATCCCGTAATAATTAACTCCAATGCTATATGGATGTCCTTCCATTAATTCTTTTGTTTTACTGATTACTCCAGCGTTTAATACGATTGAATCAACTTTTGGATATTTATTTAGTAAATCATCAATCCCTTTTTGAATTGAACTATAAGAGGATTGATCATATTCAATAATATCAATATTGCGATAATCTAATTCATCCACTATTGCTTCAGCTTTTTTGATATTTCTAGCAAGCAAAATGACATATGCATTCTTTTTAACTAAAAATTTTAAAAAGGATAAACCAATTCCAGAAGTGCCACCAACTAGAACAATCTTTTGATTAGATAAATCTTCAATACTTGCTAAATATTTTTTAATCGACATATCCACTATTATATAGAAAAACAAAAATATTCTTTACATCAAAAATTAGATTGTATACAATTTATTTGACATATAGGAGGATATATTTATGTCGGTACATGATTTTGTAGTTAAAAGTCAAAAAGGAGAAGATGTCTCCTTGAGTCAATATAAGGGTAAAGTATTATTAATTGTTAACACCGCTACTAAATGTGGGTTCACCCCTCAATATGAAGAATTAGAAGCATTATATGAGAAATATCACGAACAAGGTTTTGAAGTATTAGATTTTCCATGTAATCAATTCTTCCATCAAGCTCCACATAGCGATGAAGAAATTAATCAAATCTGCTCTTTAAAGTTCAACACTAAATTCCCAAGATTTAAGAAAATTGATGTTAAAGGTGATAATGCTGAACCATTATTTACTTATTTATGTTCTCAAAATGAAAAAGGTAAATATAAGAAAGTTAAATGGAACTTCACTAAATNNATTCTTAATTTCTAAAGACGGAGAAGTTTTAGGAAGATTTGAACCAACTGAAAAACCATTTGCCTTTGAAGAAAAAATTAAGGAAGCTTTAGCAGAATAATGAAGGAATTTAATCCTGACGATACTTTAAAATTATCTAATCAGTTGTGTTTTCCACTTTATGCCTCTGGAAAAGAGATTACTAGGAAATATAAACCGTTTTTAGATAAATTAGATATCACATATACTCAGTATATAGTTTTGATGGTCCTTTGGGAAAAAGACCATGTCTCGGTAAAAGAAATAGGAGAAAAGCTCTATCTAGATAGCGGCACTCTTACCCCTTTACTTAATAAATTATTAATAAAAGGATATATATCTAAAAAATCTTTACCTCGAGATAATCGAGAATTAATTATCTCTTTAACTAATAAAGGATTAGAATTAAAAAAAGAAGCATATGAGATTCCCCCTCAAATCGCTAAAGAAGTAAAGTTAAGTCCAGAAGAGGCTAAAGAATTATATCGTTTACTTTACAAAGTCTTAGAAGGTTTTAAAGATGAATAGAGAAAAACTAATCATTAGAACAAGTATTATTGGTATATTAGGTAATGTTTTATTAGTTGCCGCCAAAGCCACGATTGGTATTATCGCTGGATCTATTTCTATTATCTTAGACGCAATTAATAACTTAACAGATGCTTTAAGTAGTATCGTTACTGTTATTGGCACTAAACTATCCACTAAAAAACCAGATAAAGACCATCCTTATGGGCATGGACGTATCGAATACGTCACTAGTTTAATAGTCGCAATTATCGTTTTAATTGCTGGTGGCACTGCTATATACGAATCTATTAGTTCTTTAATAAGTGGCACAAAAGCTAATTATACCTATATCAGCTTAATCGTTATTAGTGTGGCAATCTTATTTAAACTCGCTCTAGGCTTATTCTTTAGAACAATGGGCAAAAAGACCAAAAGTGATGCTTTAAAAGCTTCTGGAGTAGATGCCTTATTTGACGCTTTATTATCAGCATCTACTTTAGTAGGTGCGATAGTTGCGATGTATGCAGGTGTCCATATTGAAGGATATTTAGGTATCTTAATTGGTTTATTCATTATTAAAAGCGGTATTGAGTTCTTACTTAACGCCATTAGCAGCATCGTTGGTAAACGTGCTGAAAGAGAAATCGCTTTAGGAATTAAACAATTAGTAAATTCATTTCCAGAAGTTATTGGTTCTTATGATTTAATTTTAAATGACTATGGACCAAATCGATCAATCGGCTCAATTCATATTGAAGTGAGAGATGATTTAACCGCAAAAGAAATTCACCCATTAACGAGAAAAATCTCTTTAGCGGCTTATGAAAAATTTGGAGTAATTTTAACAGTGGGTATCTACGCCACTAACTCTTCTGTACCTGAAGTAAAAGCGATTAGAGAAGATTTATATCGCTTAGTAAAAAATTATCCTGCAATTAAGCAGGTTCACGGCTTCTATGTTGATGTTGAAACTAATGTTGTCTCGTTTGATTTAATTATTGATTATGACGAACCAAATCAAGAAGAAATAAAAAATTCGCTTGTTAAGGACTTAAGCGAACTTCATAAAAATTATCAATTCTTTGTTGTCTTAGATTACGATTTTGCGGATTAACCGTAAATCTTAAAAATAATCCAGTTCACAAGTCTTTTAGGTAAGATACGTGAAAGGAACACTAATAGTCTATAAGATAAACCCACTACATAATAAGTATTTGGGTTTTTCTTTTTACTTACTTTAAATATCTTTTTAGCTACTTTATAAGCAGATACTCCATTATTTTCATCTTTTTCCATCTTAGAAACAGATTTAGAAATATGATCTCCATATCTACCATTATCTACACTTTTTTCTCTAGAAGAAGTAAATCCAGTTTTAGTGTCACCAGGTAAAATAGAAGTCACTTTTATTCCTAATGGTCTAAGCTCATTTCTTAAACCATTAGAAAAAGCTAATACACCAGCTTTAGTTACTGAATACATTGTTTGAAAAGGAATAGAAATAGGACCAGCAATGCTAGAAATATTTATTATCTTGCTTCCTTTGCTCATATATGGAAGAGACAATCTAGTGACATTAATTAAGCCTAATAAATTAACATCAATAATCTTTTTTAATTCTTCTTCAGAGTGATATTCCACCGCTCCAGAAATACCCATTCCCGCATTATTAATTAACAAGTTAATTATTTTGTGTTTCTTTGTTATTGACTCAATAGCGGATTTAATAGAACTAACATCGGATAAATCGCATTTAATCCAATTAATGTTATTTTCTTTTATTTCTCTTCTATTTAAAACGTAAACGATATTATCAGGGCAATTAGAAAATAGTCTAGAGGTTTCTAGACCGATTCCACTGCTACCACCGGTAATCACAATAACCATATTTAATTAAGAAAAAGAGGTTTTAAACCTCTTATCCATTGACCTCAACATTTTCTGAAGAAACATCAACAACTTCTTCTTCAGGTCTTTTCTTAAGTCTAGCCGCTCTTCTTTGAGCTTTTTCAAAGTCACGATCGCTTTTCTTAGCGTTGACTAGTAAAACGATAATAGCAGCAACCACACTAACACCAAGAACAATTAAGCCACATGTAAGGAAGCTAGTTCCAAATACATTTCTAACATAATTATTCGCATATCTAAGTCCACTATTAACGCTTAAGAACTCACAAATGAAACCTAATAATGTATAAATTAATCCCCATAAGCCTAATAACAACAATACGGAATAGGCGATTATTTCAAATAAAGAAAGATGTTTGAGTTTTTTCTTCATAGTTTAGTCTCCAAATTAATAATTACGCTTTAGCGGTAGAGCTATTACGGATATCAGCAAGCATTTCTTGAAGTGCTTTGTTGAACTTCTCTTGCCATTTTGGTCCATTTAATGTGAATTTAGCGTTTACTCCATCTAAAGCTTCTTTAAATAAGTCTGGGAAGTTTTTATTATCTCTTCTATCTCTTCTACCTTCAGACATTTCCACGACTTGTAAACACTTATCTAAAACATCTAATGTTTCATTATCGGTGAATCTTGTGTGTTCTCTAATATTTCTTAACATTCTCGCATATTTTGCTAATTCATTTTGAACGATGAAGTTAGATTGTGGAGTTGGTTTTCCTCCTGCTTCACCCATCACTTTTTGGAATTCAAAGAATGATTTTTCGAAATCTTGCATCATTAATAAATAGGCAAATAAACGATATTGTCTATCATCATAAGGCATTAAATCTTCAATAATTGGTTCATTTTCATTTTGTTTTCTAGCTAAATTAACATGGAAATAAATCACATCTCTAATTGGTTCCATCATTGATGTCACTAATTCATAGATTCTTAAATGTTGAGAATGATCCACTCTAATTTTGCCATCATTAGTCTTGACTAAGATTGTGGAATTGTCTCCATAAACTTCATCTAATAATTCATCATAGTTTTTTAATAATTCAGTGAACTTGTCTTTATTAGCTTCTAAGAATTTTCCAAGTGGGGTTTCTTTAGATAAACCCTTGGTTAATACTTCTTTTCTTTGGTTATAAACCTTTACGTCGTGTTCACGTGGTAAAACATATTCAAGAGTGTCTCTTAAATGTGTAGCAACGTGAATGATATCAAAATTGTATTGATTAATGTTCTTCATTGATATAGCCTCCTTCAATACATTAGGGAAGATTAACTTCACCTACGGACAATTAACTTCTAATATATTGAGACTGCTAATATTATACACAAGTTATATAAAACTACATAAAAGTTTTATCAATTATTTACACAATTATTTACAGATAACCGATTTAAAAATATACTTAATACTGTATTAAGAGGGGGGAAATACATGAAAAAATTACTTTTATTACCGTTATTATTAGGAATGCTTCTAACTGGATGTGGTAAAGAGACTAATCCAGGAGGCAACACTCCAGGAGGTGACCAGCCAGTTACTGGAACTTTTACCTTTGAAATGTCTAAAATGGGGTGGACTAGTGGCGAAGAAAATCCTAAAGTCACTGCTGATCCCGGATTAACAATAAAAGCAGAGCAAGGAGAAAATCAATCTTCTGCCCCAAAATATTGGGAAGGTACAGGAGCGGAAGACAAAACTTTAAGATTATACGCTCAAAACACTTTAACTTTGTCAGCAAATGAAATCACTAAAATTGAATTCTCTTACACAATAAAAGATAGTCAAACAATGTCTCCAAACGTTGGCAGTTTATCTAGTAGTATTTGGACAGGTTCTTCAAGTTCAGTGACATTTACTTTAGGAAGTAAAGGACAAATTCGTATTATTGAAATGAAAGTTACTGGAACTTTCACAAGTGGAGGGAGTACACCAGTAGGTCCAGTTGACCCTACTGGAGAATATACACCATTAAGTGTTGCTCAAGATTTAGACATTTGGATGTGGCCAGATGACTATGATTTAGATAATGATTTTGAAGGGCCAGATGCAAATGGAGTAGTAAATTGCAAATATGCTGACTGGTATGACGAAAATATTGAAAACACTGAAGAATGTTTAAAAGGGATTCTTGAAAGTGTGTTATCTTTAGATGGATTCCCAAGCTATTTAACTGTAGATAGCGACATTGAGTACGATGCAACCAATAGTCAAGTTTATGTCTTCTATGTAACTCCTGACGAAGAAGTCGCTGCATGTATATTTGCGATGTATGAAGATGGAGAAATTGGAGTTTCATTTCAAACCGCTCCTTACGAATATTACTTAATCGAAGAATAATATATTAAACAGACAAACTAAAAGGTCTTAGCGATTAACGTTAAGACCTTTTTTATTACTAAGTAATAATTATTTAATTGGATTCTCTGCTTGGATGACACCATATCCTCCATCTTTTCTGATGTAGACAGTAGAGATACGGTCATCTTCTTCATCAAGATAAACAAAGAAGTCATGTCCAAGAGCTTCCATTCTAGTAATGGCTTCTTCAATGGACATTGGTTGTAAGTAGTAAGATTTAGTGCGGACCACTACATCTTCCTCTTCGTTTCTCTTTTCCTCTTTAATCTCTTCAAAGTTAATGGCTTTGCCTAAAGAGATGCGGCCATTACTTCTATCCATTCTAGTTTTAATTTTTCTCATTTGGCCTTCAAGTTTATCCACTACTAAATCGATTGCAGCGTATAAATCTTGATGTTCAACTTCCGCTCTTAAAGGCATGGAAGGTAAAAAGATTGTGACTTCCACTTTTTGTGTTTCTTTATGAGCAGAAACGACACAACGACATTCAACTTCGTCGTTAATAAGGAAGTACTTGTCCATCTTGGCAAGTTTTGTTTGTAATGCATTAGAAATACCTTCGGTAACTCCAATGTTTTTACCAGTAATTACATATTTCATGATATTTAGCTCCTTTCCAAATCACTGAAATAGGATTTTTAGACACTTTTATTATACAATTTCCAGTCCTATTTTGATAGGACTAAAGAATAACTTTTATTATCTATATATTATTATTAACAAAGTTAATAGATGTAAGTCCAAATTACTTTTAAAAATATTTTTACAAATTTTCTAATTTTTTTCCCTCTTTATATATTAGGAGGACAATTATGATGAAAGTAAACAAAAATGCAATAAAAAGAAAATTTGAATTTCGCTATCATCCTGAAATATTCATTACTAAAAATAACAAGATTATATATATTGATCATCCTGCATTTGTTCTATTTGAAGAAAACGGAAATTATATTTATATAACAATTACTCATTCCTCAAAAGTAAAACATAAGCTTGTTTTGAAATTAAAAAGGAATCCAAATCCAAAAGATAAGAAAGATGCTTATTGGGTATTAGAAATACGGAGTGATAAAAAAGAATCGTTTGGAAAGAAGAGGAAAAAATGGAAAATTGATTTAGAAGACGTAATGAAAATTACAAAGTTTTACTACGAAAAAAATGGCTCCGCCATCAGATGAACAAGTCATCCTACATCGGCGCGGACAACTAAGGTCCCCAAGCCATTTGCAAATATATTTAATCAAAAAAATATATCAAATTCAATTATTTTAATAATTCCGTTATGCGAAACGCATGAAATTCA
>DDQE01000010.1 GCA_002342545.1 Caryophanales bacterium UBA2450
AAAATACGTTTCTACCTTAAATAGCAAAAACGTATTATTTCTTTCTTGTGTATCAATTCTTATTTAATAACTTCTTTTAGACAATTAATTAGATAATTATTATCATTACTATCTCTTACCGCTAATCTAATGAAGTTTTTACCTTCAAATGTCTTCTTGCTAGATAAGTCTTTAATAATGAGTTTATATTTATCTAATAAAGTAATAGCAAGTTCACGAGAATTAATATCACCAAGATCCACCATCACGTAATTTGCCTCACTTGGATATACTTTAAATTCATTAAATTCTTCTAGTTTATTAACAAATTCTTCTCTAGCTTCTACAATCTTGTCACAAGCTTCATCATAACTCTTAGAGAATAATTGATAGATTTGTAAATAATATTCCGCAAAAGAGTTAATGTTCCAAACTTGCATTTCTTGTTTTAACTCTTTTAACAAGTTAATATCACTAGTGGCTAATAACCCAAGTCTCAAGCCAGGTACCCCATACGATTTAGATATTGATTTAATCACAATCACATTAGGATATTTATTAATAAATTCATCATTAAATAATGTAAATCTCACTTCACCTCTAGCAAAATCCACAAAAGATTCATCCACCACTAATTTGTGACCATTAGATTTAGAGTAATCCGCTAATTCAATAATTTGCTCTTTAGATAGCATAAATCCTGAGGGATTATCTGGATTGATCACTACTGTGATATCTGCTTTATCAATCATCGATTTGATAGAAGTCATATCTAATCTATAGTCAAATTTAGAATTATCAATTTCTAATATCTCACTATCTTTGAAGCATCTCACATATTCATTAAAGGCAGGGATATTAACTCCAACTTTCTTACCTTTAGAGATATGTCCTAAAGCATTAATTAATTCTGCCGCTCCATTACCAACAAAGATATGACTCTCATCCACATTATATAATCTACCGGCGTTCATATTTTGAACAAATAAGCCACTAGGATATTGAGTTAATAAAGTAGGTAACTCATATCTAAGTTTCTCCACCATTTCTTTAGGTGGGAAATATGGATTAACTAAATAGCAGAAATCAATATATCCAGGGAATCTCCAATATCCCCCATACTTCTTTTCTATAAGTCTTAACTTATCTTCTCCTTTAGAGAATAAGACAGTAGCGATATCTAGATCTTGCGCGTCATCGATCTCATACCACGGCCTATCATCCATAGTGAATGCTTTAAATGATATTTCTGGTAATTTACATATATATTTAAGTGGGGTCTCATAATAACAATTAAGACCATACATCTTCATATATGTCTCTAAAAACGGAATATAGATATTATTCACAAATTCTTTAGAGAATTTATAGATGTTGACAGTCTTATAATATTTATCAACATACTCATATAAGAATCTGGCTTTTTCAATAAACTTCTTAATGTGGTTATTTTCATCTAAAGTAACACATGTTCCATCCATCCAAGATTCATATTTAGCGACAGTGACAATATCTTTATCTTCACTTTCTAAAACATCTTTAATTAAGTCTTCATCAAAGATGATGTCGCTTTCTAATAATATAACATCATCTTTCTTTAGCTCTTCTTTAGCTAAATAGAATGAATAAATATTATTAGTAGTCGCATAGTCTTTATTATCAATAAAAACAAAGTCTAATTGACCTCTATAGTTATCTAAAATATATTTTTTTAAATTATCACCTTTATATCCAGTAACAATTACAAATCTAGTTATCCTTGCTTTTTTAATTGCAGTAATCGCGCGATCAATTAATTTTTCTCCAGCGACCTCCACCATACACTTGGTGTTATCTTTTGTATATTTAGCGAGTCTTTTTCCTAAACCCGCTGCTAACATTAATGCTTGCATAATTTATTTACCTTCGAAGTATTATAGCATAATTAGACAAATACTAATTATGTTTTGTAAAAGGATGTGCGAACAACATTATTGTTTTAATTTGAGGCAAGCTTTCTGCATAAATTAATGAGCACATCTAATTTTTGATCCAAAACTCTCTGATTATAGATGACTCTATTCAATTCAGATTCCAAGTTTTTAATTTTTTTGTTTGTTTCATCTATAGCATCTAGAAAATAAGGAAAATTAATGTTTCTATTAATATTCAATCCTTGTGATAAGATTTCCTTAATTTTAGTTTTTTCTTGTAGTGTCAACATTTTTTTATTCTCCTTTTATATTTTTAATCTTTTCAAAGAAAGATTTATCTCCGGTTTTTAAAGCTTTTAGTAATAACTCTAGATTCCCTCCTGGAACGTTATGCTTGTAATCATGATTTAATTCGCTAATATTTTTAAGCAAATTATCATATGAATAAGTTTTTGTTGGCTCGTTGCAAAATGAATCTTTAATAATATCTAGTTGCCAGTTGGAAGCCGTATATCCATTCTTAATTCTTTTTCCATTCTTAATTTTAACAGAAATTTTAGGCCAATATTTTTCGACTACTTCAGAATTCTGTTTTTTTGACGAGGTATTGAGTAATACATTTTGTAACGGAGCGCATCCAAGTAACAATATTTGAAGGATATTTGGATTTGTACAAAAGCTAACAGAGTCAACCGCTTTTTCGTCTCCTAAGATTGACAACAGATCTGACCTAGTTAAATTAAATGGAGAAGTCTGCTCTCCTTGCTTACAATCGACATCATAAACAGCAACTACACAATCAATAGAGGGTTCTGAATAAAATTCTTGATAAAAAGCACCAATATTACCAGCGCCATTTGCATTAACAAATAACGCATCAATTGTTTCGTGTATTCCGTTGTTTTGAGAAACTATATCAAAAAGGCATTCTTCTTCGTCGCCTTCAACAATAACTACAACACTGTACTTCTCACTCATATTACTTACTTAATGAAAGGAGTTCTCCAATAAAGGATGGAGAAGGGACATATCCAAAATCACCCCTATAATACCTTTTAATCAATTCATCGCCCTCTCGGATTCCTCCAGTTGCTACAGTGGAACTAGATAGGCAATAGAGTTTTGCTTTTTCTTTAGTTCTTTCAACAAAATAAATCTGTTCTTTTCTCATGAGATTTCCACAGTCAACCAAAAGCAAATCGTGGGCTGTAAATAGAAGTTGCGCCTTTTTATTTGCAATGTTGTTAAACAAACTAACAATGGCTCTACTTAATTTGAAGTGCAAACCATTATCCATTTCATCAATTATTAATGTTTTTCCTTCAGAAAGAGCATCATAAATGTATGATGCAATGGCTTCAATTTTCTTTGTTCCAGCGGAATCAAAAATCATAGAAGGGACAATTGTTTTGTTATATGCTGTCACCATTTTAAATGCGTCAGTCACTTTTTCAAAATCCCGTAAAGCTTTTTCACTAATTTTCTCATTTTCTGAAGATAATTGAGTTTGAAAATAAGAAAAATTTGTGATGGATAAATCTGCATGTTTAACAAAAGATGTAATAAATTTTTGTTTTTCAATTGTTCCGTTTTTAAAAGTCTCAAGCGTATTATCGAACGGAAAATTATTTAAATCTATAATTGTGAGAGAATTCGATAATTTTTCAATGGATTCTTTAAACTCTTTTAAAATCGAAAATTCACCATCTTCAATACGAACACTATAGACAAATGGTTTTTGACCAATAATGACATTTAATAAAGATGATTTATCCTGATCATAAACTAATAATTTTTTTCCAGCTCTGTCTAATTCAAGTACAACATTCTCATTAGGGTATCCAACATCATAGTAGGTAATTTTTGAGAATTTCTCTTTTAGAAATTCCTTTTTGTAGTTGTCATATTCAAACTCATATTTAAACCAGCCCAACCCATCGCGATTGTTAAATGTAATTGACAAATCAATTACAGCACTATCATTAAAAATACGTGAATTGAAAGCAACATTATCCCTTCCCGATAAAATCATCTTAATTTTTTTCATTAAGACAATAAGATTGGTCTTGCCTGAATTATTTCCGCCATATATGGCAACAGATTTTAAAACTTGTCTATTATCAATCAATACCGAATTCGATAGAAGCTTTTTAGTTCTTCTATCAGCAACAAATGAAATCATAGAATCGTTAGAAAAAAAACGATATCCATTAAATTTAATTTCGCTAATCATAAAATTGTTCTCCGCAGATACAAGATACCATACTATTCATTTTCGTGCAATATTTTTGCATAAAAATTATTCAAATGAAATTATATGTGGCTTCTCCTTGGATTTGTTCTTTAAAACGTTAGAAAGCATTTTAGAATAAGCTCACATCAACGATAAATATAAACAAGTAAATATTTAAAAAGAAAAGCGCAACCGCGCTATTTCTTCATATAGAAATCATAATACCATCTAGAGAATCTTCTTAATCCTTCTCTTAAGGATGTTGATGGTTTATAACCAAAGTCTCTTTCTAAATCAGTTGTATCTGCATAAGTAATAGGAACATCACCTTTTTGCATAGGCACTAATTTCTTATGTGCTTCAAAGTCATAATCTTTTGGTAACACTCCTGCACTTACTAATTCACTAGATAATATAGATACAAAGTCTAATAAATTTTCTGGATTATTATTACCAATGTTATAAATCTTATATGGAGGGATAGGAAGTCCATCTTCTCCATCTTTTCTTATAGGAGCTTTACCCATAACTTTGATAATGCCTTCTACAATATCATCTATATAAGTGAAGTCTCTTTTACAGTTACCATAATTAAAGATTTCTATTGTTTCTCCTTTAATTAATTTATTAGTAAATGAGAAATAGGCCATATCTGGTCTACCCATAGGGCCATAGACTGTAAAAAATCTAAGTCCAGTAGTAGGAATGTTATATAACTTAGAATAAGCATGGGCTAATAATTCATTAGACTTCTTAGTTGCCGCATATAAGCTAACTGGATTATCTACTTTATCATCTGTACTAAACGGAACTTTAGTGTTTCCTCCATATACACTACTAGAGGAAGCATACACTAAATGGTTAGGCATATGATATCTACAAGCTTCTAAAATGTTATAAAAACCAATGATATTAGATTGAATATAAACATCAGGATGATCAATAGAATATCTCACTCCTGCTTGAGCGGCTAAATTCACTACAATATCAAAATGATATTCATTAAATAAATTATCAATAAAGGCTTTATCTGAGATATCACCTTTAATAAATTTAAATGATTTAAAGGATGATAACATCTTTAAACGTTCTTCTTTTAAAGAAACATCATAATAATCATTTAGATTATCAATCCCAATAATTTCATCTTTAGAGGTTTCTAAAAGCTTCTTACATAAGAAGGATCCGATAAAACCTGCTGCACCTGTAACTAATATTTTCATACTATAATTTTCTTAAGTCCTCATAATCAAAAGGCAAACCAATGTATTCCAAAAACCTTTCTTTAGAAACTACACTTCCTATTTTTTTATAACACGAATTAATACAAGATGATATATTTTGAATAAATTCGTTATACATTGTTTTGTTCACAAAGTATTTGATAGAGATAATAAGGGCTGTTAAATCATTCAATCCCTGTTTTAAATTCCCATCTTTATCTTTTTTGCAATGAATTAAATTATGTTCTTCAAGAGGAGAGATAATCAATCTTCTATGAGAATAATTTAGTAGCATTTCATCGTGAGCACACATATTACGAACATCTGCAAAAAAGGCTATCATCACTTTAGCTTTTCTAGCAGGCTTCTTTTCGATTCTTTTTTCTAAGACAGAGTTAATGATAATAGATAAATCTTCAGGTTTGAGAATGTAAATCAAATCTCGAACAACCCCCATAGTCAAACATTTAGATAATACCCAAAAGGGAATAAATCCATGGTTGGCTTTATAATGACTAACCGCAGTATTCTTTTTTCCAAATGTATTTAGCTGTTTTTTAATTTTTTTTAGGTTGGCATCTAAATATTCACTAGTCTGATCAAAATTGGCCTTTCTAAGATACTGTTTTTCTTTAATACCATATTTTTGTGAGATTTGATGGCTAATAGCAGTTTTAATTTTTTGTTCGATAAACAATAAATGCTTCAGAATAACAGTCTTAAACTGTTTATCGAAGGAATAAACCGCATAAAGGTGCTCAAAATCAACACCATCGTAATATAATCTAGTTCCTGGTTTATAAAATAAATTTTTATATGCAGTGACACAATAGTAATTGTTTTCCGTTAAAAGCCTTTTTGCTCTTGTTGGTTGAGAAAAAGACATACCCTTGCTAGATAATATTTCAATTAATTGATCAACGCTTTTATATTCTTTTGCACCCATAAAAATAGTATGAATTATTTATTATAATTAATAAAGAATTATTTGCATAAAAAAAGTCAGGGAGTAGAACCGCAGTCCGTCGTCCTCTGGACCTGACTTAATCTTATATTGAAATGGGTGCTTTTGGCAACAATTTATTTTCTTAATTATATAAAATTCAAATAATTAATCTCTTCTTAACAAGTCTCTCGTATATACTTTATTCTTAACATCATCTAAAGATGTATCATATCTATTTGCGATAATAACTTTAGATATACTCTTAAACTCATTAAAGTCTTTAATAACTTTACAGTTAAAGAATTCTTCTTCTTTAAGTGTTGGTTCATAGATTACTATCTTTACACCCTTCGCGTGTAGTCTTTTCATTACCCCTTGAATAGAGGACTGTCTAAAGTTATCACTACCACTTTTCATGGTGAGTCGATATATACCAACAGTGACATCATCTTTACCGTCATTTTTATATCCAGCTTTTCTTAAAACATCATCACAAATAAATTGTTTTCTAGTTCTATTAGATTCCACGATTGCGGAGATAAGGTTTTCTGGTACATCTTCAAAATTTGCTCTTAACTCTTTAGTGTCTTTAGGTAAGCAATATCCTCCATAACCAAAGGATGGGTTATTATAATAATCTCCTATTCTAGGATCTCCACATACCCCTTTAATAATATCTAAAGTATCTAAACCTTTAGTTTGGGCAAAGGTATCTAGTTCATTAAAATAGGCTACTCTAAGCGCTAAATATGTATTCGCGAATAATTTAACAGCTTCTGCTTCTGTACAGCCTAATATATGAACATCAATATCTTTTTTAATCGCACCTTGTTTTAGTAAAGAAGCAAATTCTTTAGCTTTAGATAAATATGGTTCTTTCTTTTCAGGTACACCCACCACAATTCTAGAAGGATATAAGTTATCATATAAAGCTTTACCTTCTCTTAAGAATTCTGGAGAGAATAATATATGTTCAAAATTATATTTTTCTCTAACATATTTAGTGAATCCTACTCCTACAGTAGATTTCACTACTATCCAAGCATTAGGGTTGACTCTAATTACTTGTTTAATCACTGACTCCACACTAGAAGTATCAAACTTATTAGTTTCACTATCATAATTAGTAGGAGTCGCTATTATAACTATTTCTGATTCTTTATACGCTGAATCTCCATCTAAAGTCGCAACTAAATCTAATTCTTTAGTAGCTAAATATTCTTCTACATCTTTATCAACAATCGGAGACTTTCTAGAGTTAATTAAATCAACTTTAGCTTTAACAACATCCACTGCATATACTTTATTATGTTGAGATAAGATAATTGCATTAGATAAGCCAACGTATCCTGTTCCTGCAACAGATATAATTTTAGATGATAATTGAACATCATCAATATAAGTGCCACTATGGCACTCTAAAATAGAATATGCTTGTTTATATTTAAGTGATGAAACATACTTCTCATCACTTTCTAATCTTTTATAGGATCTTAAAGGAATGCCTATAATGTTAGATGCCTCTAACTGCGTTAGATTCTTTAATTTTCTTAATTCTTTTAGTGTCATGAAAATAATATTATCATAACTGGTGACAAAATGGCACTAAAAATAGAATACTGCAACACAATGGATAACGAAGTAAATTAAAGTTGCATTGTGTTTAATTCCTGTAAAAAGTCTTTTGCAAGGTTTTGAATATTAGTATATTGTTCGTGCGGTTTATTGGAGCAACATTTTTTAGATAATTGATGCAAAACGTGTCTATCATTATATGGGCTCTTTGTTAAAATAAAATTAATTAATCTTCCTACAGAATAAATATCATTTTGAAATAAAACTTCATCAAAATGGTTACGTTGATGTGGACTAATATATTCTGGGCTGCCATAACATCCTTTACGTCTACTTCCACAAGGAATGTTGTTATTTAAATCATATGCGAGTCCGAAATCTACCAGTTTCCAATTTGAGGATGTGTCAGGATTTGCAAACTTTAAAATATTTCCAGAATGTAAATCTCTATGCACAATGCCTCGAGAGTGAATAAAACTGACGTCATCAATTATTTGTCTAATGATCTCTAGTTTTTCTTTTACTGAATCAATGTTTTCTGTCCTTACATAGTTATCCAAAGAATCCAAAGCTGCTTCTTCCATATAAGAGCCATCTTCTTTGTTAAAATTGGCAACATAAGGCAAATACTGATTTCCACCATTATGATATAAACTATTCATCACATTAAATTCGGTACTAAAATTCTCGGTCGAATTAGTTGGTATTTTAACGACAAATGATTTGTTGTCAATTATTGTTAATCGTATATTGGCAAAACTTCCAGAATAATTGTAAACAACATTATCTTTATATTCTAATTCAATACCTATAATGTCATTTATACGCTCATTGACGTTAAATTGTTTTGGAGCAAAATCACATAGAGTTTTTATAAAAAACAATTCATTGTCTATTAAATAATACTGATACTTCCTATCAAAAACAAAAGTAACTCCAGTTTGTTTTTCTAAATATTTCAGTAGATCGTTTTGCTTTTTATTTGAAAATATAAGAGGCAATTCTATTAAACTGCGCCTCATTTGTTCGGAATACCAAAACATATACTAATAATCATCTCTATTGAATTCTGCAATTTCTTCCTCTTTCGACCTTTTTTCCTGATTACTAATAAGCTTTTTTAGATACGAAACATAGGGCTCAGAAATATCTCCACTATTGATTAATGCGGTCATTTCTTTGATATTATCATGTATATACGGAACAACACTTCCGCTCCAACTATGTGGGCCGTTGAACAAATCCATCTTTTGAAGAATAGCTTCTGGTATTTTATTTTTCATTAAAACTTTAAATAAAATAGTTTGTGTTCCGCTCTTTTCTCTTTGAAATAGAATAATAGACAAGGTTTGCATCTTATAAGGATTGTTTTTATGAACAGAAACATAGAAGTCAATGAATGAAACTAAAACATCATCAGGCATTTTGCTAACTAGGTGACCTATATAAAAATTAAGACTTACATATTTTGCATTATCGATAAAGTTAACAAATGCTTCCACGAAGCCAGGCAATTCAAAAAGCCATCCTCTAATTTCGGCTCTAATCTGTCCATTAAACAGTAACGCAAAAAAATCGTTCAACGCCTCAGGGACCTTACTAATCAAAAATTTTAAATATTCACCTTCAAGATCGCACAGTTGAGAATATTTAGAAACGCCAAAATAAATCTTCCTAAATAATTGAAAATCATCATTAAATATATTTAAAACATTGTTTTCAATGTTATCATCATTCAGAAAAACATGTTCTAAAAAATGATAATTACTTTTATCTATCGAAAATTGGCTAATTATTTCATGAAAAAACCCAGTTCTATAAGACTCGAAGTTTTTTAGTGATAAGATATTATCATTTCCATAGGTAATGTCTTTTATGTTTTTATAAAAGCAAAGTGCGTATTCATATATTTCTTCATCAATTTCATCAATTCTCATAGTTATCAGTAACTGAGAAATAATTACTTCTTCAATGATGTTTTTGCTAAAAAGCCAATTCAAAAAGGTCTTTTTATTATTTAGCCTAAACAGCATATCGTGCGGATTAAAACAAAAGCACGCGTTAACGGCTAAAATAAACTTCATAACCAAACAATCATAATCTTCATTTGAAATGTCAGCAAGATAGTTAAAACTGTATAAAATCAAGTGACCAACCTTCCAACTATGTTCTTTAGAAAACAGATTATAGAAGGTAGCTAATTCATTGACCAGCTCGTCGCCATCACTATATTTTTCTAAATAATTCTTTTTGAAACTTTTTTCAAGTTCATCTCCATAAATATTTAAACTTGTGCGTTCGTAAACATATGTATAAAAAAGGTTAACATACTTGTCTTTGCGAAGTTCTGAAAATATTTCTTTAATCTCAGAAAAACGCTTATATGGCGAAAGAAGCGAAAATGCAAAAACAAGGTATTCGCTTTTTTTAGTATCTAAAGTTTTAAAAAGTAGAACAGCTTGTTCTTTATCAAATTGACGGATTTTAGGGTCTTCTTCAGAAATAGTTGTTCTATTGCAGGATAAAACATCTTTTGCGAATTTAAATTGTTTGTTATTTAAAAGCGCATTTAATCCGCTCCACATCAATAATCTAAATTCAATATATTCTTGTGAATATGGAATTATAAAGCGTTTAAAAAACACTTGTTTAGTTTCGTTTTCATATTCAGTGTAATTTGTTTCATATGGAAAATAGATTTTAAGTATTTCGTGTAAACAATTTTGAGCGTCTATATTTTCATAAGCCAATTTAGTTAGTTGAAGCAAAAATTCTTTTTCAAATGCAAATTTGTTGTCTAAAGAATCTATGGTAATTTTTATATTTTCAACAATAAACTCTTTTACTGATTTGGATGTTGTTTTATTGTCGATTAAACACATAAAGCAAGACACTACACGTTTATATGTTTTTTCATTATGAGCAAAGCGAAAAATCAATTTAAAGTAATCTTTTTGGGCGAATTCATCGTTGATAAATGATCTACGATACGCAAAATCAATACATTCTTCTGGAAATAAAGAGCCAAACAACTGAAAAAATGCAAAAGACTTGTCTTCGCTTTTACAGTTGGCGCAATAATCTTTTAATGTTTCTAATTCATTTCTTATTACTTCGTTAAATTCATAAATGCCAAGTAACGCGTTAAAAAACCAAACAATCTTGCTTTGATTATATTTATATAACAAATTAAACACATCGATTAAGCTAACTATTTTATAAAGAAAAACATACTTGTATATTAAATACTCAGCTAGTACTTGATCTGTTATTTCAACGACAGCATTCTTGAAAATACTAACAAATTCTTTAGCCTCTGCCTCATAGCATGATTGAATAAACTTATCAGGCGGAATATTAAATATCTTGCATATTCTTGAATTGTTATTTATATCTCTTATATCTGTTCTACCTAGCAATGAGACAGCAACAATTATTTTTTCGAGATTCTCATCCTTATCTATTCCGCTATCCTTCAATATTGCACCATAATAATTTTCCAACACATCAGAAATAGAGCAAGCTTTCTCTTTTTTTTGCACAAAGACATCAGTAGTCATCAATGCAAATCTAAGATTGTTCCTAGAAATGGCATATAAATAGTCTAAATATTTTTTATTTGTAACACCATATATCATTTTAACCACTTTTTCAATTTCAGTTTTTTTTAGTGGGCTCAATGATAAGTCATAATATAAAAAATCAATTTTTTTAGAAAAATCATCCCAGAGATAATCTCTAAGTGTCATCAATACAGAAACGTTTGGTTTGCTAATAATAGTTTCAATAAACAAATTAAGATAATGATATGTATTGGCATCATCAATGATTAAAACCGCCTTTTTGTTTTCTGGTATAGAAGAAAGTATATTTGTAGCTATATCAATATTAATAGGCTTGAAAAAATAGCAAAGAAACCCATAAATATTCTGCAATTCTTTAGATGCCTCTATAGCAAGCCTTGTCTTTCCACACCCCGATGGTCCGTGAACAATTGTTACCGGCTTAGTGCTTTCTAAAACTTTTTTTACTATAAAGTCTTTCTCTTCATCGCGAAACAAAAAATCTTTAGCTAGCAGTGAATCGCGGGAGCACTTAGAATAATATTCTGAAAAAGGAATAAGAGATGTACTATCATCAACTAAGCCTAAATAATCAGCAGCGGCTTTCGAATTGTGTTGTAATAAGGAGGCGATTTTATTAAGCCCCCACATTTCAAAACGCAATCTTTCTTTAGCACATAATTCAAGTAAACTCGAATATTCTTCTGGAGAAGGATTTTGATTACAAGCAAAGATAATGGTGACATTTGAGAAATTAGTTTTTTTCACTTCGCAAATTAAATCTTTTATATCTTTTTCTGCTTTTCCATTTTTGCAAAAAACATTATGTTTTTGTTTTGTAACGGCTACAAAAAAATATTGAACAACATCATTAATTTTATAAGAAAACCATATGTCAATTTGACTTTTAGATGGCTGCTGAGAACCAGGTATCTTTCCTGTTTCGTATATCATAAAGCCATCTTCAAAATAATAATAATTTGATATTAGCGATTGAATCATTTCTTCAAACTTGATTCCATCTATTCTGTTGATTTCATTTTCAATTTGTGTGATTTGCATAATTATAATTTATTTTATATAAAATATTGCCATGTTGCTATATTGAAATGAATTGTTTTAATATTTATGTTCTAGTGTCTTTGCTTTGGGTTTCTTTTAAACAACGTGCCAAACTTTAATCAATTGCACATTATGTTTTGACAGAGAACCGTCATAGAAAACAAAAAGAGGAATTACTTCCCCTTTCCACTACCGAATAAATGAAATACTATTAATACAAATATTTTAATATCTAGCCATAAAGATAAATTCTTTACATATTCATGATCTAATATAGCTTTAGTCTATAGGTCGTGTGCTCTTTTATTCTTTAGTTGATCCCATCCACCTAATCCATGTTTAACATCAAATACATTAGGCTTATATTGTTCTCTTAATTTAATAAGTTCTTCTTCATTATGCGCTGCACCAGGTCTAGGACCAATAAATGCAATCTAGCCAAAAAAGATATTAAGTAATTGAGGCGTCTCATCTAATGATGTCTTTCTTAATAATCTATCAAACACAGTTTCCATACTTCTTTGAGCTTCAGCATTAAGGTCACTAGACGCTATTTCAGGAGAGCTTACTCTCGTTGATCTAAATTTAAGTAATCCAAATTCCTTTTTGTGTTTGCCTAATCTTCTTTGAATATATATTGGATGTCATTTGTAACAAATAGATTAATGACAAATATCCACCAGTAAATAAGAAGTAAACACACTAATATACTAATAAATAATCCAAATATCCCAATTATTCTTTTAATAACAAGATAAGACTTTTGACTCTTTTTCATAAAACTACATTTCTTAATTGACAATTACAAACATATTATGTATCCCTAAAAGATATCCACT
>DDQE01000014.1 GCA_002342545.1 Caryophanales bacterium UBA2450
CCCTATTTCTAGGGTAATAAAAACATCTCAAATGAGACGTTTATATCAAACAGGGCGGTGAATCCTGAATCGCTGACTCCATTCACAAGGAATGCGCCGTGGTCGAACACCGACTTTCCACCTTTGACATTTGTATTATAGCACATTTGGAAGAATGTGTTACTTTATTTTTGATGTAATAAATATTGTTAATATTTCCGCTCTATGTGGATCGTTAGCATCTATTAGTACAGAAACCTTAATAGCGTTCTTCTTATCGTGCTTCCTTTTAAGATAATAGTTAAAAACATGTTTATGCCTAGCATCTTTTTTAAACAACAAAGGTTTATTAATTCCTTTTGTAATCATCTCAATGTCAGATGTCTGCAATCCGTGATATTCTTTTGATGCATGCTCTACGCCAGTCTCATTGCTTCGTGCTTTAACTTTAAAATACAAAAATAAACCATGAGCTTTATCATTAATCGGCATCTTAATCGATTCTAGTAGTTCGACAATAGTTTTGTTAGGCTCAACGCCTTTTTTCTTCTTAGGCATATTAATAGCATAGCATTCCAACATATATATGTCATTATAAATTCAAAGAATTTAATCAATTATATAATTAACACTATTATTGTCTTTTTGCGACAAAAAAGGACTGACACATTGTATCAATCCTATTTCTAACTATTGGCAGTGTTTCAGTGTTATGATACAAACGGAACAAGCTTGAAACCTTTGGAACACATAAATATTAGCTTAAATATTCTTTTTAATAAATCCTTCAATCTTGTCAAAAGGAATCTTATCGTGATTTGATCCACCATCATATAAGTCGCAGTGTGTAGCGTCTTTTACTAATAAAAATTCTTTATTATCACCTTTTAATAACTTAAACGCATCTTGACCAAAATATAAAGAATGGGCTTTTTCACCATGAACAATTAAAACAGCATTTCTAATTTCGGAAGCATATGTAAATAATCTTGTGTTAAGCAAAGATGTTCCAGCAGTAACATTCCATCCACCATTGCTATTTAAGCTACGAGAATGATAACCACGTGGTGTTTTATAGTAGTCGTAATATTGTTTTACAAACCATGGAGCATCGCTTGGATCGTCCACTACTCCTCCGCCTAGTTTATAATTACCATTTTTAAAATCTAATGTTCTTTGATTATTTATAGCCACTCTTGCTTGATATCTACTTTCTTCGTTATTAGCCTGGTCAAAATAGCCATTACCAGTCACTCTAGACATATCGTACATAGTAATAGCGACTGTCGCTTTAATTCTTGTATCAATGCATGCGGTTTGAATAGCCATGCCACCCCAACCACAAATACCGATGATTGAGATTTTATCGTGGTCAACATTATCTAGATTAGATAAATAATCAACTGCGGCTTGGAAGTCTTCAACATTGATATCTGGTGAGTTCATATATCGTGGTTCCCCACCGCTTTCTCCAGTAAAAGATGGATCAAAGGCAATGGTTAAGAATCCTCTTTTAGCCATCTCTTGAGCGTATAGTCCACTTGATTGTTCCTTAACCGCACCAAAAGGACCAGATACCGCAATTGCAGGAAATTTGTTTCCTGTTTTTGGCCAATACATATCCGCGGCAAGTTCAATGCCAAAATGATTTTTAAAAGTTACTTTTTGATGATTAATTGTCTCATCTTTTTGGAATACTTTATCCCATTCATTGACTAGTTTAAGCATTAAATATTCCTCCCCATTTCATATGCTTGTTTTAATTTTTCATGATTTTTAATTTCGTTAGGGCCGTTTACTCCTCCGACAAAAAGTGTGTCTTTGAGTTCCACTCCTTCAAAACAATCAATCCAGCCTTGTAAGCCATTAATGGCTTTCTCAGGGACAAATTGTTCATCTTCTGCGGCAACAGTTAAGAAATAAACTTCTTTGAATTTATAGTCTCTCGAATATAAAGAATTGCATCGATCAATTAAGGTTTTCATTTGACCAGACATTTCATAATAATAGATTGGTGACACCCAAACAATTACTTCACTTTCACACATCTTATCCGCAATTTCAATCGCATCATCATTTATAATGCACTTATGAGTTTTTTGACACGCTAAACAGCCACGACAGAAAGCAATGTTTTTATCTTTCAAAGATATAAATTTAACATCGTGTCCCGCTTCTTTTACCCCTTTTTCAAATTCATGGGCTAATCTTTCGGAATTACTTCCATTTCTAATACTTGTTGAAATAATTAATACTTTCTTCATTGTTTCCTCCTTAATAAATTTTTAAAGTAACGTTGCTTTTATTTAATAAAGTATTTAGTTCGCTATCGCTTAAATTGATATGGCCAAGTTTTGTGTAACTCCATGTATTAGTGCCAAAGAAAACAACAATTTGATTGTTGGAATATAAGACTATATCACCAGGTTTAGTGGTTATTTCTTTATCATCACTAACAATGCTTTTACCAATAGAACCAACTTGTTCAAAGCCACCGTAAAGGTGCATGTTGACAGTTAATGGTTTCATTTCATTTAAAGCGGTTATAGAAGCATTATTGTTCCAAGAAACATCTAATACATTTTCATCTATTTCTAATTTCATTATTTCTTCCTCAGGTATGTTATCTGTAATATCATCTTCAGAATGATTATCTTTATTATTATTTTTATTAATACAGCCACTTAAAAGTAATGTGGACATTAATAACGTCATTATTAATCTTTTCATTTTGGTAATTCATCCACTTCTAGTGTTGCGTGAGGATTTGGCCAATTTTTTACCACTTCTTCAGTTCCCGCTTCTAAAGCTTTTTCATAATAAGCCTTCTTGAAATCTATTTGTTTTTTGTAATATTTAAGTTCTTTTAATTGTTTCTCAATATTTTTCTCTTGTTCCAAAATAAGTTCATATCTTGCTTTTAAGGTTTCATCTCCTTTTAAAGCAAGATCCACATATTCTTTAATTTTCTTAATAGGCATATTGAGATTCTTTAAACAGTTAAGCATCCTTAGCCAAGGAAAGTCTTTATCTTCAAACACTCTGATACCGTTCACTCTTTTAACCAAGGGAAATAGTCCTTCTTTATCGTAATATCTAATTGTATAGGATGAGACATTGAGCATCTTAGCAATTTCTGAAATGGAATAACTCATATTTTTCACCTCACGTTAATATTGTAAAAGTTAGAGTTAACTCTAGGTCAAGCACAAAAACAAAAAAGCTGATATTTTGTATCAATTATACAAATAAGTGAAAATAAATAAAACATCTCTAAAGAGATGTAACTATTTGTCAATCAGGGCGCTGCATCCTGAATCACTAGTCAATCCATTTCCGAAGAAATGCGTCGTGGTCGCACAGCGACTTTCCACCTTTGACAATGATATTATATCATTATATCAACACACATCAATCTATGATTGAAAATTCATTTTGACAACAAGTGCAAATTATATGTGATATAAGTGTGAACCCAAGATGGCAATTGGAGCCATAATCGGTTCATTTTTTTATAGCTAATTTGCTTTTAGTAATATTATTTATATAATTGTCCAACTTTTTCTTAGGATATAAAGTAAATACTTTGTTGACAGTTTGCTATAAAATAAAAACATCTCTAAAGAGACGTTATTATTTGTCAAGCAGGCCAGCCTAATTAAGGAAACTACTAAACGTTCCAGGTGTTAAGTGGATTCGGTTTCCCCCTGCATCGCTTTGTGCCATTCAAGAGAATGCGCCGTGGTCGTTACGCTGAATTTCCACCTTTGACATTTAAATTATAAACAATTTATTCAATAAAGCAAACAAGAAAATTCAAGTGCATCTTTTAGATGAGCATACTGTGATTATCGTTTCTGTTTCATCTTTTTCGATTCTCACCACCACTTTAAGATAAGGGAATTTATTAATGCCTTTGCGCCTTCCAAAGTACAGCTTCCCTTTTCTTTTGTCGGTTTTAACAGAAAGTGGTTGTTTTAGTACATTAGGTAATATTTCAATATCTCTAACTTTTAATTCGTGAAGTTTGCCGGCGATATGTTCTGCACCAGATTCATATCTCGCATTATTGCGCAAAAATACTTTAATTCCATTATTGTTAACTAATGGCCAACAAAGTTTATTGATTGCATCAACTAGATTTTGATCAAATGGTCTTTTATGTTTTGACATGTTTATATCTTAACATAAGACATAGTCTTATTCTATTATATATTCAATTATTTTAAGCAAGAAAAAAGGATTGACTTTGTATCAATCCTATTTAACAAGTTGGTGACCTGTATGGGATTCGAACCCATGAATGCCACCGTGAAAGGGTGGTGAGTTAAGCCGCTTCTCCAACAGGCCAAGTGTGGCGCCTACCGAGGGACTCGAACCCACGACCGATCGGTTAACAGCCGATAGCTCTACCGACTGAGCTAGGTAGGCAACTCACTTACGTCTTAAAAACGCAAGATAGATTATATATTATTGATTATAATAAAATCAAGGAGCTTTATTTAATTTTTGAATTAATTAAATCTAAAACACTTTTAAGTGTGGTTAATTCACCAATTTCTTCGGAATCAAATTCAATTCCTAAAGTGTCCTCAATTTCAAGCATCACTTCTACTAAATCTAGAGAATCTAATCCAATATCTTTTAAAGAATCTTCTTCCTTTAAAGAAGAGACGTCTATTCTTTTTGCTAGGATATCTGATACAACTTTTCTGGTGTCCATAAATAAGCCTCCGTATGAATATTTTATACGATAAAATCTAAAAGAAAAGAGGTAATCCCTCTCTTCTTTCTAAATTAATAGTGAATCGCTGGATAAGCGACACTTCCTGGAGCGGCAATGGCCCCACCTGTATTACCTGATTCAAGCTCTTGAGATGCGCCTTGTTCAACGTTTTGAGCATGTTCAGTAACTTTACTAGCAGTTTGGTTATAAACAGTAGCAATAGTCACAGAAACAGCAGCAAACACCATTAAGGTAAGAATGATACCAAGTAATTGTCCTTTAATTTCAGACATAGCCAATTCTCCTTTCTATCCGTAATATCCAACCACGGTGGTTCTTGATGCGGTAATCTTAACATCGTGACTCGCCATTATTAACGGATGATAATAGCGATAAATGGTGTATTCTACAACATCACCAATAGATGGCTCAGTTGGAGAAATCGATTCAAAACGTACTTTATAAATATCTTCTAAATAAGAAATATAGTCTTCATCCACTCTTCCAGATTTTGCAATTAAATAGCCGATTGAAATAGAGTGTGAATCTAAATAACTATAAGCAGCGGATAAACACATCATGTCCCCTCCTAGAAGAAGAAACATAACCACAAACACCATTGATAAAATTAAACCAAATTTATATGACATTGATGTAATCTCCTATAATCGAAACAATACACAAAGATAAGATAATCGTTATTGCTCCTGCACCTATTAGCGGGAAAGAGTTAAATAGATCTAAACCTTTTTTATGAGAATCAATCATCTCATCAAAATGCTTTTCCTTAATATTGTTAAATAACAAATTAAACTCACTTAATTCAATTGAGTTTTCGCCATTATCCACCATTTGATAAATTGAAAGCATCAGTGATTCAATTGTGCGATTGTTGAATTTAGATGCGAAGTTGATATATGGACCAATAGTTTTATCAACATCTATTTGCATTAACATCGCATTTATTGCGTCTTGAATAAATATTTCTGCATATGGGATTAGCATCTTAAAAGATGTGTAAACGTTATTCCCGTTAGAGATAAAGATTTCAAAATAGGAAAGTAAAGATATTAATTGATCAACATGTTCCTTCTCTATTTTCTTTTCTATACTTGAATATCTAGATAAGTAGAAATAAACGGCAATTACTCCACCACCTCCAATAAATAATGGGAAATATATCTGCTTAAAAAATATATAAGTAATAAATGCAAGGGCAATTACTATCACGATAAGTAAAATAAGGAACATCATTTCCTTTTGATAGGATAATCCTAAAGCGTTAATTCTATCTTTAAGCGACTTTTTCATGGTTTGATTTTCCTTTCAAATTAAGGCTTGTCCCTTTTTGTACAAGTAGGAATATAGTTAATAAAGCAAAAGCAAGAATAATAGAAATGGAAGCTACATATAAAATTTGCCCTTTAACTTTTTCATAAAATTCACTTAGTGCAAATCGTAGGACCACAATAATTGATAAAGAAATAGCCCAGAGAATGCCAATTTCCACATATTTTCTTTTGCTAATTGATTCAGTCTTTGTAAGATACTCTTCATTATGACGAATATTGCTAATCAAATATTTGCTCATAGAAATAATGTCTCCACCTTCTTCTTGCCAAATATAAACAATTTGTAAAAACAGAGAATAATCATAAAATTCAAAATAAGTTGCTAAATAATCTAGTTTCTCATTTTCAGACATATTTTCTAATCCATTAAACATATCAGCAAATTCTGAATTCATCGATCCTACTGTAGTTTCTAAGGCTCCAGAAATAGACTTTTTAATTGATAAAGTAATAATAAAGTTATTAACAAAGTGATAACATTCGTGATAACGATTTTTAACAATATCGTATTTCTTAAACTTTGGTAGTAACAATAAAATTGTTGTAACAAGATATAAAGCCAATATACCAATAGAAACAAAAATGTTTTCTAATGCTAGATAAGCCACTACCGCTACCGCCAAACTAATAAAAAGAAAGATAAATAATTTATTATTGTTGCTCATTGACATTACTTCCTATAAATGTATCTTTAAAACTCGTTGATACTGTTTCTAAATCAAGTAAGGCTAAAGCACTGCTTGGTAAATGATGATATGAATGCTTGTTACCTTTTTTAGAATAAATATCAAAGAATTTTCCATTATTATCGATATAGCCTACTTGAGAGATATAACGGATAATCTTGCCTTTAATGTTTTTCTTAGCTAAATAGAAATAGAAATGAAAATGGTAGTAAATATCTTTTAATGTTTCATCGTAATCAAGTTTTTGATCACCTCTTAAAACCATTCTTCCCATTCGATAAGGAAGAGAATAAACATCAAAAGCGTGAATTGTGGTAATAATTGGCATCCCTGTCATTGCCGAATTTAAAACATCCACCATTTCTTTATCTCTAGCTTCTGCTAAAATTAGCCAATCTGGATTATTTCTTAAAGCATTTTTAATTAATAAACTACTACTTGTATAGGGATTTCTTTCGTCTACTTTCCAACAAGTCAAATCAATTTTGCTTTCGTTTCTAATAGAATCAAGTTCTAGTACGTTATCAATGACAATGACTCTGACATTTTCCTGAAAATTACGGATTATGTATTTTTGAAACTCAGTTTTTCCCGAACTAGTAACTCCCCCAATAATAATGGATTTTTCGCTCTTAGAAATTACATCAATTAACTCCACAAGCTGAGGAGTAAAGAAATCACTATCTTTATTGATTCGAGGTTTTTCTGAAGCAATTCTAATTGAAAAGGTTACTACATCCTCGTTATTGATTTTTCCTACAGATTGATGAGTAGCGTTAATTCGATATTTGCCAATTGATGTATCTAAATTTGGGTTAGTAAAGGAAAATTGTTGCTCGCTTAAATTAGATATTTGTCTTAAAAAATCTCTTACAGCTTGTTGTTCGATTTCAATATTGCTCTTCTTTCTACCTAATGAGTTTGAAACATAATAAATACTTTCCCCATTATAAGAAATATCAGTGACTTCTTTGTCTTTAATTAAGGAGGCTAAAAAAGAGTTTTCAATATAATAAATTGCTTTAGTTTTATCCATTGTTGCTCTCCTTTAATTCATAGTACATAACGCGATAATAATTATATGTAATATTTAACTTACAATTTATTGTAATCTCCACTCCTTCACAGTTATCAGTTAAACACATTGATTGATCAGATAAATTGTAATAATAAAAGTCCACAGTATACTCTTTAGAATATCGAGGGATAATATTGTCGTAATAAGATAAAACAATATATTCAAAATCATCTCGAGAAATGCGCGGTTTATCCCCTAAAGACACTACTCCTTTATACATGATTTCAATTGGGGTAAATAATATCGCCCTATTCAAACCTTGAATCGAATAGTTTAAAGCGAAATATTGCAGCGAAACTAGACCAATTAATGGAGAAATTAACATTAAAATCATTCTCTAACTCCTCCAGAAAAACAGTAATCCGATTCATAACAAAGGCCGATGATTTTCTTATCAAAATAAAAGGATAAAGGAAGAATTATATCAACTGCGCTATAGCCAGCTTCGCTAACTAAAATGTACGAGTCATTGCGTTCTGCTAATTTTTGTTTATCGACTGGAATAAATAACTTATCAGTTTTTATATATTCAGGTAGCTTAGAAGTAGACATTTCTAAAGTATCTTCTTTAACATACATTTCCTCTTTAATAGAAAACGTAATTTCACTATCAACGCAGGTGCAAATCATATCGACAACAACCTCGTTATCGATATGTCTTAAATTAGGGTAAATATTGTTATAATCTTTAATATGATATTCGGCCTTTAAATAAGTAAAGGCATAGTTTTGGGGATAATAAAATTTCACGCTTGAAAAGTCTATGGAATTATCATTATTCTTCGCTAGATATTCGTTATAGTTATCAAAGTTAAAAGTCTCACCAGTAATTACTTTAGTTGTCTCCACTTTTATAAAAGCGTTTTCAGTTACGTAATTACTATCTTTATATTGAAGAGCGTTAATTGTCTTTTTTAAATATGGATATACTATTCCAGACCTAGTCACAGGATTATTGTTTCCATAAGTGATTTCATATTCAAATCTTAAACCATTGGAAGTTAGCTTGTAGCGAAGAGGATAATCAACGGTAAATGTTTGGCCTTTTTTGCCAACATATTCAGAGAAAAAATTACTGAATAATAAAGCACCTGTAGTGTGATTGTATAATCTAGATATAATTTGAAAATTATTTGCCTCTAACGGTCTAATCGCTAATTTTAAAGAAACGTTTTTATCTCCGGTTAGCTTATTTAAAACATTAGTGCTAGTAAAAAAGTATTCGAATTTAAGTTGTGGGGTCGCACTTAAAATAAGCGGTAAAGATGATATAAATAATAATTTTCTTTTAAATTTCATAAAATAGCTCCAAGAATTTACTAACTGCAGTCGCCTTTAGTTTTTGATAATTATTCTTTTTATAAGTTAATTTCCACCATCCTGGATAATCCTGATAGAAGAAGTCATTATTAATAATTCTTTGTAGAGGGGCACTAAGTGATGAATAAGCAATTTCTACAGCAGAAAGAAAGGAAGAGATTTCAGTGTGTTTTCTTTTAAATGTTCTTTGTTTGGTTTTGGTTATGGAATGAAGATAGATTTTTGCGATATTTTGTATCTTTAATTCTTTCTTTTTCTGAGTCATCATTTTTTGCCCCTCTATTATATAAAGAGTGGCTTTTTGCGATTTTTTTGTAAAAATTTTTTTCGAGGTATCCGGTTATTAAATTA
>DDQE01000060.1 GCA_002342545.1 Caryophanales bacterium UBA2450
AACAAAGGATGCACTTATCTTCCTGGATGGATGGGTGCTGATGAATATTTAGACAGTCGCTATACAGCGGATACAAGCGGAGATATGGCAGTTGCGCCTGATATTCATGTGACGTATTTAGTGACTGGATATCCAGATACTCTAGATGATAGAACAATCACTCATATTGAAATAACCGATCCATCAATAATGGTCTATGACCTAACTCTTAATTCTACAGATAATGAGATAATAAATATAGTATCTGACAAAACTAATTCTTTTTCTTATGTTACAGCTGTAGATGAATGTTATTTACAATTTAAAATTAAAAATTGTTCCTTTTCTTTTATGAGCAACAAAATAATAATTGATGTTCTGGTAACGAATAATAGTGGGATTGTATATTAATAACTATTTTTTGTGACTGTCCGGATGTATCAAAATAGTTCAAAAAGCTAAAGCTTATTACAGTATCGTAAATCGGTACTGTTTTTAGTTTTTAAATCAATTAAATAATGATTATATTTGATTGGTAATGTATAATATTTACATGAGTAAAAAGGCTGAAAAAATAATCAAAGATGTTAATGCAACTATGTCGTTAGAAGGCATGCCATTAAGTGATTTTGATATTGAATTAATATCTAAAGTTGTTGATGGAGAAATTACTAGGGAAGAAGCTTTTAAACAACTCAATGCCAGTTTAGGAATTAATGGATAAATATAAATATTCTTATTTAGGCGAAAAGGGCATCTACTGTTATCGAGACAGTGATGTTTTAATAAATAAGCTAAATATACAAGACGAGGAAACTTTTTATAAGGTCGAACGTCTATATAGTGGTCTGAGACAATCTGAATTATTGGATAAGCCAATAGATGGAAACCTAGATTTTGACCACTTGAAAGCGATTCATTTTTATTTGTTTCAAGATTTATTCTTTTGGGCAGGTAAGGTAAGGACTGTTGCGATTGCAAAGGGTAATTTGTTTTGTCTTCCACAATACATCGAATCCTACGCTAAAGACATTTTTGCTAATTTAAAAAGGGATAACTACTTTCAAGGTATTCCAAAAGAAGATTTCATTAGTTGTGTCACCAATCTTTTGGCGGATATAAACGCTCTTCATCCTTTTAGAGAAGGCAATGGTAGAACCCAAAGAGAATTTATTAGATATATTGGTCTTAAAAATGGATATGGCTTTGATTGGTCTAAAATCAGTGCTGAAGAGAATATCGTTGCTAGTTTTGAAAGCGTTAATGGGAATAATGATAAATTAAGAGCTATCATTTCTAAAATCATTTATTCTCTATGACTTAATCCATCCCAAGATACGCTAAAAATGTATCACTTGTGGTGAATATAACCCAACTTTAGATGGTATTGCATCACTTATGCAATCTGCCCTCATTCGCATATTATCCCGGAATTGCATTAAATTCCTGGTTTTATTATTCGTAACTTATAGTTGTATAAAAAGAAGAAAAATTAGCAATCTAGTTGACAGAGTGCTAAAAGTTGGTAAAATCATATATGTTAGCAGTTAAAGAGTTCAAGTGCTAAAAGGAGGCTAGTTTATGAAAGAAACAAAGCAATTTGAAACAGAAAGCAAAGAATTACTTAACTTGATGATCAATTCGATATATTCCAATTCCGAGATCTTTTTAAGAGAGCTCATTTCTAATGCATCTGATGCGATTGATAAAAGAAAATATCTCGCTTTAACAAGTAATGGCAAGGTAGCTTTAGAAGAATATAAAATTGACTTATCTTATGATAAAAAAGATAGAACCATCACTATTAGTGATAATGGTATTGGCATGAGTAAAAGCGAGATGATTAAAAATCTCGGCACAATTGCCAGAAGCGGCAGTAAAGAATTCGTCAAAAAGATGAAGAATAAAGACAAAGAAGATGTTGATATTATCGGCCAATTTGGCGTTGGCTTTTATAGCGCCTTTATGGTTGCGGAAGAAGTAGAAGTAACTAGTAAAAAAGAAAATGAAAAAGCCCATAGGTTTATTTCTGATGGCAAAGAAAATTACACAATTGAAGAATGTGATAAAGAAGATGTCGGCACAACCATCACCCTTCATTTAAAGAAGAATACAAAAGAAAATAACTATGATGATTATTTATCTGATTACCGCATTAAAGAATTGGTGAAGAAATATAGTGATTATATTCGTTATCCAATTATGATGAATGTCACTAAATCTAAACCAAAATTAGATAAAGATGGTAAAGAAATTGAAGGCCAATATGAAGAATATAAAGAATTAGAAACGCTAAATTCAATGGTTCCGCTTTGGAAAAAGAATAAATCTGAAGTTAAACAAGAAGAATTAAATGAATTCTATAAGAGTAAATTCTCCGATTATGAAGATCCATTATTATCTATTCAATTAAACATTGAAGGTAAAGTTGATTATAGCGCTTTATTATTCATTCCTTCTCATCAACCATATAATTTATATAGTGAAAACTTCGAAAAAGGTTTGCAATTATATTCCAAAGGAATATTCATTAAAGATAAATGCCCTGAATTAATCCCAGATTATTTAAAGTTTGTTAAAGGTTTAGTAGATTCAGACGCTTTTAATTTGAATATTTCCCGTGAAATCTTACAAACTTCACCAGTTTTAAAAACTATCGCAGATAACGTCGAAAAGAAGATTGTTGATAAATTAAAAGAATTAAAGAATAGCGACTTTGATAAATACCTTAAATTCTGGTCATCGTTTGGTGAGCATATCAAATATGGTATTTATTCTTCCTATGGCTTTAAAAAAGATTTATTAAATGATTTACTCATCTTCCATTCCTTAAAACAAGAAGATAAATATATCTCCTTAAAACAATATGTGGAAGAAATGGGAAAAGATCAAAAATACATCTATTATGCTTCTGGTAGTAACCTCGACAGTATTAAGCTATTACCGCAGATAGAGAAATATAAAAAGCAAGGAATCGATGTCTTATTATTTGATAACAAGATCGATGAATTCGCTATCATGATGGTGCGTGAATACGATAAGAAAGAATTCAAATCTATCGCTAGTGAAGGTAGTGATGAATTAACTAATGAAGAAAAAGAAAAAGTGGAATCCGTCACCGCAGAACATAAGAGATTATTAGATAATCTAAAAGATTCTCTTAAAGAGAATGTTGATGATGTCATCATCTCTTCTAAACTCGTTGATTCTCCTGTTTGTATCTCCACAAAAGAAGGATTATCCATGGAAATGGAAAAGACAATCAATGAAGAAAAAGGCGAGGGAGAAGACGTTAAATCCATCAAAGTTCTCGAACTCAACCCAGAACATGAATTATTTAAAATTTTCGCTAGTATTGAACAAGACGATGAGATGGTTAAGAATTATGCTTCTGTCTTATATGATGAAGCCTTGCTATTAGAGGGATATGATGTTTCTAATAAGCAAGAATTTGTCAAAAAGCTCAATTCTTTAATCGTCAAAGCTTTTGAAAAATAAAAAATAATCCAACTAACCTTAATACCGGGCCGATAGGTTCGGTATTTTCTTTATTTTTCTAGACAAGTGCAAACAACAGTATTGATAGTCAATGTCAGTACTGTTTTTTTATAATTCTTTTCAAAAATACAAAGTAACAGGGACAATAAATAAAAGTAACAATAAGTAACAAACATATTTTTGAAAAAAAGTTACAATATAAATGAGCTGATTTATGGAATTCAAAGAAAAACTCAAAAAATTAAGAACTGAAAACGGACTATCACAAGAAGCTCTTGCAGATGCTGTTCATATTTCTAGATCTGCTATTGCTAAATATGAAAACGGCAATGGTAATCCAAGCGAAGAAACTTTAGTGGCTTTAGCGGTTTATTTTGGTGTAGAAGTTAACGACTTAAAAGATGATAGTGAAATAAAGCGCAAAACAAGCAAGGCTACAATTAAAACTGCTGCAATAATAGTGACCTCAGTCATTGTTTTATGCGGGATAGTCACAGGAACAACATTTGGAATTCTTAATTATATTAATAAAGGGAAACATGCCAATCCGGATTACGAATTAAGAACGGAGAATATATCGCTCAATTACTATTTTTACGATGAAGATTCTTACGTCACATTATTTTATGAAGGATGTTGTAATCTAGGTCGCTCCTTTGATAGCGTGATTCAACCTGGTGATTTAATTGCAGGCGATGTTTTGCATTTTGACTATGTTGGTAAGCTAGCAGATCCTATTTACTCAATCCCAGGGGAAATTGATATTGTTGGTAGACTAGAACGTTACCACTTTATTAAAACAGAAATAAAAAAATATCATTCTGACTTAGGGCCGATTAAAGACAACCTAGATGTTTTACGTGGAATGTATCAAATTGAGTTTGAATATGTAATTACTAATCGTAATGGTCGTAATGGGACATATGTATCTCTAGACAGTTATGATGGAAGTGACTTATACGTTTCTATAGATTATAAAAGAATGTACTTAGCTAGCGATCAACATGAAACTGCAAGACCAATCGTGGCCGCACTTTACTCATATAATCCACGATGGATTTTATAAATCCCCCAATTTTTGCGGATTTATCTCACGTGTCTGATATAGAAATAGAGTTTAATTAATATAAAACGGTCAAGAGTTTTCTCTTGATCTTTTTATTCGTAAGCAAAAATAAAAGTGTATTTATTTACAAAAAATGTTGGAGAAGACATAATTTACTCATTAAGGGGAAAGTTAGATATGAAAGTTGCGATTAGATACTTTACAAAAAGTAAAAAAGGCAATACTGAAAAGATTGCCAAATTTATCGAAGATAAGATAAGTGTACCTGCTAAAAGCGTCTCTAATCCTTTAGAAGAAGAAGTGGATGAACTTTTATTAGTTAATGCGATGTATGCTGCTGATGTTGATAAAGAGATTAAAAACTTCTTAAAAGCAAATAAAGATAAGATTAAACTCCTTATTAATATCAATAGCTCCGCAAGTGGAAAGTCTACTTTAAAAGCAGTGAAGAAAGTTTGTGATAAGGAAAATATCAAAGTCTCCGAAAAAGAATTCCACACTGTCGCTAGTTGGATCTTTATAAATAAAGGTAGACCAAATGAAGAAGACTTTGCTAGATTAGATGCTTTCTTAAAAGAAGTAGTGAATCAATAATTAATCAAATGGAAAAATTAAGAACCGTAGCTTCTAGAAAGTACTATTCACTTTCATGCCATAGATTTTTTGTCTTTAAAGGACATAAAAAATATGAACAGTCACTAGTGATTGACATCACTAATGAAAGTGGAAAAATATGTTTTACTTTTACTGATTTAACTACTAATGAAGTAATAGAATATAAAAATCCAAAAACTGGAGAGTATATTATTCCTTTAACTAAAGGTGGTAAGACTAAATTGGTGATTACTGCCTCTCACGCTATAGGGTTATATAACATTAAAAAGAAAACAATTAAAGAATAAAACCTAATCTATTAATTAGATTACTTTGTTATAATAGTCATGTGAAAACCGACATGACTTTTTTTGAATTTAAAAGTTTTAAAGAAATGTATTCTTGGCTTTTAACTAATCATAAAAAAGAAACTGAATTATATGTAAAAATATCAAAGAAAAAGCCTGAAGAGTGTATTGATATCATCAGTTATATTGATTCAGTTAATGCTGCTTTATGTTTTGGTTGGATAGATTCTACCTTACGTAATATAAATGGGTCTCTTATATTAAGATTTTCACCAAGAAAAAAGAAATCTCATTGGACCGAGACAAATATTAATCGCTGTATCGAATTAGATAAAAAAGGTCTCATGACTTTAGAAGGCAAAATTGCTTGCCCTTATTTTAATTAGCGTTTAAAACCGAAATTGAGATTCCTGAATCTTATTATTACAAATAGAATCAAAAAACTAGCATTCATGTTAGTTTTTTTCTAAACAATTATATTTAATTGATATAAAATAGCAGTTATGAAGAAAATGCTTATAGCATTACTTGTCACCGCATCAGTATTTTTTACTCTTGTTTTTACTTTGGGAACAGTGGGTAGAAATAAAAGTGATGAATTTAAAGTAGCGATGGTTACTGACTTCTCCGATGTTAATGATGGTTCATTTAACCAAGCCTGCTACGAAGGGGCTAAAGAGTGGAGTAGAAGACATAACGTCACTTTTAACTATTATAAGCCAGCAAGTATTTCTCCTGCTGAAAGAATTAAATCCATGCGTTTAGCAATTGACCGTGGTTATAACGTTATTTTATGTCCTGGATTTGCTTTAGGAGAACCGATATCTATCGTTGCTCCTGAACACCCAAACGTGCAATTTATTGGTTTAGATATTTCTGGTCTACAAAAAATCGATAATGTCACTGTTTATAATTATCAAGAAGAAATAGCGGGCTATCTAGCGGGCTATGCAGCGGTAAAAGAAGGCAAGAGAAAACTAGGCTTTTTAGGCGGACAAGAATATGAATCAATCACTAGATACGGTTATGGTTATATTCAAGGAGCAGACGCTGCTGCTGAAGAATTAGAAGAACATATCAAGATAGACTTTGTCTATGGTGGTCAATTTTTTGGTTCTCCGGAAATTCATAACTATATTGACCAATGGTATAAAAGCGGTACCGAAATAGTGTTTTCTTGTGGAGGAAGTATTTATACTTCTGTAGCTTTAGCCGCGAAAGAAAATGGTGGTTATATGATTGGGGTTGATGATGATCAAGCTCCAATAGTGGACCGTGACTATAAGCCAGGAGTTTGCATTACCAGTGCGATGAAAATGATTAAAAAGACTGTTATTGATAAATTGGAATTATGCTATCAAGGCATACCTTTAGAAGGTGATACAGTTAAACTTGGATTAGTATCTGGGGATAATGTTGAGGAAAACTATGTTCAACTTCCTTTAAGTACTTGGGAAAATTACGATGATACCCATCCTAGAATGAAAAACTTTACCTATGAAGACTATAAAGATTTAGTTAAGCATTTATTTGATAACCCTGGTACAGTGAGTCCTGAAATTGGCTATGAGCCAATAGATGTCCCTCATAGTGAATATACAACTATTATTCCTCATGATCCAATTAATTAATTATGAAAGAAAATTACGCGATTGAAATGTTAGGGATTACCAAAAGATTTGGTAACATATTAGCCAATGACCATATTGATATTAGGCTTCAAAAAGGTCACATTTTAGCGTTATGTGGAGAAAATGGTGCCGGTAAATCTACAATTATGTCGATTTTATTTGGTCTATATACTCCAGACGAGGGAATTATTAAAAAAGAAGGAAAAGTGGTCAAAATCACTAATCCTAATGACGCGACTAGCTTAAATATTGGTATGGTCCATCAACACTTCAAATTAGTGGATACCTTTACCGTTTTACAAAATATTATTCTAGGTGATGAAACTCTTAAAGAGTTTAAAGGAGATAATCTTAACTTTGTTAAGAAATCACTTAATTATTTAAATAAAAAGATTTTTAAAATTATTGATTATAAAAAAGCTAGAGAAGATATTAATAAAATTATTAATCAATATG
>DDQE01000064.1:0-571 GCA_002342545.1 Caryophanales bacterium UBA2450
GATTTTGATGATCTTAGCGATGAAGCAAAAGAGATCTTAGAATCCGAAGAACATGTTGCTCATGATGCAGAAGTTACTGGATTTATTGCTTTGGCAATGCAAAGATATGATTTCTTAGTGGAATTTTTTGAAGGCTTTACAGATTATATCGGTAGATGTGATTCTCAAAATTTCTCACAATATCAATCAGGTGCTTTAGTTATTTCTAATGGTGAAGACAATACTTCAATGTTAGTAATTGTTGTGGCTGCAGTTTCTTTATTAGCCTTTACCACTTTATTAGTGATTAAGAAAAGAAAAAGCACTAAATAATTAATATATTAATTATTTATAAAATAAGGGTTCTTAGTTGAACCCTTTTAAATTACAGTAATTTCTTCAGTATATATTTCACTCCGTGCTTAGTTACGGTTTTAGTGATGTGTTTCGCGTTATCTTTAACTTCTTCTTTGCCGTTACCCATAGCGATGGAGTAATTAGTTTCTTTAAACATTGAGATATCTTGATGATCATCTCCAATAGAGCAAGCATATTCTTTATCTATTTTTAGATAGTCTAAGACAAATTTCAC
>DDQE01000064.1:700-32700 GCA_002342545.1 Caryophanales bacterium UBA2450
GCAACTTCAATATTATTGTTAATTAAGAAACAATCATAAGGCCTAATACCTTCTAGATTGCCTCCATATTTATTAGTGAGTTCACATAAAGAGATGAAGTCATCTTCTTTCATTAACGGATTATAGATAATTTCATCTTTATAAATGATTAATCCTCCATTAGCAAGAATCATCCCGTCTGGGGTAAATAAATCTAATATCTTAATTCTTTTAACTGAATGATATGGTCTAGCAGTTGATAAAAAAACTAAAACTCCTTCTTTTTGGAGTTTAGATAAATATTTAATTGACCTTTTATCAAATCTAGATGGGCTTTTAGAATGATCAAATAAAGTCCAATCAATATCGCAAAAGATAATCTTTATCTTTTTATTCATTATCTTTCCTTTTGTTAATAGCGATATTTTCTAAGCGATATAGAAAACATATTCCAAAAGCAATAATAAAGAAACCGATCAAGAAGAGAATAAAATATCCTCCTCCAAATCTAAAGAATCCATAGATATCATAAGTCGTGCTAGTCGATCCATCTGGATTTAAATGTGTAAAGACATTAGTGATATAAAGCACTGCATATAAAACAATTGGAATAAGAGAATAAAAACACATATACCATTTGATTTCGACTTTTCTTTCTAAAAATAAGAAAGGAATTATCGCTAAAAGGGGAGTAATTAAATGATTAAATAACCCAGCGTTATTATATAGCATCCACCAATCAGCTCCGAGTTGAGGAGATAAATATAAAGCAGTGACAAAAAATGTAATCGTGATTTGACTAATAAAAACAAGTTTAATAATAAATAGCCATTTAGGTAATTTATCTACTTTGTAGATAATGCGATATAAAGCACATATCAAACAGACAACACCAATAAATAAATTACTTAATCCAGTGTAGGTAGTTAAAAATGGGATAGATGCTAGTCGAGGTAGATTTACCATAAATCGGAAATCAGTAAAAATAGAGATTAATCCAAAAAGCATTGATGCAAAGGTAATTAATTCTAAAATCGATAAAGCAGTAAATCTTTTTTGTTTCATTAGAAATATAATAGCATTATACATCAAAGTATTGATGTTATTTTTATCTTAAGTGATATAAAATGTTTGGCGAAAGGTGCTATAAGAAATGAATAAAAAAACTATATTATTGTCATTCCCTTTATTTTCTCTCGCTCTTACTAGTTGTGGACAAGTGATGAATTGGGAAGACAATCTAGACAAGTATGTTGTTGCTATGCAATATCATGCTGATTTTAACATTTTGCAGTTAACAGATATTCACTGGAATGTGAATACATCAACTGCAAGTTCAAAACAATATCTAGATAAAGTAATCAAAGAAGCTGATGCTCATATTAAAGAAGCTGACGCAACTGCAAAAATTGACCTAATAGAACTTACTGGCGACCAATTTATGCTCGCTAATACTTATCACGTTAAAACCTTTGTGGAGTATATGGAAACTAAAGCAGTGGAGTATGGCTTCAAATACGCGATAATTTGGGGCAATCATGATAGACATGGACTTTATAGTCCAAACTGGTTAGCGGATCAATATCGTAAAGCCGAACATTGTATCTATATTGAACCAGAAGATAATTTATATGGCCGTAGCAACTTTGTTATTAATCTAACTGATACTGGAGAAGTAAGCGGTACAACTGCCTGGCAAATTGCAAATTTAGATTCTGGTGCCTCATTCTCTGAATCTCCACTCGCTATTGGAAGAAATTATGATTATATTCGTAAAGATCAAACTCAGTGGTGGATTAAACAAAATGAAAGAGCTGGGAACGCTCCTACAATTGCCTATTATCATATTCCACAACAAGATAACCAAGTAGCGTGGAGCTTAGTAAGAGAAGGTGGAGCGACATTTAAAAACAAATTCTTTAAACTAGAAGGATTTGGTGATGCAGATAAACCAGATTATGCTTCTGACTTTATTACAGAAGGAAGAAAAAAAGGCACACTCAAGGGTGCATTTATGGGACATGCTCATAATGTCGACTGGACTGTTAATTATGAAAATGTAGTTATTGGTTTAGGCGTTAAAACAGGACCAGAGTTATATTTTGCTCATATTGACCCAAAAAGTTCTGATAAAGATATGACAGATGGATTAGCAAGTGTTAATGCATCTTTACCTGTTGATAAGCAAATCAATGAAAAATTTGATTTAATTGGTGCATCTTTAGTCACTATCAAAGATGCAAATAGCTTTGATTTAGAACACTTATACTATAACGTTAGAGAAGGGGCTAACGATTTCGTTAGATGGGTGAAGTGGTAATGAAAAAGTTCTTTGCTAAGGAAAATTTCTTTCCTTCAACATTAGACAAAAAACAAAGAATTCAATCTTTAGTTACTTCTTTAATAATGATTGTTTTATTTGTATTTTCTTCTTTTACGTTCTTTAACATGTTATATTCTTTCGCTGATGTTTTAGGATCTATTGTTAGCGGTTCTCCAGATGTGGCGATAAAAGACTTATTAAGAGCGTTACCTTTATATCTATCATTCTTTATGAGCTTATGGGCATTATTTTTAGTCCATGCTTTCCGTAAGGGTAAAGATGATGAATATAGATTAAAATCTATTTTTAGAAAAGGGATTGCCGTTTTATCTATCTCTGGATTTAACTTCTTATATATCTTAATTATGAGATTTGTTGGTAAATACTCTTCTTTAGTAGAAGGAAGCCCATCAAGTCTATATCCTTTAGATGCTTTATTATATTCAGTCTTATTTATTTGCATTGGAGTTTGTGCAATTCTTTATATCAAAAGATTTAAAGAAAAGCTTCCTTATACTGTTCCTACTAGACCAATAGCATGTATAGAAAAGAGACATACTAGATTCTTCTATTGCTTTGGTGTTTCTTTATGGACACTTATCGCTTTATTTGGCTTAACAGGTGCAGGACTAACCATCTTTGTTTATGACTTCAAACATGAATATGCGTTCTTTGGGATCGCAGTTATCTTCATTTATCTTCTTTCTCCAATCATGCTTGCTTTTTGGGAGTTCTACTATAACGAACTAAAAGAGGAGAAAAAGAAAGAATTCTTATTACCTGTTTCCGTTACTTCAATGGTGGTTTCGGCAATCTTTATTACATTATATTTTGTAGCTTTAAAGACTAACATGGACGCCCCAAATAACGCTGGATTTGGTATGTTCCCAATCACCTTTACAGCGACTGCAAACTACGGCACATTAGTGGTGGTTTTCACTCCTGCAATCGTTTCGATAGTAGCCTTCATTAGAGCGATTGTTGCAAAAATTAAAGAACAATAATATTGGCTTTTAGCCAATAAGATGATATTGGAATTTTATAAAAAATGACGTTTTTAGACTCTCTATAGACGTCTTTTTTGCATATTTTTAAAAACATTATTTGAAAATTTTTTTACCATACAGAGAGTAATAAATTTTTTAAAAAACACGTAGCAACCCTAATCTTTTTACCAGAATTCTCAAAATTAGAGAGTGTTTTTTTAATTCTCTTTTTCTGAATTTTATCTTTAGAGCACGTATATGTTTACACGTATATATAATACTTGGCGGAGAAATCGATGAATAAACTTCTGTTGACTTACATTCTCACAATTGGAATCAGCGGTGTCGCTGGAGGAGGGACAGGTATTGTCCTAAAGCGAACACTAGGCCCAGTTGATGAACATTATCCACCAGGATTTAATCCAAAGGAATTCTCCCCAGATATCGAGTCTATTATGAATAAGTATAATAAGCTCTCTGATAAAACAATATCTGGAGTTAGGTCGCTCTCTGATTCTGACATCATCAATATTTGTTTCGAAAAATATCGTAATCAAGAATATTGCTGGTCTATAGGCTCAGGTAACGCGAACACGATTGTTACTCAAACAATTAGGAATGCCCAAATTAAAAATGGGGATGAATACTTCGAGGAACAATTATCTTATTCTTCATTGGTTGATGTTGCTAAAAGAACATTGCAGCACGGTAAAGATGGAAATCTAGACTTGTATGAAGGTGGATGTAATGGGCCAGAAGAAGCGGTTTATCCTCAAAATCCTTCAAAAAATTTTAATAAAGAAGAATACAAAGAATTTTTGGGTAAAACTCTTGATGAAATGTTTATCTACATCATTTCTGAAAAGACAGTGCTTGATAGTTCAAGATCCTCAAAAGGAGATGAACACGTATTCAAGTTTGACCTTAATCCAAACTTATCCACGTTTTATTACAAAACACAGATGAAGAACATTTCTGGATTAAGCAACCTTCCTCCATTTAGCGAAGTGAAACTAGAATTTACAGTTGATACTAACTTAAATCTAAAACACTTACTTGTGGATGAAACTTATACAGCCACAAAGGAAGGAATTCCAGTCCCTGCGAAAACACATAATATTATCGATAATTATTATCACGCGGGAGAGCAAATGGATATTCCTCCATATAGTGAAAATATCAATTACAGCGCATTATTGGCGCTAGAGGAGAATTAATGTCATGAACAAAAGACTTAAGAAATTATTAAAAAGAACAGGAATAGTCACTACTGGTATTGTTGCCTTTGGTGGAGCTGTCATTGGTGGATATATTGTTACACCAAATAGAAGCAAGCTAATCGATGTTACTGTTCAAGAAAGAGAAAAGACTCTCTTTGAGAGATTTGTTGAAAAACTAACTAAAGATGTTGGCATGGCCGAAGATGAGACTAGTGAAGAAGAACAATATTTAAGTGCAAAATTTGCAGGACTTACTAGTGGTGAGAAGTTCCAAATCACTTATAAGAAAGACAAAGAATCTACTTTCACTAATACAATCACCATTGAAGAAGGTGAACTTGACTTTAGAATGTCTGCTTTAGCGATGTCCGCAATCGAATTTAATGTCGATTTAGGCGTTGATTATAACGGTAAATACTTACCAGTTACAATTGGTCACTTCGGTGATGAAATGTATTTCAGATTAAAAGACATGAAGATTAAAATGACAGATTTCAAATTAGAAAATCTAGCCACAAAATATCTTCTTGCTTTTGCCGCTTACGCTAATTTAGATTCCGCTTCTTTATTTTCTGATTTAGGAACATTGATCAATGAAAAATTAGGTGGCTTATTTGATAGTTTAATTAATGGTGATATCGGTGGAGCTACTGCTAATGAATCAAAAACTGATGCTACTAGTGAAGAAGAAGCAGGATTTGATTTTTCAAGTCTATTATCCACTTCACCAAAAGAATCTAATAGAGGCGATTACACCGTCTTCTCTTTAGGTGAAACTGAAAAAGTCGGTGGATTAATGATTAATCTTGTCGCTGATAAGGATTTATCCTTAAAAAGAGTGGAATTAGAAAATTTAAACTTTGGCACAGTCTCCATTAACGGAGCGATTGATGTCGAAGTTAAACCTTACGATTCCTTTACTTATCCAGATTTAAACAATTATGTTGAAGTATTTAACTATACTGCTTTAACTGGTAAATTACTTTCTATCTTAAAAGAAGGAAACCAAAAATTTGGTTTAGAATTCGCTTTAGATTTAGATAACGTTGTTGAAAGTGTCACAACTGATATTGCCAAAGTTAACGGCTCAATCAATATTGATTTCGATAAATTATTAGATTTAAGTCAATATGTCTCTTCTCCAGATAAACCAGAAAAGCCAGAAGATTATAAAATGGTTGGTGAACTCAAAGATGTGGGATTCAACTTACAATTAGACTTAATTGGTCAAAACAATGTTGAATACGCAAACTTAGATTTAGCGTTTGCTAACGGGGAAGGCTATTTAAGATTTAATGAACAAGAAGATGAAAACGGTGAAAAGTCTTCTGTTATGAAATTATATTTTGATACTGAAACCATGAACTGGATTTTATCCAAAGTCCCAGAATTAATCGATGGTTTATCTCAAGATAGTGGCACCGACACTATGGAAACATTATCCAAATTCTTATCTGAAGAATTAGTTGATTCCATTAACACTTTTGATTTCTCATTTATCTTAGATATGATCAAAACACTTAAAAATGATGAAACTGGATTTGAATTAGGTATTGATTTATCTAAATTAAATATCGGTGAAAACGCTGAAGTCACTATTAGAGTGGATAATGATCCAGATTACTTTGAAGATTATTTCGATTTAGAAGCTTTAATTACTTCTTTAAATAGCAAACCTTCATTAAGCGAAGAAGAACAAGCTCAATTAGATGCTGCTATTGCTAGTTTCCAAGAAAAGATGAGCGCTATCAACAATAGTGGTCTTGATATTGATGTTAATGGACTTGCCTTTGGTAACTTCGCTTTAGAAGCTAACTTAAAGACAGCTCCATTTAGCGATCCAGACTTAGGTGAAACTTCCTTATATCAATCCACTAAATTCATCCCTGATGTTGTTGATCAAGTCACTGAACTTGCTAATGTTAAGAAAACTGGATTCAAAATCACTGGTTCTATGTTAGATAATGACAACTTGGGTATTAGATTTAACGGACAAGGTTGTTTAGATAATAACGACGAAGTCAAAGAAGGCTTTGGCGATATGCACATTGATCAATATAAATATAGCGGTAACCAAGTTTGGGCAACTCATGATATGTACGTCAATGTTACAAACTTAGCAAGTAACGTCTTAGAATATGACGCTGTTGACTCTAACGGAAAGACCGTAAAGAAAAAGAACAACCAAAACGAAGCTTTATTCATCTACGGCGATCCTGATGATGCGAATAATTCTGTGAAAGGAAAAATGAAGCTTCAAACATTCGCAGATTTAATTGATGTAGTGATGACCTTCATTGATGAAGAAGGTAATAATCCAAAATATACCAAATTCTTAGCGCCTATTACTAAACTCTTAGGTATGAATAGTTTAGGAAGCATTATCGATAGCAAAGACTATCTCTACTTTGCAAGCAATAATCTTCTTAAGAAGATTGACATCACTGAAAATTCTGAAGGAACGGAAATTAAAGTGGTGATCAATAAGAATATGTTTGGTATGAATTTACCTGCTGATATCGCTATTTCCATTAACACTAAATTCAATAACGAAGGTAAACAAGAATTACATTCCTTAGTCATTAAAGATTTAATTCTTTCTAATAAAGAAAATGCCTCTAAACTCAATTTAACATTTGAATTAGAAGATTATAACAATGGCACTTTAAATAGAATTCATAAAGGCGACACCTTCATGTCTCTTGATGGTATCAAGACCTTATTACAATTAGGTATCAATACCACCAAAGTGAACTTCTATCACTTAACCGCCGAAGCTTTAATTAGATTAGGTTCTACCTCAATTATCAAACCAGACTTAAAAGGCATTAACTTCTATGTCTACGTTGATGGAGTACATGTGAAGGTGTACGGCACAATCGATGAAATTCCAACCATTATCGCTATTACTGTTGATGATGCCTTAGGAACTAAGAAAATGGCTGCAGAATTCTCCTTTGAAACTTATGATGATGATAGCGACGACAAAGTTGGCGGTATCTTCAATATCAGAAGATTCTTCAAATCAGAAGATACTGAAACTGAATGGACCGGATTCTTAAAATGGACAACACATTATTTCCATGTTCAAGATTGCTACCATTATCGCTGCGATAGCACTAACTTCTTAGATAACATCGCCCAATACTTAATTACTGGCTTAATTGGTATTAAACCATCAATCTACTTAGATGCTTTAAATAAAGAAAATAGTGGTTCTAGCGAACAAAAACCAGCTGGTAAATTCACTAACGCCTTTACTTCTACTGGATTTAAGTCTTATCAACAAAATGGTAACGAAGTCATTCAACTTGGCTTAAATCTTAACGAATTAACTGGTATTAATGCCTTAAAAGAAGTGGAAGCCACAATTACTTCTCAACACATTGATTATGAAGGTAGTTCTACTGGTATGGATGTTATTGGTAGTTTACACGCTACAATGAGAATTAACTTTGCTACTATCTTTAACATCAACATCACTTTAGATGCTGCTGTTGCAGAAGCTGTTGTTACACAAGCACAATCTTTAACTAGATGGAATGCTAAAGCTAATACTGGATTTGAAGCGTTAACTACTAAAGTTATCTCTGATAGTAACTTCAATAATCCAGATAACCCAGCTCGATACACAATTAGAACTGAGTACTATAAGTAATTTCTAAAAATAACCCTAATATCTATAACTTAAGTGTGATAACATATCTAAGGATATTAGGGTTTTTAATTTATGAATTCTATGTTAAAAAAATATGGATATTTTATCGCCTCAGCGGTATTGCTATTGATATTTATTGTTTTTACTATCTTAGTGAAGACTGTGGATGTAACGTTCATTAATTATGAGAACGCTTCTAATTCGTTTTATTTGGGGTTTAGTAGCTTCAACTTTAAATTCTCTGATTTAGTTAACGAATTCGGTAAAGCTAATTCGATGAATAAAATAAGCGACATCATCCTTTATTTATCTTTCGCTTATATCTTGGGCTTATTTATTTTCGCTTTAATTGAATTAATTAAAAATAAATCATTTAAAAAACTTAATATGAATTATTATCTAGTTTTAGGTGGATATGTTATTACAGTAGCTTTCTATTTTGTCTTTGAAGTTGTAAAAGTAAATTATTCGCCAGAATCCATTTATGCCCAAATGAAACCCAGCTATCCATCTAGTCACGTTTTATTAGGCTGTATGTTCTATTTACTTAATACTTTTACAGCGATGAAACTATTAAAGCCTGAAAAAGAATGGATCAAACCATTAGTGTTTGCCGCTACTGGAGTTATCTGCTTGTTATTAATCTTCACTAGAGCGTTATCTTCTAAACACTGGCTAACCGATATAATTGCCTCAATAATCCTAGTTTCTAGCTTATATACGTTATTTATTGGTGTTCATCATAAACTCGTCCCTATTAGCCCAAAAGAAGCAAAAGAAATAGAATAATAAAAAACCATTCATCACAAGGGTGAATGGTTTTTGTTTAATTCTTAATTAATTATTTCTTTTCTTCGAGAATTTCTGCTCTACGAACTTTGGCTAATTTAGCGAGTTCCATTAAAGCTTTTCTGGCTCTACCAGCAGCGGCTTTGTTGCCCTTTTCGACGAATTTTGCATTTTCTTCCATAAAGGATTCATATGCTGCTTTGATTTGTTCAACTGTTGACATTTTAATTATTTAGACCACGATCTTTAATTAGATGCAGTCATTCCTTTCTGATTATTATTTTAGCAAATATTTAAAATAATCGGCAATTATTTTTCTTTTTTATAATATGTGTGTACATTGTACTTACAATTTTGTTATAATATAGCCGGAGGTAATAAAATGGCTGCAATAGCAAAAAACAATCGAATCAACATTCGTGTTTCTGATGATGACAAAGAAATGTTAGAGTTAGCGGCACGATATTCAAAACAAAGCCTATCATCTTATATTGTTGATATTGTTTTAAAGCAAGCCGAACTAGACATTAAAAAGAATGAAACTATTACGTTGAACAATGAACAAAGAGATTTGCTTCTAAAAATTTTAGACAACCCACCTCCACCTAATGAAGCCTTAAAAAGCTTGTTTAAATGATTGAATTTAAAACATTAACTTCTTTCGAAACAGCTTATATTTTTAAAGGCTTTGATTGTGGAGACGAGAATCTAAACAAATATATCAAAACTCATGCATATCAAAATGATATAAATCATTTAAGTAAAACATTTGTTTGCTTCGATAATAATGTTCCGGTTGGGTTTGTAACATTATGCAATTCACAACTTGATTTCGAGGAAATGCCAATTTCATACAAGAAAAAACATCCTCGATATCCTGTTCCCGCAATTAAAATAGCTCGACTTGCTGTTGAAAAATCTTTGCAAGGAAGAGGATATGGTAAAGACATTATTACATTCGCCTTCAAAAAAGCGATTCAAGTATCGTTAAATGTTGGTGTAAAAGCAATCATAGTTGATGCAAAAGAGAGTGCTAAAAATTTCTATATAAAGTATGGTTTCATTCATTTAAAAGATCAGACTTACTTCTTATCAATTGAAACAATTGTTGAGGCTTTGTTGAACTAAAAAAGACCTAATAGGTCTTTTTTGTTTTAGGTCTTTATCTTATTATTATTTTCTATTTAAGTAGTGGACACTGATTGGTTTAACTTCTTGTTCCACTCTAGCAAGGAATTCTTCGCTTCTTTCTCCACCTGATTCAAATAATATTTGAAAGACGATTTCAACACAATTTTTGCCATCAACTTCACTAATGCTTGAACTCATTGAATGTAAGGAAGCGTCAAATTCGTGACATAAACTATGAAGTTTACCAAGTACTGCTTCTCCAGCAGGAACAACAACAACCATGGTTGGATTATTTTTAGAGATTTTAACTTCAACTTTTCTAAATAGTGTTAACACTAAGAAGATGAGTAATGTACCTGCAGTTGCAAGAATGAAATTGAATGAACCACAAGCAATACCGATGGCCATTGATACCCAGATAGTGCCAGCAGTAGTTAATCCTTTAATTCCGCCACTACGATGCATAATAGCTCCAGCACCAAGGAAACCAACACCGGTAATCACTTGAGCTGCTAATCTAGCGATATCTCTAGCTTGTCCAGCAGGAAAGCCGTATATAGAGATAATCATCACAATAGTGGATCCGATACCGACTAGTAAGTGGGTTCTAAGTCCAGCGCTTCTGCCTTTTCTTTCTCTTTCGATACCAACGATACCGACAAGAATAACACAGAGTACTAAAGCGGCTAAACTTAATAATAAATTACCGACTGGCCAACCCCCAGGTTGCCATTGGTTACAATATTCTATTAATTTTTGATCAAATGTAATCATATAACTTTGCCTCAATTAATAATTGTACTACAAATACTGAATTATTTCATCAAATATAGAAATAATAAAATTATTTCTTTTCTTCAAATTCGACATCGATTGCTTCTTCTTTGTTGATGTCTTTCTTATTCTCTTTTTCATCGACGCTATCGACTAATTCTTTTGCGGTTTTTCCGATTTGTTTTCCTAAATCTCTAAAGCCGTGTCCGACTTCAGTCCAAGCCTCTCCAGTTTTGGTCTTTTTACCTTCTCCATTGGAGTTAGATTCATCAGTGAAAGCTACCTTCATTGTGGTGCCCATTGCTTTACCAAAATTTTTAAAAGCGTGACCGATATCTTTACCGGTTTCTTTAAAGTTTTCTTTATTATTTGCCATATCAATCACCCTCTAAACAATATAATGCGACAAAAAATATTAGAAATAAATAGAATATTTTTTCTTTTGTGCTCATAATTAGAGCATGCGTAAATTAACTAAACAACAAAAAGACGAATTAGAAGCGATATATCAAAAGTTCCTTAATGATGAGAAAGTTCAAAAAATGAACGAGATACAAATGCATCGAGGATCAAGTTGCTATATCCATTCTTTTAGAGTGGCAAAACTCTGTGTTAAAAAAGCTGCTAGATATCAAAGATATACTTTTGAAGATTTAAAAAACGTTTTAGTAGCTTCAATTCTTCATGATTATTATCTTTATGATTGGCGAGAACACCATGAATTAAAGAAAAAACATGGAAGAAGACATCCCCTTGTTGCTTGCGCGAATGCAATTAGAGACTTTAATATTCCTATTGAAGTACAAGAAATCATTAAGACACATATGTGGCCTTTAACTCCAAAACTATATCCAAAAACTAAAGAAGCCAAGCTTGTTAATCGAATGGATAATCATATCGCTGTTAAAGAAGGCTTAACCTTTAGAGCGTTTAAAAAAAGAAGACACGAGAAGTATTTAAAAATGATTTCTCATTTGTTTGATAAATAATATGAACTATAAATTTTATGGAAGTAACACTAAAAGTGTTCATCCCATAAACCATGAATATAAAAAAATCAAAGATCAACGTCACTTATATGATTTATTAAGTGAAATCTGGGATATTAATGTCTGTACTCCTAGACTTAGAAATGAATGGTCTAAAGAAAATAAAACCTGTGGCTGCTGCACAGTCACTTGTTTACTAGTCCAAGATATTTTTGGTGGAGAGATATATGGGGTATATGTCGACGGAAATGTTCACTGTTTCTCTAAAGTAGGGGATGAAATCTTTGATTTAACTAGCGAACAATTTGGAGACACGAAATTAAACTACACACTTGATTATCCTCAAGACCGAGAGTTTCATTTATCTAACCCAGATAAAAAAGAAAGATATTTATATCTTGTATCTAAGCTCAAAGAGTTATTAAATAGATAGCGAAAGAAGAATAACTATGAAAAAAGTTTTATATCTAGTATTAGAAAATTCTCCTAAGGCCATTGAAACTTTAGAAGAACTTAAAAAAGAAGGGTTTAATGCGACCGTAGTGTCTACTGAATCTTTAAGACACGCTTTAGATGAGTCTCCAGAAGATCATCATTTCTTTGGTTTAAGACATTTAGAACAAGAAGTAACCACTTCCTCTTTGTGCTTATTTATTGTTGAAGAGAGTCAATTAGCAACAATTATTAAAGTCATTAAAGAGCGCACAAATAGTTTCAAAGACATTAAGGGATTTATGTATTCCCAAAGTGTTGATAATTACGAAGGATCAATCTAATTAATTATGGATTTTCATATTTTCCTATATATAGGCATTCTTTTAATTGCGGCGTTACTCTCAACCAGATTAATGAAGATTTTTAAACTCCCAAATGTTACGGGTTATATCATTACCGGTATTATTATGGGTCCATTTGTCTTTGGTTTATTCTTTAATCATTTTACCTATGACGGGATTAAGACCTCAGTCATTTATAACTTTGTTGACCAAATTAAATGGGTATCCACAATCGCTTTAGGTTTTATTGCCTTTTCTATCGGTTCTTCTTTTAAAGCTAGTGCGATTAAAGCAGTAGGCAAGAAAGTATTGGTTATTACTATTTTAGAAGCTTTATTAGCTTCTGTATTTGTTATCCTTGCTTTAATGATTGCTCATTTTATCGCTCCTGATAAGGTTAGTTGGCAATTAGTGCTAGTCCTTGGTGCGATTGCTAGTGCGACCGCTCCAGCAGCGACTTTAATGGTTATTAAGCAATATAACGCTAAAGGACCTTTAGTGAATACGTTATTACCAGTTGTGGCGTTAGATGACGCCGTTGCTTTAATTTTATTTGCGATTTTATTTCAAATCGCCTCTTCTATAAGTTTAGGTGGAGAATTTGATATCTATAAAATGATTTTTAAGCCAATCATTGAGATCCTTATTTCATTAGGAATTGGGGCAGTATTTGGTGTTATTGTTTCTTTACTTAATAAAGTATTTAAAAGCCGTAATAATAGAGTAATTTTAGCAATATTTGCGATATTCTCTTGTTGCGGATTTTATTTCCTATTTAAAGCAGACTATATGGGCGGATTTGAATTATCTAGCTTATTAATGTGTATGATGGCAGGCGCTTTATACACTAACTTATTTAAAAATAGTGGTCCAACTTTAGATGTCTTAGATAGATTTACCCCTCCAATTTATTTATTATTCTTTGTAATTTCAGGAGCCTCATTAGACTTAACCATCTTCTTTAATGACACTGGTTTATTAGTGGTGATTGTTGCTGCTGTTTATATCGTCTTTAGAGTGGCTGGCAAATATAGCGGAGCTAGATTAGGCGCTAAAATCACTAATGCTGAAGAACCAGTACAAAAATATTTAGGATTCGCTTTAGTTCCTCAAGCAGGTGTTGCTATTGGCTTAGCTACTACCGCTAGTAATTTATTTACTGATGGGACGGGTGCTCTAATTGTGGCAATTGTCTTAACTTCAACTTTAGTTTATGAATTAATTGGCCCAGCTTGTGCGAAATTCGCCTTTAAAAAAGCGGGAGAAATTGAGTAGTAATAAAATATGGCCGAAAGGTCATTTTTTTAGATTCAATCGAAAAAACATTTTTTCTTTACGATAGTTCTAGTATTTGTGTATAATGACCTCTTTGATAAATAAATCAAAGGGGATAATCGTCCTAGGAGAATCCTTATGAAAAGTTTAAAAATGAAATTTGTTAGTTACGGATTTGCTTTTGTTATGCTTGCTGGTACTTTAACTGCAGTTAACTTAAAACAAGCTAAAAAAGTCTACGCTGTTGGAGCTGTTGGCCCTAATGGTGGAATCGTATTAAGAAACGATGTTAAGGAAGAAGAAATGGTGAAACGCACCCCATTTTTATCTCCAACTGACCCATATTATACCGGAGCATCTAAAGCTGATGACCCTTTATATCAAACTGGAAAACAATATTATCAAAACGTTTCTATGGATAATGTTGGTGATATCGAATCAACTTGGGATAAATATACAGGCAAAGGCTCTTTGATTGCTGTTATCGATAGCGGTATTGAATATGACCACGAAGACTTTAAAAGAAATGGACAATCAATTATCTCTGATAAATCTGCGTATTTTGAAACTGATGAATATACAGGAACTGTCTCAATCCACAAAGCATCAAGCGAAGGCTGGTCGGTTTTATCTCATGACTACGAAAGTGATGGAGAAGGCGGAAAAGAATGGGTTGATCACGGTAGTAACGTCTCAGGTAGCGCTGCGGCTAGTAATAATGGAGTGGGCACTGTCGGTATTGCCCCAGGTGCTAATATCTTAGCTTTAAAAATTGATTTCTATGATCCATCTATTAATGAGGCCATTAAATACGCTGCTGATAATGGAGCGGATGTTATTAACTTATCTTTAGGTGCCTTTGATACCGATGAATATCCTGATGGATATGAATATAGTGCCGCTGCTGGCACAAAAACTGCCTTTAAAGATGCTATTGATTATGCTTATGATAAAGGAGTGATTGTTGTTGCAGCAGCGGGAAATGAAAGCACTGACTGCAAATCATATCCAGCATGTAATGATCACGTAATCGGTGTTGGAGCTTTAGAGCCTTATACTGATAAATTTGATAGTGAATATTCTAATTACAATAAGAGTACCGACACCGCTTCTACAAAAGGGATATCTGTTGATATTACCGCTCCTGGTAGCGTTTGTGCTCCTGGAATTAAAGATCCAACTAATTCTACTAAAACACTAGGCTATCACTTTACAAGTGGAACAAGCTTTTCTAGCCCAATTGTTGCTGGAGCAGCAGCGTTATGGAAAGAAAAATATCCTAATGGCACACCTGATGAATTCGAAGAAGATTTATATGGTTCTGCATATAAATGCAGCAGTTATTCATTTAGATATTATGGACACGGTAATTTAGACGTCTATAACTTATTAGATATGGCTAATGATGGTGTCTCGGTTGATGTCAAATCATTCGAGTTAAATACTAAATCTAGCGATGCCACAGTCACCGCAACAAGTAAAGAAGGAACTATCTCTTCTTGGGTTAGCGGAAACACTAATGTGGTCACTGTTAGTGGTGTTACGGGTAGTGCTAGCTCAACTGCAACAATTCATGTGGTAGGTGCTGGTACTACAACTATTACAGTTAGTGATAGTTTAGGTCAAAGCGCTACTATTAGTGTTACTGTTAGTCAATATGTTGCTGTTAACGATATTTCTGTTAGTGAAAATATTGAAGTTAAAGAAGGTAAAAAAGTTAATTTAAATGCTTCAGTTTTTCCTACTAACGCCACTAATAAAGAAATCGAATATGTATCTAATGATACTAGTGTCGCTACAGTATCAATAGAAGGACAAGTCACTGGTGTTGCTGTTGGAGAAACCACATTAACTTTAACTGCTGAAGAAGTCACTAAAACTGTTAACGTAAATGTCGTTGAAGCTACTGATGAAGAATATCAAATTGTTTTCTCTTCTAGTCAGCAAGATAGTAGAGAAGAATTAGATGATATTTTAGATATTGTAGAAAGCGGTGGTTCAATTATTGCTTCCGCTAGTTCTACTAAAGCCTATGAAGGCGTTAATGGTGTTAAACTTGGAAGTAGAAATAATAATGGCTCCTTTAGCTTAACTTTCACTGAATCTTTAAATATTACATCAATCACTGTTAGAGCTTGCTATTATAGTTCAAGTGCAAGCGCTACTATTACCGTTGGTAATAAAATAATTAATAGTCTCACTTCCTCTTTAGCAGATTATATATTAACTTATGATGGTACAGCAGTAAGCACACTCAGCGTTTCTGCTAAATCTAGAGTGTATATTAAATCATTGACTATTGTTTCTAGTGCGACTCCATTTGTTCCTACAACTCTTGAATCCATATCGTTAAACACTAGTAATGTTCAAAAGACATTTACAGTTGGTGATACATTCTCTAGTCAAGGTTTAGTGGTCACTGCTTCTTATAGCGATGGCACTTCAAAACCAGTCACTAACTATTCTGTGAGCAAACCAAATATGTCTAATGCTGGCACTAAAACAGTCACAATTAGTTATGCTGAAGATAATGTTTCTGTTACTGCCACTTATGAAATTGTGGTTAATGAAAAACCAGCCCCAGCATCATCAGGTTGTGGCGGAAATATTGTAACCACAAGTGTCATTTTATCGGCCTTAGCGGTAGTAGGCGTAATCTTACTTTTAATCAAACGCAAAAAAGAAAACTAAACTTTAGTTTATAAATATAAAAAAGCTTGTCCTAAAGGCAAACTTTTTTACTTATCGAAGACTTCTTCGAAATAAGTCTTATTGTTATTTAGATTAATTAAGATTTGACAGGCTGAGACAATGGCTTTAGACCCACTTGAACCTCGACATTTTAGCACTGTCTTTTTAACTCCTAACATAATCGCTGCTCCACTAGATTCAAAGTCGTATAGGCTAATTAAGTGGCCAGCGATCATTTTTGCTTCGTTTTCTTTACCTGATTTTTTGCCAAATTTAATAATTTCTTTTATTAAGTTTGAGGCTACTCCTTGAGTAACTTTTAATACTTGATTGCCACTAAAGCCATCACATACTAAAACATCGCATAAATGGTCAAGAGCCTTGCTACCTTCAATATTACCAATAAAGTTTATACCTTCTTCTTGTTCTAGAAGTGGATAAGTTTCTTTAACTAATTTATTTCCTTTTGTGGACTCAGAACCGATTGATAATAAGCCCACTTTAGGAGACTCTATTTTATAGAGTTTTTTCATAAATTCGCTACCTAAGTGAGCAAATTCCACTAACTGATGAGGACCAACATCGATAGAGGCGCCAGTATCAACGACACAAGTACATTTACCTTCATCAATAGTTGGTAAGACCGCTGCTAAAGCGGGTCTAGTTCTATTTTTATCTAATAGATATTTAATAGAGCCAACCATTAAAGCTCCAGTAGCCCCACTAGAAATCACTCCGATTGTGTCCTTGTTTTCGCTAGCCTCTTTCAGGGCTAAAAAGATGGAAACTTTATCTTTTTTATAAAAAGCCTCGACTGGATTATCGTAGTTAGTGACAGTCTCATAAGCTTCGATAACTTTAATTCTATCTTTTGGAAGATTATATTCTTCGATTAAATGAGGATTGCCAACAACGACAAAACCGATGTTAGAGTTATTTTCTAAGACACTTTTGACTCCATCTAATATGGTTTTAGGACCTTGATCGCTTCCTAAAGTATCAATCACTATATATTTCATATTTTTTACCTGAGTAATATTATATCTTTAATTATATTCGATAAAATCGTATTTTTATTTTAAAAAGTACATCACCAACTTAGTTGGTGAAGTGATATAACTTGAATAATATTTATAATTTATTATAATAGACAAGGTTGAAAGTAGACTATTAACGATATTATTTATGAATACACAATCAGTAATTAATGGCTCAACATTTGTTGAACTATTAAAACTTGGCTATAAAAACTTAGTGGCACATCTTCAAATAATCAATGATTTGAATGTTTTCCCTGTTCCTGACGGCGATACTGGCACTAATATGAAGCTCACATACTCTAACGGACTTAAAACTATTAGTGATGAAGATGCTAGTGTTGGTAAGATCGCTGATGAATTTGCTAGGGGAATGTTATTTGGAGCAAGAGGAAACTCTGGAGTTTTATTAAGTCAATATTTTAGAGGTTTTGCCGATGCTATTGCTAATGTAGTAGAAATATCCGTTCAAGATTTTGCGTTTGCAATGGTAGGTGCGTATAAAAATGCTTATCACGCTTGCGCAGATGTTGCTGAAGGCACAATTTTAACAGTGGCAAGAGAATCAATAGAAGCTGCTAAATACTGCATTACTGGAAAAGAAAATTATCTCGATTTCTTTACTAAAGTAGTTTTAGAGATGAGAAAATCTTTAGATAACACTCCAAATCTACTTCCTGTTTTAAAGGAAAATGGAGTGGTGGATTCCGGGGGAAAAGGATTATTAACAATCTTTGAAGGATATTTATCCTTCTTTACTGGTAAAGAGTTAGAAGATATCGATGACGCAGAAGTTGAAGAATCTAGTCCAATGGATAAAATTGACTATTCTGCATTTAACGAGAATAGCGAACTTGAATTTGGATACTGTACTGAATTCTTGCTTCAATTATTAAATTCCAAAATTAACGTTAGTGAATTTGATATCAATTCCTTTATCGCTTGGATGCAAAGTCATGGAGAATCTTTAGTGTGTTTCCAAACCGGCACTATTGTTAAAGTTCATATTCACACCAAAACCCCATATGTAGTCATTGAATACGCACAAAGATTTGGTGAATTTGTAGCTTTCAAAATGGAGAATATGGCTCTTCAACATAATAACCTCATTAAAGAAGAAAATAAAAAACGCGGTGATAGAAAGAAAATTGCTATTATTACTGTCGCTCAAGGAGATGGGATTATTGAATCCTTTAAGGGGTTAAGAACTGATTTAGTTTTAAATGGTGGTACCACCATGAACACTAGTGTAGCTGAATTAATTGATGCTTTTAACTATGTTAACGCGGATGATATTTTCCTACTCCCTAACGAAGCTAATATGATCAAAACTGCTCATCAAGCCGCGGATTTATATAAAGATAGCGAAGTCCATGTCATCGAAACTAAAAACATTCAAGAAGGTTTTGCGGCCCTTAATAATTACTTTGATGAAGATTTATCTCCTAACGAAGTGGAAGAATGCTTACTAGAAGGTATACAAGGAATGATTCCTTTAACCATCTTTAAAAGCGGTAAAGAGGCTAATGTTGATGGTGAAGTTGCTCCTAAAGGAAGTTATGTCGAAGCGATTGGTCATAAATTAATTGGCTATCAAGAAGATATTATTGAAGCCACTTTAGAGGCATTCTCAAAAATTGAAGATATTGAAGATAAAAGCTTTGCTTTTGTGTTCATTGGACAAGCTTTATCAGAAGAATTAGCTAATGAAATTATGGAAGTTTTAAATAGAGACTATCCGCAAGTGGAAATTGGTCTAATTCCAGGTAAACAAGATATATACGACTTATTAATAGGAATTTACTAATGCTAGAAAGATTAAAAAAACTTATTAAACAAAATATGCCAGATTCTGACGCAGAACACGCTACTGAATCCACTAGATTAGTGGATTTAGGAATCGACTCTATCGGAATGATGATGCTTTCTATGTCGATGGAAGAGGAATTTGGTGTGGAATTTACTGACGCTATTCCTTTTGAGACTGTTAAAGATGTATTAGATTTTTTAAATAAAAACGCTACAAAATAAAAAGAGGTAAGAATATATGTATAAACTATTTTTTGATACTGACTGTGATATCACTCCAGAAATTGCTAGACGCTATGACGCTGGCTTAATTTCTATGCCTTATGTCGTAGAAGAAGAAAACTATCCTTTTAAAGATAGTGACACCTTTGACTATAAAGCATTTTATAAAATGCTTAGAGGTGGGGTTTTACCGACTACATGCGCTTTAAGTAAGGCTCAATATATTGAATATTTCGAACCAACTTTAAAAGAAGGAAAAGATATTCTTTATGTTCACTTTTCTAGAGTGATGACTGTCTCTATTGATGTCTGTGAAGAAGCAATTAAAGAATTATTAGAAAAATATCCAGGACGTAGAATTCAACTAGTGGACACTAAAGGAATTACTGTTGGTGGTTATGTTTGTTCTTTAGAAGTTGCTGAACTTTATAAAGCTGGTAAGTCCATAGATGAAATCGTTGAATGGGCAAAAACCGGCATTGATCAAATGGCATTTTATTTCTTCGCCGATAATATCAAATTCTTCAAAAAGAGTGGACGCGTTACCGGATTTAAAGCCTTTATGGGTGGAATGATGGGTGTTAAGCCTCTTATCTATATTGGTGAAAACGGCAAGATGACCTCTATTGGTAGTGCCATGAGTCGTAAAAAAGCGATTGATAAGATTTTAGAATATGTTGATGAACTCCAAGTTGACATCAAAAATTATCCATGTGTCATCGCTCATAGTGACGCTGACTATTTAGTGGATGATGTTAAAGCTAAACTCCATGAAAAATATGGAGAAGATCTTAAAATCGAAGTCATTTATGTTAATCCTACCGCTGGTAGCCATTGCGGACCTGACGCTCTTGGCTTAGCTTTCCACGCTAAAAAAAGAACTGCAGATTCTATTAATCAAAAATAATTACTATCTGAAAAATACAAGAACTCCTATAAGGAGTTTTTTGTTAATATATTGACAATTCACTCGCGATGGTTTACTTTAATGATGTGGTTGTGGCCTTAACCCCTTGGGCTAGGGCCTTTAATTATGCTGGCGAGCAGACACAATAGGAACAGAATTAGTAATGTTTCCATACGTCATTCCTCCATTCACATTCCTTCTAAGCAGTTTTCACTACCGAAGATATAGAAGCAAGACCAACAAAGAACATTCTCTTCAGTAAGCTACTCACTTACCTAATATAAGTTGATTTAGACAATTTCCCATCTTTACCAACTGTCTTAAAGCAAGCATTATCTGGAAGTTGTTTTAATGTAGTTTCTCCAGAGAAGCTTTTACTTACTTATTTGCTTTTAGCTTTATGTTTTTTTGCTTTTAACTTAGACATTATTTATTAGCCTCCCACAAAGTTCTTTTTTGCTTTTTAGTTAACAATTTATCCATATTAGTTTGTGACATAACACAAGTTAGATGATATTTAGCTTCTTGCTTTGTTTTCGCGCTTTTTCTTAAACGCATATGTGCTTTGTTACTTCTTTTTACTTTTTTTTGCATGAATTTCTCCTTTGATATTGACTTGCCTATATTTTTTTGATTTAATAACACTCGATGATGCCTGGGCGCTAATGCGTTGACTAGCTGAACGACCACGTTGATGGTAACGTAGCTTTGCATCATTTTTTCTTTTTGCAGCTTGTTCTCTTCGCTTTCTATCTATTTCAATATTCCTTCTGCGTTCTTCTAGAAAAGAATCTACTTTCTTTTCGTCCGATTCTATCAAGTCGTAATTTTTATAGATAGATTGCCTTGACCAAATAGGATCCTTACGTAAATATCTTCTAAAATAAGATTCTTTTTTCTTTTTACCTTCTCTCCATTTTGGATTAGGATTTAAATCAAATTTTGTATATTTATCTTTTTTTGTAGGAGATGAAGTGACTTCAATGTTTTCCCACTTGTTATCTTTTATACCTAAATCAATACTTGGATGCTCTTCATCTTTTGGTCCCTTTGTTAAACTGTTTCCGCGAAATTTATATTTGCCCATTAATCGTGCCTTCCTACCCAGTTCTCTGTATTTGGTTCTAAATCGATATCGTCAAGTTCATCAAATCCATCAGCTTGCTTCTTTTCCTCTTCTCCAGATATCCTTTTAAGCTTCTCTTCTCTTTTATGCCATTTATCGAGAATGACGCTGGCTAAGAATTTGGAATAATGCTTAACGTTGTTGTCATCAATGAAGAAGTGATATTTAACAAGATTCTCTAAATATTGATTACCTAGAATAGTAGAAACCCTCTAACTACGTCTAGTTATGATAAGTCCCTACATTATATATAGAGTGGATTTTTCCGATTTTTTTGCAAAAAAAGTTTTTAAATGTACAAAAAAACTGGAGTTATACAAAGTATAAAAAAATCTCACTTTTTTGTGAGATCTTAGAAGTCAGCGTCAATCATATGAGCGACTTTATAGGCAGCGATATCATTAATCAGTGAACTTACAAAGCCGACAATTAACATAATTGGAATGTTAATTAGGAATGAGATTCCTGCTTGAGCAGGAGTGGTATATATCTTTAAAACGAAGTAATTGAATAACGTAAGAGTTGGAGTAATAGCAACATAGAAGATTAATGTAGTAATTAAAGTTGCTAGTAAACGATATGGCATGTTTCCTGTATAAGTATCGTTTCTTACTCCAAATAAACCAGTGAACCATCTACCGATTTTAGTTAAAGGAACGAAGTTACCAATTAACATTGCAATCGTAAAACCTACTAAGAAGTTATATAAAATATTAATCCATTCAATAGCCTGGAAGTCGATGATTAATGTTCCTCCTTCAAACTTGCTTGCTCCTGTAATAGCGGCTGCTAAACAAAGGAAGAAACAGACAGGAATATTGCAGATTACGTTATATACAAATGTTGCTAGTCTAATTTTCATAACCCAAAGATTATAGAACATATATATTAATAATCAATAAATTTCTTTATTTATTATTGTTTTTCCTTTAAGATTTACTCGTTATGAAAACTATTGAGACATATTTATTTGATTTTGATGGCACTTTAGTGGACTCTCATGATTCTTTAGTGGAAGTATTTCATGGAGCATATGCTTCTGTAGGAGTGGATGTCCCTGAAGGATACGTTTTAAGATTAATGAGAATTCCTCTAATTCAGGGCTATGAAGAATTAGGGGCACCAATGAATCAGGAAGCAATGAATATTTTTGAAAAGAATATTCGCGCTTTATTAGACGCTGAATTTGTTTTGAAATTAACTAAAACTTATGAAGATGTTTTGCCGGCTTTAAAAAAGCTCAAAAGCAAAGGAAAACAATTAGGTATTGTTACTAGTAACAATGTTAAGCACGTTAAAGATGTTTTAAGATTTTTAAATTTTGATGAAAAAATGTTTGATGTCATTGTCGGTAATGATGACACTGAAAAGCATAAGCCAAATCCAGAGCCAATTTATAAAGCAATGGAACTATTATCATTGACTGATAAAAGCAAAATCTGCTATGTTGGCGATGCGTTAGATGATAAAAAAGCCGCGATTAATGCCAGTGTGACTCCTATTCTTTTGGATCGAGAAGGAATCTACGGAAGTGAAGACGGAATCGTTATCTCTTCTTTAAGCGAATTATAGATGAATTCTTACGAAATAGAAAAACTCCACGAGCGAGCCTCTATCGGTGATATTAATGCGATCAATGATTTGGTCAATTTTTATATTGAAAATAACGATTTATATCACGCGAAATTAGAAATCGAAAGATTAAAATATATTAATCAGCCAGAAGCATTTAGAAAACTTGGATTTATCTATTCTTGTGGGTTAATTGATAATCCGGATTTTGACCTAGCGAAATCTTACTATAAAAAGGGGTATGAGCTTGGCGATGAGGCTTGTGGATATAATCTAGCCTTATTAGACATTAAAGAAGGAGATTATGCTAGCGCCATTCCATATTTAACTTATGGGGTCAGCGCAAATCATATTCCTTCTATTAAATTATTAGCGAAACTATATATTGAAGGGAAAGCTGTTTCTAAAGATTTAGAAATTGCCTTGTCTTTACTTAAAAAGGCTTTAGATTTAGGAGAAGTGGAAGTTTATGCTTCTTTAGGGAAGGTTTGCTATCAACTTCATAAATATGAAGAAGCATTTAATTATTTCTCCCTCGGCTTTAAGCAAAAAGATCCTGACTGCATATTCTATTTAGGACTTTGCTATGCAAGTGGATTAGGCGTTAAACAAGATTTTGTTAGAGCAAGATACTATTATGAAATTGGGGCAAACATCAACGAGTCACGTTGCTTATATAATCTTTCTTTATATTATAAAGACGGGATTGGAGTGGAGAAAAGTGAGGCTCTAGCCTCCTCTTTATATCAAAAAGCAATCGAAAATGGTTTTAAAATATAGTCTAATTATGTAATAATTGATAGCATAGAAGATATGGGAAATCAAAAACTTAGAAAAATTAAAGAAGTAAATGGTTGGAAAGTGAATCACCCTCATAGCGCATCTAATAATGTCTATGCAATTTTCACTTTGATATTTTCATTATTCCCTCTTTGCTTATTATTCATCCCTTTATATTCTGATGTTCCTGTTGATTTCCGTAGTGGATTAAATGGATTAGATATTTTTAGATATACAATTGATAAATTAACTGAATTATTTAGTAAACTCTTCACAGGCTCTCCTAGTGTAGTAGCCACTAACCCATATATTGACATGATGTCACAGGGATTATTTGATCCTAGCGAAAACCCAGTAATGTCACAAGCTGTAATGTACACGTTTGTGGCTATGGGTGTCATCCTTGCTCTAATTATGGTTTTATCAGTAGTGCTTATTATTCTATCAATCGTCCATTTAGCCAAAGGCTATTTAAAGAGCTCTGCTGCAGTAAAACGTATTGCAATTACTGACTTTATCTTTACTTTATTGATATTCGTTGGTTTTATATTCATCTTCTTTACAGTAAGAGCTTTAACAACTCCACCTGCGGATTTATTCGTCTGGTTAACCGCAATTCCTTTAGGAGTTAGTTTATTCTTCGCTATTTTCTTTGCTAGCTTCCATGGTTCATATTTTAGAGATTCGATTTTAGAAAAAGATCTTAAACTTCAAGATGAAGAAATTACCGTGGAACACGTTTCTAAAGTTCATGAAATTAACAAAGTTAAATACACTGAAAGTACAACCTTACCACCAAAATTAGAATCTATTGGCGGTCACGCTTTTAGTGAAAATCAAAATTTAATTGTCGCTAACATTCCACTTAATATTACTAAGCTAGGTGCTGGAGCATTTGCTAACTGTTTAAATTTACAAGTTGTTTCAATTCCAAATTCCGTTAAAGAAATTGGTTTCAACTGTTTCTTCAACTGCGTGGAGTTAGAAAGAATTAATTATGCAGGCACAAAAGCTGAGTGGAGAAAAATTAGAAGAGGTTCTAACTGGCTTGCTAAAGCAAAAACCACAGAAGTTGTTTGTTTGGACGGTACAGTGATTGTTAACCCATATCATTAAAATGAATGAATTTATTGTCGATAACAATCGATATATATTAGCCAAAGATCAAAATAATAACGATGTCGATAACAAAACAGTTCAAGACATCGTTTTTCAAATTATTCTAGAAATTGATCGCATCTGCCGTAAACACAATATTGATTATGCTTTATCTTTTGGTAGCGCCCTTGGCCTATATAAATATGGTGATTTTATCCCTTGGGATGATGACGCAGATATTGTTATTGATTACTTTGATTATCCTAGATTTGTCGAAGCGTTAAAAAGCGATTTGAAGGATAATTTTACTTTCGATTGTTATTTAACTAATCCGCGATATAATCCTCTAATTCCAGCTTTAAAAATTCGAGATAAAAATACATATGTTAAAGAAGCTAATCGGTTTACTCTTCCAGATCACACAAAAGATAGAGGCTTGTTTGTAGATGTTTGCCTATTTATGGGCGTTCCTAAGGACAGAAAAGAGCATCTAAAGCTTATTAAATATAGTAAACATAAAATTATTAAATATGTAGTGGGTGACGCTTTCTTTCATCTCAAAATGAATAGAACTAGAAGAAAGCTATTAGAATTTGAAAAGACAGTAGCGGAAACATATAAAAACAGTGATTATGTTTCTCAAACGGTAATCATTCCTTTTCAAGACCATCCATATAAGATGGTTCATTCTTTAGCTTTTCCTCGCTCAGTTATCTATCCTTTTAAAGAATATGAGTTTAGAGGTCACAAAATTTATTCTTTTAACAATATCGAAGAATTTTCTAGACTTCGTTATGGTGAATCAGCCTTAAAGAAATTTGACGAAGCTACTAATTCCTATATTGAAACTTATCCTCACTCAAAAAAGAAAAGTGGTCATTTAAAGAAAATTATCTTCCTAAATAAATAAAGTGTTTGCATTTTAAATAATACATATGTATATTTATTCTTGCGTTTAGTAATAGACGCATTACTCTGAATAAGAGTGCCCAGATAGGCACTCTTTGTTTTTAAAGGAGATATATGGACATTAAATCAATTGAAAGCAAACTTAAAGAAAAAATTAACCTTTTAGGTTATGATTTTGTTTCTTTATCTAGCAAGAAGGACAAAGGTGACTTAATTTTATCTATTGTTGTGGATAGAGTTGAGCCGATCGATATGAAAAGTATTGTTAGTTTAAGTGAAGAACTTTCTAAATATTTAGATGAGATTGACTCTTCTAGTGAACCATATATCTTAGATATTTCTTCTTTAGGGGCCGAGAAGCCTCTAAAGATTGAATCCTTAAAAGATTATATTAATAGATACGTGCATGTTCACGTTACTAATCCTATTAAAGGAGAAAATATCTTTGAGGGCGATTTAGTGGATGTTAAAGAAAATGAAATCACTGTCGCTGTTAAAAATAAAACCAGAGTAAATAACATTGTTATATTACTTAGTAATATATATAAAATTCGTTTAGCAATTAAATTTTAAGGAGTAATTATTTATGGCTATTAACGTGAATGAAGTCAATGCTGCCTTAGAGGCCATTGAGGTCAACAAAGGAATTTCTAGAGATGTAGTTATTCAAGCTTTAAAAGAATCCATGATGAAAGCTTTTAGAAAATCTCTAGGAGCGGATGACGCACTCGTGGGAGTGGATATCGATCTTGATAAAGGCGTTTTTGAAATGTACCAAATTAAAAACGTTGTTGAAGATGTGCAAGACGATTTACTTGAAATCTCTGTCGAGGACGCCAACGAAGATAAGGCAAAGAGTTATAAAGTCGGTGATGAATACCGCATCTATGTCCCTATCGAAGAATTAAGAAAGGCAATGGTTATTACCATTAAGTCTTTATTAAAACAAAAATTCGCTGAAGCGGAAAAAGAAGTCTTACACGAACAATTTAAAGATAAGATTAACACTTTAATCACTGGTCGAGTGGAACAATATGATGAAAGAGGGGCTACTGTTAACATCGGTAAAGCCAGTGTCTATCTCACTAGAAAAGAAATGATTAAAGATGAAAAATTTGCTTTAGGCGATACTATTAAATTATTTGTTGAAGATGTCGCTACTGGTCCTAGAGGCGCCCATATTGTTGTCTCTCGTTCCTCAGAAGGCTTCTTAAAAGCAATCATGACCGAAGAAATTCACGATATATATGATGGCACAATTGAAATTGTGGCTGTCGCTAGAGAAGCAGGAGAAAGAAGTAAAGTTGCTGTCACTTCTAAAGATATCAATGTTGATCCAGCTGGAGCCTGTATTGGTCCAAATGGTACCAGAATTCAAAAAGTCGTTTCCCAATTAGGTAATGGTGCTTCTAAAGAAAAGATTGATATCATCACTTATAAAGACAACGTTGGTTTATACATCATGGAATCTTTAAAACCAGCACAAGTTGTCGGAGTTAAAGTTGATAGCGAAAAGAAATCCGCTTTAGTGGTTGTTAAAGATGATTCTTTATCTTTAGCTATTGGTAGAAAGGGCGTTAACGCTAGACTTGCCGTTAAATTAACTGGATATCATATTGATATCAAAGTGGAATCTGACGCTGAAGCCGAAGGTTTAGAATATCAAACATTTGAAGAATTATCTGCTTTAGATATGCAAGAGCATGCTTTAAAAGTTGCAGAAGCTCAAAAACAATCTCTTGTCTATCAAAACGATTATAGTGGAGCGCTTCCAGGACTTCCTGAAGGATATGTTGCTCCTCAAGAAAGAACTTATGAAGCAGAATCTAATGATTTTGATGAGACTTTAGAAGAAGTCGCTGAAAGCGAAGAACTTAAAGCTGCTCCAAAAGAAGAAGAAAAAGTTGAAGAAGTTACTGAACCAGTTGAAGAAGCTCCAGCTAAAGAAGAAGCAACTACTTCAGTTAAGACTACAACTACATTAGAAGATTTAGAAAAATCCTTAGAAGATTCTTCTAAGAACAATAAAAAATCCACTTCTAGTAAGCGTAAGAAAAAAGCCGAAGAAGAAAAAGAGGAAGAAAAGGTTATTAAGCATGCGGATACTCCACGTATGTCTATCTATACCGAAGAAGAACTCAAAGAAATGGAAGCCGAAGAAGAGGCTGAAGAAGAAGTCGAAGAAGACGATATTGATTATGATGAATATGATCAATATTACGACGAGGACTAATATTATATAAATGAATAAAAAAGCACCAATTTATCGAACTTGTATTGCTACGCGTAAATTACTTTTAAAAAGTGATTTATATCGCATTGTGAAATATAATGGGCAAATCTATCTTGATTTAAATCAAGATATGCCAGGAAGAGGTGCTTATATATCAAAAGATTTAAAAGCGATTACTTTAGCGCATGATAAACACTTATTAGCGAAAGCACTTAAATGCGAAGTTAAAGAAGAAATCTTCCTAGAGTTAATTAGTGCATTAAGTAAAGAAAAGAGGTAGTGAGTATGGGAAAAAATAACAAACAACGTTTTGAAAGAGAAACTAATGTTTCCACTAAAATTAACGCGGATAAAGTTAAAACCAAAGTTAATGGTGGTGTCTTTGTTTATACTGGCGCTATCTCAGTCAATGAATTATCAAATTCTTTAAATGTTCCAGCAAGCGAAATTATCAAATTCTTATTTATGCAAAAGAAAATGGTGACTATTAACACTGTTTTAGATGATGAACTTATTGGACTTGTCTGCTTACAATTTGGATATGATTTCCAAAAGAAACATATTGTCGCAGCTGAAAACTTTGAAGAAGTAGAAATTAATGATGACCCATCTAAACTTAAAGGTAGACCACCAGTGGTCACTATTATGGGTCACGTCGACCACGGTAAGACCACATTAATCGATGCGATTAGAAATTCTAATTTAGTTGCTGGAGAAGTAGGTGGAATCTCTCAAGAGATTGGTGCTTATCAAAAGGAAATTAATGGACATAAAATTACCTTTATCGACACTCCAGGTCATGAAGCCTTTACAGCAATGAGAAGTAGAGGTGCATCTGTTACTGATATCGTTGTTTTAGTCGTTGCTGCTGATGACGGGGTTATGCCTCAAACAATTGAAGCTATTGACCACGCTAAAAGTGCCGGAGTTCCAATTATTGTTGCGATTAACAAAATTGATAAGCCAGGTGCCGATCCAGAAAGAGTCAAAAACGAATTAATGCAACACGATATTGTTGCTGAAGAATATGGTGGAGATGTCATCTGTGTGGAAATCTCTGCGAAAAAGAAGGTTAATATTGATGGACTATTAGAGACTATCATTTTAGTTAGTGAAATGAAAGAACTTAAGGCTAATCCAGATCGATACGCTTTAGGTACTGTTTTAGAGGCTAAACTCGACAGAAACGAAGGTCCTAAAGCCACTTTATTAATTCAAAATGGTACCTTAAAAGAAGGCGACTATTTAGTTGTTGGTACATCCTATGGCAAGGCTAGAAGAATGACTAACGAATTTAAGAAGGTTCTTAATGTTGCTACCCCATCTACTCCGGTATCTGTTATCGGACTTGCTGAAGTTCCTGAAGCTGGTGACCGCTTTATGGCGTTTGCTGAAGAAAGCGAAGCTCGCGCTATTGCTTTAAAACGTAAGCAACTTAAAGAAGCTAAAGAAAAGAATAAGACTAGCGCTGCTAGCTTAGATGACTTATATAAGCTCGCTAATAGTGGAGATGTTCAAACTATTAACATCATCATTAAAGCCGATTCTACAGGTTCTGCTGAAGCCGTTAAAACCTCTTTAGAAAAACTTAATAGTGATAAAATTAACATTAATGTTATTAGAGCGACTAGTGGTGCTATCACTGAAAGTGATGTCTTATTAGCTAGTGCTTCTAAAGCTATTGTGTATGGCTTTAATGTAAGACCAGACGCTAGAACTAGAGCGAAAGCCGAAGAAGAAAAAGTAGAAATTAGATTACATAACATCATCTATGCTTTAATTGAAGAAATTCAAGCCGCGATGAAGGGAATGCTTAAAAAAGAAAAAGTGGAGAAAGTTACTGGCCAAGCTGAAATTAGAAAATTATTTAAAGTTTCTAAAGTTGGCACTATCGGTGGCTGTATGGTTACTGATGGAGTGATTAAAAACCAATCTCCAATTAGATTACTTAGAGAAGGGGTTGTAGTTTTTGAAGGAAAACTAGCCTCCTTACAAAGAGAAAAAGATCAAGTTAAAGAAGTAAAAGCAGGCTTTGAATGTGGCTTATTAATTGATGGCTTTAATGACATTAAAGAAGGCGACATTGTTGAAGGCTATGAAATGGTGGAAGTTGACTAATGGCAAATAAACAAGAACGCATTGCTTCTATCATTAGAAAAAACATCGCAGAGATTATCCAATTTGAGGTTAAAGACCCACATCTAGGATTTATCTCAATTCCGGAAGTTAGAGTCTCTAAAGATTTCTCTTATGCGACTGTATATGTATCTTTCTTTAAAGATGAAGATATTGAACCTTCTTTAGCCGCATTAAATAAGGCAAAAGGATTTATTAGAACCGAACTAGCGCATAAATTAGACACTAGAAGAGTTCCAGAGATAAGATTTGTCTTAGATGAAGGCTATAAAAGAGAAGAAAAAATTTCTGAATTATTATCTAAATAGATTTAAAAAAGAAGACGAAAATAATCGTCTTTTTTGTTGCTTTTCTACGTTAACTAAATTAGTTCACAAGTTGTGAGCCAAAATGAAGCAAGACTAAAAAAAGGGCTGTTAAGAAACCTACAAGGTGATTTAGCCCTTTTTTCTTATGACCAATTCTACTTTTTAACAGATAAACTGTTAAGAAACAAATAAAATCACCTATTATTTATACTTTAGTATAAGTTTTAATTAAACATTTGTCTTATCACACTTAACAGATAAACTGTTAAGAAACCATAAATTATATTTCCTACTAAAAGCAACGGAAGGAAAAAACAATAAAATGATAAAAAGTAATTAAAATGAGTTAAAAAATAAAAAAAGAACTGTTTTACTTCGCAGGTTTCTTAACAGCCCCTTTTCTAATAGATAAGAAAACCACTATAAAAAAGAGTTAGCAACAGTGTTGTTCTTTAAATCTAATAATAAACTTCAGCTATTATTAATTATTGTTCTTGTGTCTTCTGGAATGATATTAAACACTTTAGCAGGATTAATATAAATTAAAACTTAAAATCATACTGTTTTTTTTCAGTTTGTTTTGAAAGAATACTTGATATGATAAAACATATCGTATAATAAAAATGTATTACATTGAAGATGAATATAATCCGCCACATATTCATGCTAAATACAACAAATTTGAATGGATTTTCAACATTGATTTTGAAGAATTAAAATTCAAGGAGTAATTATGAATAATTTAATTGTTAAAATTGAGCCAAAGAAAAATATGATTTTAATTGCAACTTTTGCTGATGGTGAAGTTGTCTCTTTTGATGTTAAAACACTATTTGAAAAATATCCTGTATTTCACGCTCTAGAAGATGAAAAATTATTTAAAAGCGTTGTCATTGATGGCGTTGGATATGGTATTAGCTGGGATGATGATTTGGATTTATCTAGCGATGGTATTTATTCTAAAGGTGAACATATAGATAAAGTTGATCCTGAAATCAAATTGATTGTTGGACAAGCTATCGCTGAAGCGAGAAACGAAAAAGGGATGAGCCAAAGAGAATTAGCATCCAAAACCGGTGTTATGCAAGCTGAAATTTCTAAAATAGAGCAAGGAAAAGGAAATCCAACTTTGTTGACACTTCAAAAAATAGCAAAATCACTAGGAAGATCAATTTCTTCATTTTTGCTCTAATAGTAGGATTAATCTAATAGAAATAAAACTTTTTAATTTATTCAACTGCCATCGTTTTTTCATATGCATTAAAAATTTTT